>NZ_JANVFC010000001.1:0-126838 GCF_025195005.1 Vibrio sp. NC2
AAAGACATCAGCCATTACCTGATGAGTTACTATAATCGGCAACGGCCTCATCAAGCAAATGATGGGCTGTCGCCAGTGAATGCCGAAAATCGGCTTAAGTCAGTGTCCGGTATTTGTTGACCACTACACTGTGGTACAAAAAGCAATTGAGAGTTTGTAGAGAGTAAGAGCCGTTACTTTATAAATAAGTAGTGAAGGGATTGGTAGAGATACCAATCCCTTTTGTTTTGAATGTGCTGAATTGGGTTTGGATATAAACGAGTTATAGCAATGACTTAAATTTGGTAATTCGGACAACTTTTGGGGCTGGAAAGTCGCTTAGCGAAGCGCCCAGTCCTATTGGTGCAGAACAATCAAACAAAAGTTCTTTAAATACACATGACGTAGAGAAAGCCCCCCATAAACCAAACCTGTCAGGATTTTTATTTCGCGTGACAACTTTGAGTACTTGCAGCAAAAAATGCCAAAAAGCCAAACTAACTAAGTAGAACGCCCCTTTGATATTGAACCTTGGCTATCCAAATCACATATTGGTTTGGTTGAGGCCTATCGCTAATTCCGCGGTGACCTTGTTCATCATGTCATAAACCGGACCTTGGATACCCATTGAATCAGCTTCGAGGGATGACTTTAAAACCGTTTCACCAGTATTGCTATCAATCAGGTGCAATCTCATATAAGACAGATGGTTACCTAGGTCCCAATAATATCTATAAGTAAACTTGGCGATATAGGTTCGCTTCTGCTTTGTTGAATTGCCATTCCAAATTAATGCCGTACTATTGAGAAGCGCTTGAACGCTTTTTATTGTTTCTTTAGGTGTCTCAACGCCATTTTGCAACAAGAACCCTGAGGCAACGTTCGGAGATACAGCGAAATTTAAGCCTTGAGGTAGCGAACCGATTCTATTGGCCATCGCGACAGTATTTGCCGTGCTTACGACTACACCCACCGCTTCAAAGTCAGTATTTGTTACAGGACCTCCTGAGTTTCCAGGAGAGATCGGGGCTGTAATTTGTATGTTGCTAGCGTTACCATCAAACCCATACAAACTGCTGATGTTTCCCGTAGTCAGCCTTGCATAATCGCCCAACATAGACGAGAGCGGGTAACCCGATACATAAATGCTATTTCCAACTTCAGCGGTAGCGAATTTTATTGATTTCAAATCACCGCTGTCTGCTTTAAGGAGGGCTAGATCATTATGTTCATCAGTAGCAATAACGGTAGCCGGAATGTTCTTTCCCGCATAACTGATAGTAATGTCATCTAAATCTTTTATTACATGGTAATTGGTGAGCCATTTGTTTTCAGCCACCAAGAAACCGCTGCCAGTGCCAGATTGAGCAAAATGCTTGCCGCCATGACCGAATTCTGATGAGATTTGTTTATCTTCTAAATACTTCAAGATAACCGGACCAACACCAATTCGGTCCTCAACCTCGTCACTTTCAATTACAACATGAATGTTATTGTTGCCTACGGCAGTGTTATCAACAACGGCTACTTGTGATGACACACAACCCATTAAAGATAAAGACACCATACATAACAAAAGTAACTTTTTCACGAACATCTCCAAAAAGAAAAGGGGGCAGAATTCTACCACTAACCTTATTGTTCTTTGATTGATCATTCGTTTCCAAATGCTACAGAAATGCTCGAAGTAGCTAGATAGTATATTAGAAAAAACCGGATAAGCGTTAGCACACCAAAGCCTGAAGCTACGCTTTTAAAGCACTTCATTATCAAGCTCTCCAGAGTTCACTCAAACATGAGCCTCAATTGAAATTGTAGGAACACATGAAACATACCACAAACCGAATTGGCATTGAGAAAAACGCAGCTGAGACAATTCTGGCTCAACTCATTGATTTTCTGTCTGAATACAGTGTTTTCGCCAACAACGCACGAGCTCAACATTGGAACGTGCGAGGCCCATAATTCGTTTTCTTATGTAGCCTTTTTGAGGAGATCTATAGAGAAGTGATAGATCAAATTATGAATGAGCTTAAACTATGAGAAGAAAGGGGAGGAACTGAATACCGATGGCGGCATGTGCATTTACACGTTCAGCGATAAAGAAGGTTCTCCCCCTCGGTCGTCAATCTACAGGGGTGATGAACTCAACTTGAGGGGGAGGGTGTTTCAAAATCGACGAACACACGGCAGCCTATCAGCTATTGAAAAGTATTGTGATTGCGCCTGATATGAATGGAACGCACATGCATTCCAATTGAAAGATTTAGCGTTATAAAACCTACAACGTATAAGCGTTATTCGATTCCAACCACTCTTTTACGGCTCGGTTAAAAGTGACCAACTTCTGCGGTGTTACTCTTCTTTGAGCATAGATAAGGTTTAGCTTTTGGGCTTTAATCGACCATTCTGGGAACACGTGAATAAGCTTACCTTGTTTGATCTGCTCTTCAACTTGATAGAACGGCAAGCTGGCGACACCTATCCCTTGCATTGCTAACTCCAAAATTGAACTGTAGGTATTAGAGCTAACACTTCCGGTTACTTCAACATGGTAGGTTTGTTCGCCATTGATCAACTCCAGCTGATTCCAACGTTCATTTTGACTGTTAAGAATGAAGCTGCATTTATGGATGTCTTTGGTGGTGGCGAGTGGGTAAGTTGATGCGTAATCCGCACTGCAAACGAGAACATTGCGGATATGCCCGAGATCGTTGGCAATCACATCATTAGGCAGTTCATCGTAGGCTCGGAAAGCAATGTCAAAGTCGCCAGACTCTATCTTCTTTTTCATCGGCCCAAAGTCGAGAATCAAATCCACTTTTGGGTACTCTTGCTTGAAAGTAGGGATGATATGACGACAAAGCGCACGCCCAAACTCTATCGGCGCGGTAATTTTCAAATCGCCTGCCACTTCCTGCGTCATGTCTAAGACACGCATTTCCGCTTCGGTTGCTAATAGTTGAATTTGCTTCGCTTTCGAATACAACTCTTCGCCCACTTCCGTGAGGCTGATAGAACGAGTCGTTCTGTGAAACAGTTTAGAATTCAATGTTTCTTCGAGTCGTTGTACATGCCGAGACACCAAACCTTTTGACACATCCAATACTTCAGCGGCCTTGGTGAAGCTTTGCTCTTCGGCGACAGTCAAGAAGGTCTGCATATAAATTAAATTCATCATTAACACCATTTAGTAAACAGTGAAGTCATTTTGTACTGTTTTTCTCACTCTTTCAAGAAACTAAGATTCAAAACGTAAACAGAAAGGAGAAGAACAATGAACAAATTACTACTTATTACCGCTGCAATGGCTGCCTCTATGAATGTTTCAGCTGCCTCTGTTGTAGAAAGCAACCCAACATTGGTTGGAGACTCATTCGGCTTTGTTGAAGGCCCAACATGGGATGTGGAACATCAACATTTCTTGTTTAGCGATATCCCAAATAACACAACCTATTCTTACGATCTTAACGGCAAGCTGAGCGTGTTTGATGACAATTCTGGCTATGCTAATGGTCTCGATATCGATGCGAAAGGCAACCTGTGGGCTGCTCGTCATGATAGAAAGCTGTCGTACCGTCAGGGCAACGGAGAGAAAGTGATTGTCGCTGCAACGTACAACGGCAAACTGCTTAATAGCCCTAACGATTTAACCGTTAACAGTGATGGCAGCGTGTGGTTTACCGATCCTCCGTTTGGTATCCAAGGTTACGGCCCAGCAAAGGCAGAACCAGAGCAACCGGTTAATGGCGTTTATCGTTATTTAGATGGTGATCTAAAGTTGATCACCGGAGAGTTCAAGCTGCCAAACGGCATCGCTTTTTCTTCTGATGAATCTTCGTTATACGTTGCCGACACGTCTGATGGCTGGGTATACCGATTTGATGTTGATGGACAGTCACTCAGCAATAAGACTCAGTTTGCCCAAGCGAAAGCGGAATCTGGCTCAGAACCTATGGTTGATGGTGTTGCTGTTGATGCTGATGACAACCTATTTGTTGCAGCGCATGGTGGTGTGGGTGTGTTCGATAAAGACGGTAAGCAAATAGACTTTATCGCTATCGATGCTGGCCATATTAGTAATCTAGAAATTGGCGGGAAACAGCAAGACTTACTGATGGTGACGGCATACAACAAAGTGTTGGTGTTCAAGCTTAAGTAACACCTTACACAAACGAAAACAAAAAGGGACGGGTAGAAATACCGGTCCCTTTACTAGTTTGAATAAGTCGAAATTGGGTTAGCGCAATACGCTTTAATAGCACTGTCGACGATTAAGGTTTAGGTTGATTGGCTTCTATATCTAGCGCCGTTTGATTTGGCCTACTGAAGTACTTCTTCCATTTTATTGGCATCATAGGAATGACGATCAGGCTAATACCGACAAGGGTCAACATGCCTGGAATCTCGTCAAACCACATCACGCCAAATAGGGTCACAAACACCAACCCCGAGTATTCTGCGAGAGCAATTTGGTTTGCTGGCGCTTTTTTATAAGCCACCACCACAAGGGCATGGTATCCCAGAACGAATAGGTTGATTGCCATAATCCACCCAACATGACGCCATTCAATCGCCGCCCATGCAGGCAGAGCAAGAGCCAACGCCAACGGCAGAGTCATCACACTGGTCCAAAATAGTGTCGAGATAATGTGTTGTTCTGCGTGAAGACGTTTAATCAAAATATTGCCGACGCCCATCGCGAGCGCACTGCCTAAGCCCGCAATAGCGGCCCAGTGAAATTGCTCTGGACGCAACACGATTAACACACCCAAGAAGCCAATCAGTGTCGCGACCACTTTTGATGATGTCGGCTTCTCTTTCAGTAAAACAATAGAAAGCGGGAGCATAAGAATGGGCCCAACATAGAACATCGCATTTGCAGTCGCCAAGGTGAGGTGTGTGATGGCAATCATTGCGCAGCCGCTTCCCATTAGGATGAACTGAGCCCGCAAAAAATTGATGCGACAACCACCTTGCATGCGCGTCTCTTTGGGTAGCTTTAGCCAAAAAGGGAGCAGCAACATCACGCTCAATAGCTGGCGGATAAACACATATTGGAACGTGGGCACTTCACCGTTCAGCACTTTTAGTGAGACGTCTGAAAAGGAGGCGAGCAGGTTGGCGAATACTAAGAGCAAAATCGCGTGGTTGGTGGCTTTGGTCATACAGAAACGGCGCTACATATTTGTCATACAATTATGGGCGCACATAATACATGAGAATCGAAAATATGTAAGAACAAAAAACCAAGTAAGAACAATGTCGTTCGATGCTTAGTGATATGGGGTGCGAGATCTGCTATTACGACCTGAGTTCAGTAGGAGAGTGCCCAGTCCAATTTTTGAATGCTCGACTGAATGCGCTCGAGTCTGAAAAGCCAAGTTCGTGAGCCACATAGGTAATGTTGCCGTCGTTTTGATTCAGTAACGTCATGCTCAGCTCAAGTCGGTATTTATCGAACAAACGACGAAAGCTCACACCTTGTTGTTTAAGCTTACGATTCAGGGTTCGAGGGCTGATGTGAAGATTATTCGCTACGCTATCTAGGTTGGTGTCTTTCACCGCGAGCACCTTGAACGTTTCATTCACTTTGTAGATCAAGTTAGTTTTTAACGTTTTTTCCATCTGTTGATCGGCGATTCGTACTAACTCTGCATGAAAGTCAGCTTGGAATTGGCGAGGTTTCGCCTGGACAAGATCGTTAGGAAATAGAAGGTAGCGGGCGGGGAAGCCCTCTTTCATTTCAACATTAAAGACACGCTCATAGATGCTCAAGAACTCATCACCGATGGTGTTCTTGTGGATGTGAATGGCGAGCTTTTGATTCGGCGCATTAAGGTATCTGCGAACGAGCTTGATCATAATACTGAAATAGAGCCCCAAGCTGATGTGTGTCATCAGTGTGGTTTCGTCAATGTACTCGGGTGTGACGCCCCAAAGCTCGACTTCACCATTTTCTGTTTCACGGCTGAATATTTTCAGTAGCGGATGTATATGAATGGAATATCGACTCAGCAGTTGGCAAAAGCTGGCGAGATCTGGCGCGGTGAGCATGGCCATGACCGGCGCGCCCATTTCAAGCTCATCGAAGTAGCGAGCGGACTCATCAAATAGGTCGATCAGTTCATGATCAAAGCGTTGGTAGATATTGGTGATGGCGGTTTGAAGCTGATAAGCCGAGATCGATTCGGCGGAGCAAAGTTGTTTATAGACCTCTGCTCCCGACCAGATATCGCTGCTGTCTCCAATTCTAGCCTGTATAGCAGAATCTAAAGTTTTAAACCAAAAAATGGGCAATTGAGTACTAAAACTTTCCACCATAACTCCCTGTTATTGCTGGCGATTGAAGAGTGTTCTTCTCGGTAATATGTCCAAATTAAAGGATTTGTTTCGGGTTACAAGTAATGAAAACCTCAGTTCAATCTTAGAATTTGTAATCAACACCGACTGAAACCACATATTGTGATGATTGGTAATACTCAATATTCGAATTCGTTGTCTTCGCGCCGAGTAGTGATACCAGAGACCAGTTTTTCGCATCAAAAATATTGGCATATTCATAAGCAACGAAGGCGCCAAAGTCTTTGTCTTCACGTGTCTTATTAAAGATTGGGTTCTCTTTATCATAGCTGCGTTTTGCTGCATTGAGTGTTAAAGCAAGACCATGATTTCCGTATCTTTTCGCTAGGTTGATTTCCGCGCCAAGGCTCAAGAACGATAGTGCATCACCCTCAGAATCTGAAGAGAAAACATTCATTGAAGGTGTGAGAATGCCTGACCCATCTTTCAAGAAGTACTGATAACCAGACTTGAGATAAAAGTACTTTCGTTCTCGAATCATCAATGCGCGTTCTTCTTCGGTTAAACCAAGCCCCTTTAGGCCGGTGTTTTCTTTTTTAACGTCTGACTCACCAGAAGCGACATCGAGATTAAAGTTCGAGCCCATTATTCTTGAAAGCTGCATTCGAACCACAGTGCCAGTGAGGTCGGTTTCTTTCCTATTTGAGTCAACAGCATAAGGGTCATCCCATACTTCGCCAGATATCAGAGTCGGCAAGATAGAAAAATCGACCACCATTCCGCTTTCCACTTGCTGCCTATATCCAACTTCAAATGCCAACGTACCTGTGATGATGTCGTCTCTTGAGGTACCTAAGAAAAACTGTTTGTGATTCAAAGCGCCAAAGGTGTATTGCACTGAACCCAAAACCGCGACCATTCCCTCTGCTTCCGTATTACCCGACGACATTAAATCGGCTTGAGATTGATGATTGCTTTGACCAACATCGAGGTTGCTTGAGTTTGCGGTGAAGCCAGTTAGGAAGGTCATGTTGCCACTGAAGCCTTCGCTTGGTGCTAGAGCTGCGAATGAGTGTGGCGCAAGCGTCAGGCTTGCCAAGAATAGGAAAATAATATGTTTCATCAAAAGACTCGTACTTAAATGGTTTTCTAAATTGAACTGTTTTGAAAGTGAATTGCTTTTTAAAGCGCAATCGGGGCTTTTTTGTTTGCCCAAGGCTTGGCGTGTTCTAGTTGATAGGCCAATTCAAATAGCAGGCGGTCGTTGCCTCTTGCTGCGGAAAAGTGGCTACCAACAGGAAGGTTCTGCTTGTTCCAATACAAGGGAACCGACATCGCCGGATTGCCTGCCACGTTTTCGATTGGCGTGTAGGACATTAATTTCTCTGAACGTGCCCATATCTCTTTGCCGGAATGCGTTTTCTGGTTGAAATATTCGATGTCCAAAGGAACATGGTTTGCACAAGGGGTGAGCCAAATGTCGATGTTTTTAAAGAACTCTCGGTTGTGATTGGTCGCGAAGTTTCGGCATCGTTCTTGAGAGTCGATATACAAGCTAGGAGTTGCTTTTAAGCGAGCTTGCATCGTGCGAGCTAAATAGACGACGTTATCGCTGACTTTGTCTGGCATCGATTCTAGCGGCATACCTAAGTGGTCGAATTGCTCAGCAAAGCTTGCCATCTTGTTGCCAAATACGCCCATATAGTTACGCATGAACACATCGCCATCTTGGATTGGTTGTTCAACTTCGATAACGATATGCCCAAGGCTTTCGAGCAAAGAGACCGTAGAACGAATGGCTGCAAGCGTATCTTCATCAGGAAGCCTACCGTGGATATCTTTAAGGGTGACGCCAATCTTTATCTGACGGTTAAGAGAAGCATTAACCATTCCTATTGGGGTTCGAGGAAAAGGCGTCTCAAAATCATTCTTTGTATGTTGCTCTGTGACTGAAACAGCCAAAGCTGCGTCACGAACGGTTCTCGACATAAACGATTGATGAGTAAAACCTTCGTTTGTTGAGCCATCAGTTAGCCCTGAGATCAAAGATTCTCGACTTGGCTTAAAACCAAAGATCCCAGTCGCCGAAGAAGGCATACGAGAAGAACCGCCGCCATCAGTAGAGTGCACTAAGGGTACATAGCCAGCTGCAATCGCCGCTGCGCCACCGCCAGTCGATGAGTGAACACCTCGGCTTAGATCCCATGGGTTGCGTGTAGCGCCGTAAAGGGAGTTCTGTGTGCAGCCTAGTGTCATCATCTCAGGGATGTTCGTCATACCAATGGTGTTCAGCCCTGCATTTTGAGTCGCTCGAATAAACCAAGAGGTCGCGTTGGGTTTTCTGCCTTGGTTTAGCTTCGAACCCAGGGTGCATTCAAGCCCAACAACATCAACGCAGTCTTTCACCAAGAAAGGCACGCCAGCAAAGGGTGAGTTCGGGTTAAACGAGTTTGCACGCTCTAGCGCTAAGTCAAAGCACTCAGAAACAACTGCATTAACTTGATCGTTGGTCTGGCGAATTTTATAGATGGCTTCTTGTACGAATTCTTTTGGCGAGGCTTTTTTGTCTCTTATCAGGTTCGCCATCTCGGTCGCATCCAGTGGCGAGTCAACGGTTTGGTGATCTGAAGGCAAATTTGTTGGCGAAGTTGGCGTTGCATTCGCTAAGGTAGGCAGAGAGATAGCCGCAGCTGAAACTGCACCTTTCCCCATAACTTTGAAAAAATCTCTGCGTTTTAATTCATTGATAGTCATCGTTTCTATCCCAAGTTAGAAAGTCACTATCCTTGTTTTGAAACCTAGCTCGCTAGGCTTAGCGTCACTCCGTGTGCTGATTTATGGGACTAGAATAAAGATTGGCGTGTTGGCTTGCAGTGCAAATACCGCCAATGTTCATACCATTCACGCCAACTGGTTTGTCGGGTTATGTATAGGCCATGCTTATTCGATTTGTTTGGGGATATGTTGCTTGGGTATGCGCTGCTCTTATATCAGCGCATTGCAGATAGTAACTGTTTGAGCCTACTTGGCAGAGAGGCACTGTCGGGTAGGATCTCGCAACTCAATAATGGTATTGCCTGTGTCGATTCGTTTGAAAGCAGAGTCATTGACTTGGGCATTGCTGAAATCGGTACGGAATAAATCGGCGCGCAGTAAATCGACGTTGAGCATTTGGGCGTGACTCATGTTGGCGTTACGTAGGTCAGCATCGCGGAAACTGGTATTGTTGAGGTTCGCGTGGCTGAAATTGGCGTAGGTGATGTCAGCCTCATTCATGTTGGAGCCTGATAAATTGGCGCCACTAAAATCGGTACGTATCAGGTTGGCGCAACGAAGGTCAACATCTTGAAGCGCTAGATTACTTAGATCGGTATTACCTAATTGTGCTCGTTCGCCGCCTTGGTTTTCCAACCACAGTTTATGCTGTTCTAAAATAGAATCGAGTTGTTGCCAGAGTTTGTTGGTCGAAAGCGAGATAAGCTTTAGGCGATCAAAAAAGCAAACAACCAAGTTAGTCATCTCGGTTATTTGCTTTAGATTTGTTGTTTTGTTGTTTTGTTGTTTTGTTGTTTGGCGTAGGGACGAGCGCTTTTCGAGGTTAAAGCGTATTTTTGTACACCTTACCGTCTTTCATGATCAGTTTTTGTGTCTCTGTGTCAGCGACACATGCGACGCTTTTCAGTGGGTTGCCATCGATGATCAATAGGTCGGCATACGCGCCTTCAACGATCTGACCTAACTTGCCTTCTTGGTATGGGTGTTGATAGGTCGACATCTCGAACAAGCGTCCACAGTTTGATGTCGCCATGCGAAGTGCGGTGATGGTATCGAATACTTGCTCAATCGCACCAAGCTCATTCAATTGTGTCGCGTGAACGTTGGTTTCACCTACACAGTCAGTGCCAAAAGCGATGTTCTGGATATCGTATTTCTTGATAAGCTCTGCCGACTTGAACATCGCTTTGCCTACGCGTTCTGTCTTGCGGTATGTCTCTTCATTTGGCAGCGGGATCTTACGCTCTGCAATCAATGAAGAGGTAAAGTAAGAAGGAATCACCCAAATGCCTTTCTCTTTAATGATTTCTGCAATGTCGTCGTCCATGATGGTCGCGTGTTCGAAAGACATCACGCCCGCTTCAGCGGCTCGGCGCATCGCATCAGAGGTGTGGATGTGCGCGGCAACATAAGTGCCATAATCAGAAGTGGCATCAACCGCGGCTTTCATTTCTTCTGATGTGAATTGCAACGTGTCTAGCGGGTCGAACGTTGAAGATGCACCACCACCCGCCATGATCTTGATTTGAGAAGCGCCCATAAACAGTTGTTCACGCACAGCTTTTAATACTTCTGAACGACCATCTGCCACTTTCATGGCGCCAAGTTTCATCATAGGTGAATCTTCATGGCCGTTTGCTAAACGCTCTTGTGCTTGGTTTTGACGGTAATCTGAGTGACCACAAGTTTGCGAGATAGCCGCCATTGACGGAAGAATACGTGGGCCAGTGGCATAGCCTTTGTCGATGCTGTTTTTAAGGCCAAGCGTATTACCCGCCACGTCGCGAATGGTAGTAAAACCGCGCATTAACATCTCTTCAGAAATCTTTGCTGAGCGAATCGCCACTTCTTCACGAGTCATCGTATCAATGACATTAAAAGAGGCAGAGAGCGTGATATGAACGTGCGCATCAATCAGGCCTGGCATGACCGTACCACCTTGAGCATCAATCGTTTCATCGGCAATCGTTGGGTCAATCTCTCCAATCTGAGTGATCAAGTTATCTTCGATCAGGATCGATACGTTCTCGATTAAGTTGTTATCAACACCGTTAAATACGTTCGCGTTAGTGATTAGCTTTTTCATAGTCTGCACCTTTTGGAAATGAGTGTGTGTCGCTGATGGGGTCATCATATGGGGCGCAGCATTTGAAGAATGGCCATTTGGTGACAAGCAATGACGAGACTTATCTTTTGGTGCTTTTCTATATTTCTAAGTTTTTCCTATTCGAACGTTAAGGTGTATTTCAAATCGTCGTCACCTTGTGTTGAGAATCAATTTACCGAACTGTAACTGGCTCTTAAACGGAAGGACTAAGGAAAATACTGAATGAGTTCATCTACTTATAGGTCGAACGTTAAATTGACAATATCTTATAAAATGTTAAATCGGTGTCAGTATTTAGGGGCTCTGACATTGTTCTGAAATTTAAGTTCGTTCTATGAGGCAACATCCTTACATCAAGAAAAACATATGGTTAAGGATTAACTCATGAAAAAACAAAATATCTTGGCAGTCGCCCTTCTAGCACTGATTATTACGGGTTGTGGAGGAGAAAGTTCATCAGGAGGTGACAACACAACGTCTAACAACGCTAATGTTCCAAGTAATCCAAGTAATCCAAGTAATCCAAGTAATCCAAGTAATCCAAGTAATCCGAGTAATACCGGCTCATCATCTACCTCTCAGCAGCCTGACATTAAAGCTCTTAGCAACAATATGATTTTTGCTATCGAAGGTTTTATCGAAGAAACGGATCCAATCAGAAATTTCTCATCTATTGCCGTCAAAAATGAGCTGCCAGCGTTCAAGAGTGGAGATACTCAGAAGGTTGATGTGATTATCGCTGTACCAACAATCGTTATCGATAATGGCAGCAACTTTGTTAACGATTGGCACTGTTACGAAACCACAGGATTAAGCGCGCAAAGGAAGAATCATCAGTTACTTGTGGACGGTACAATTTCTGAATATCGATACGATATGCAAAGTAACTCTTGTTCTAGTGAGCACTTGGGATCGTATGTGTTTAACGATGCGGTGTTCGACAGTTCGTTGGAATTTAAAACCGTTGGCAGCGTAGTTTCCAAAGATGGAAGTGGGATAGAGTCTAATTTACCTACTTACGATTTTATCGCTCAAGCTTATGGAGAGCAGTCAAAAGAGCGGTTTGGTGATTCTTGGGAATTATTACAGCGCGACAAAATTAATGCAGCAGCTAAGGAGGTTGGGGCCTCGATCTTTGAGTTGAACACTTCATCTGGAAAGATCGATTTGGATCTAGATCAGCTTAATAGCGACACTCTCATCGATTTCGCTTCACTAGATACAAATCAATTATTGAACGGTGCGATTTGGGGGATGCCCGGTCAAGGCGTTGCCGATGAAAAATGGTGCCGAATTGTGAACATTCCAGAAGATCTAAGTCAGAACAGTATTAAGTACCAATCTGTTATCTCGACAAATTGTGCGAGGTCGACACAACGTTATTGTGATGCCTTTGGTTCATCGTTTTCGAGTGGTAACTACCCACCAGCAGCTCCTATCGCTTGGGACAATAACACGGCGAGTAATGCTCAGTTGAACTCAGATGAGCAGTACCGAAGAGATGCTCAAGGTCACTTTGTTGTGAACAGTTCTGGTCAGAATGCGTTTGTCCTTTCATCCAATTCGGTTGTGATTCCTATTTTCGGTTACACCAGCCCGCGAAGTGATGGGCAAGTTAACAATGCCGGCCTCAATAGTTGGGCTGGTCACGAAGGTCACTGCCAAAACGTGATGAATAGCCGACACACAAAGATGGGAATTGGATACAAAGCCAGTAAGTCAGATGCATCGAAGATGTCTTATTGGACGCAAGATTTCAATTAACACACTTATTGCTTAAATACGGGTCATTCATTTAGCGTCGCTATTCTTTTTTAGTTGGTAGTGGCAGGTTACTTGGTAGCAGCAGATCACTCGATAGTGCCATTTTACTTTACAGTGGTACGTGGGCGATCAGGATTATTAAAGGTGGAGGCGCGAGGACACTATGACGATTCATTAATGTCGTGAATGATTTTGAGTAGTGTCATGAAATGGTAAGTTTTGCTTCGATTCGAACGCTAAGATGTATTTCAAATCAAGGCTACTTATCAAATTAGAGAGAGACAGAATGACTAAATCAGACAAAGTTTACGGGTTCAACACTCCACAACGTCTATTCGTAGGTTACACGTTAGCCGTGCTGGTGGACTTAGTAGTACTTAACTTTTTCGATGAGTACTGGGACTTCGTCAACATTGAATCTTTCACTATTTCTTTGATAGCGGCGTTGTTACTGCAGTTGTTGTTGAAGCTCTCTATTGGTTTAGAGCACAAGGTAGCGGATTACTTCAAACAGAAATCTGGAACGGCACCTAAGGTGTATCGAGCACTGTCGACATACATTATTCTTGTTGGCTCAAAATTCGTCATGCTAGAAGCGATAAACCTCATGTTCGGTGACAAGGTGAGCTTCACTGGCCCTTGGGGCGGTGTAGTAGCGTTCTTCGCTGTGGTATTTACGATTCTGGTTGCTGAAGTGATTGTATCGAAGATCTACTTTGCTCTGGATGAAAAGCAAGAATCAAACTTGAAAGAAAAGACAGCTTAAACATAAGTAGAGTAGAAAATTGGGGAGTTTGGAATGAACTCTCCAATGAGAGGGGTTGGCATGTTTGCCAACCCTTTTCTGTTTTATGTATTAAGCGGTTAATCAAATCACAACATACTCAGCATGAAGCTCTATCGAACCTCATTTCAGAACACTAAAAACCATAATGATCATTGTCGAGCCAACGCATTAGATTAAATTAACAACTAGAAGTCAGATAAGATAGGCTCGTTTTTTATGTTGGTAATTAAACAGAATGATTAATAACTTTTAAGTTGGTTTAAATATTGATTTATTATTAATGATGGAATAGGCGAAATTATTAAAATTTTAACCTGTGTCTATTATCCATACTGCTTTTAAGGTGTTGTCTTTTCGATATATAAAATATACCTGATGACAACCCCTAATATTAATAAAATCAATCATTGCTTTAACCAAGATCACAAATATCAATAAGCACTGTATTGCATATTTTATTTTTGGGTTATTTTCCTGCCGCCAATCATAAAGGAAAAATAATAATGAAAAAAACAATAGCGTTAGTGTCTGTAACCGCCTGCCTAAGTCCGTTTGCTTATGCTGATAATAGTAACGTTATCACAGGTGAATCACCTGAAGGTGTCTACGTTCAATACCAATCAACTAACCAAGTTAACGAGTCGATGAAGCAAGAGGGTTTTGCACTGCATCGCTGTGGTATCAATACGCTTCGTAATGATATTCAAGTTAATCAAGGTTTAGATGTTCCTCACAGTCAGATCCAATGTGTGTATTCTAAACCGGGTCAATCAACGAGTGATGAATCTGAATTGCTCTATTGGCACTTGAACATTCTTTACAGCATGGAGAATGAGAACTTCATTGCTGAGAATGAATTTGCTGAGCGTTATACCAGCGAGATCTATACCCATAGCCCTGAATACCTTCTAGACATTGGCCCAAATTATTACCGTCAGCGCTCGGAAGTTGAAGCTTTGGGAATGAAGGTAGGTGAATGTAACCTACAAAAAATCTATTACTTTAGTGCGCCTACGGAAGAGTCATACTTGTCAGATATAGCATCTTGCCCTGTATATAAGGCCGACGGTGAGCTTTCTGGTAATATTACAGTGGAAATTAATCATACCCCGGCTAATTTAGGTTACAGTGAGCGACTTGTTAATTTTTATGCAATTTAATAAATGACTGTATAGTTAATAATTTAAAAATTAGAATTGACTTAGAATGCATGTTGGAATTGACGTTTATTCGCATACGCTAATTAAGCTAAGTCACATCTAATTGTGAAAAAGGGTTGGTATTAATACCAACCCTTTTAATTATATTTTTGATGAGTACTCGGTTAGAACTTAACTTGGTAGTTTACATTGTAAGTTCGGCCACGACCTTTGTAGTCATACGCTGCTGAGTCGTAATGTGACGCGTAGACGATTTGAGCACGTTGACCCCAAATGGTGGTGTAGTCTTTATTCAGTAGGTTTTGAATACCGAAACCTAAGCTCCCCACTGGAAGCTGGTAGGTACCAACTAAGTCAAAGGCGGTATAGCCGTTAAGTTTGTTTTGATTGTCATCTTCGTAATCAAACATCGTTTGGCTTTGTACTTTCACAGATAGGTCTGTGTCATACCAGCCAGCCCAAGCGTTGGCTTTTGAAGTGCTTGCCTCACCAGCCGTAAAGTCTTCCCAGCCATCATCGCCTTTCACTTCTGAAATCACGTAGTGACCTGATGCGCCTATCTGAATGTTCTCATGCACCCAGTAAGATGCCATCGCTTCTAAACCATAGACACGCTTTTTATCGTCGATTTCTTCGATAAGTAGTGTGTTCTTGTCGTATTTAACTGATTTATCAGATTGTGAATAGTACGCCGCGGTTTGCAGGTTAAAATCACCATTATCAAGGCGGTAACCTAACTCAAAGCTGTTGGTTTTGATGCCAGACATTTTCGAGTCATTAACGTTGATGCTGTCGTTAAGTTTCCAGTGATCGCCAACTAGGGTGTAGTCGCCTTGTCCGTAGTATTTCGCTGGGTCAGCAAGATCAAAACCTTGTGAGAAGTTTGCCCATACTTGAGATTCGTTGGTGAGGTGGTAGATCGTACCGAGATTAAATAGACCAACGCTGTAATCGGTTTCACCGCCAGGTACTGCGTCGGCTGTAGTGCCGTTGCCAGCTGCAATTTTCTTCTGTTGGCTGTAGCCAACAAAATCATCAATCTTGTTAGACATGTATTGGTAGCGGAATCCACCTTCTACCGTCCAGTCATTCGTGATCGCATAATCAGATTGAACAAAGCCCGCGATAGAGCTGACTTTAACCCCAGCGTAACGGCCGACTTTCGCGTAAGTTTTGTTGATCAAGTTACCTGAATTGTTCGCAATCGTCGGATCGTAAAGCGCTTGGTTGCTGTCTAGTTGGTCTTGATACGCATCGATACCATAGACAACATTGAATTTATTGAAGCTCTTAGCCAGTGCTGTTTTTAATGCAATAACATCGGTAATTTGCTGACCAGAAGATTGGAAATAAGGTGTGTAAGTTTGGTCTTCTTTACGGTACGAAGCTTCAGCAATCAACTGATGGCCAAGGAACTGATCATCGACGTAAGAGGCGCTAAGCATAATACGTTCGGTGCCATGTTCACGGTCAGAATCAAAGCCTTTACGTACGTCAACAAAGTCGCGGCCGACAATGTACAGGCCGTAAGGTGAGTCTTGTTGGCTATCGTAATATTGTGCAAGGAAGTTGAGTTTCTTCGTGTCAGAGAGGTTCACGCCTACCGTCGTTAGGAAGTCGACCGTCTTATTGAACTGTAGTGAGCCTTGAGAAATATCAGGGGTAACGATGTCGCCATTAGCATCGAAAAAGCCTTGTGTTTCGGTGTAAACCACAGAGGTGCGCGCTTGAACTTTGTCGTTACCGCCAGAGATAGATTGACCGACTTTGTAATCGAAATCTTCACCAGAATTAAAGCCAGTTGAGCCTCCAACAAAGGATTCAAACTCTAACTCTTCGCCTTGCGCTTTTTTGGTGATGATGTTGATCACACCGCCTGAAGCTCCTGCACCATAAATTGAAGTTGCACCAGACAGTACTTCGATTCGTTCAATGTTAAATGGGTCGATGGAGTCTAAGTGACGGCTTATTGGACGAGATGATTGCAGTGATACGCCATCAATCATAACGAGCATCTTACGGCCACGCAGATTCTGACCATAGTTAGTACGAGCACCGCTGCTTACATCTAGAGAGGGAATGCTTGCCGATAGAATCTCGCCTAGTGATTTACCACCACGATATTCCTGTTCAATTTTATCGGAGTCGATGTACCAAACGGTACCCGGAATGTCACTGATCGCTTTAGGAGTACGACTAGAGACAACCACCATTTTGTCTTCGGTTGTGTATTCTTGTGCTTGGGCTGTAAACACTGTGTTGGCTGCGACAATCGCTAGCGCAACAGTGGAAAGCTTGAAACTTCCTTTTTCGGTTTTCATTTTGTTCTCAATCTTGATCAATAAAAGGCTGCACAAAGACTCATATCTGTGCGGTGACTTTGTTGTTTTTATAAGTAATTAAGCATTCATCTTTACTGGTCAGTAATAAATGAAGCCTCTTAAATTAGAAAAGAGGTGAACGGTGGTCATTACTTATGACCTTAAACATACTCATCTCGATATCTTCCAAGCTTGTATACGTTCACGTTCATGTCACTTAAACGACAATCAATTCAAAACAAAAGTACGAAGCATTATCGTTAAGCTTATCAATTCTAAATAAGAATCATTATTATTGTGTTTTTGTTGCGAAAATACAATATGAAAGTGCAATTTTATTTTATAGATTTGGAATCAGTGGTTGGGCGACGTTGTTAGCCGTAGAAGAAAAGTAGGGTTAGAGCCTTGTGCTGTATGTGTTGAAGTGGGCGCTAAGCCTATAATTTAACGGGTGCTAATCGTAGGTGTTATCGTGAGAGTCAGGAAGAAAATGATGTTTGTGACGATAGAGGGACACGATAGAGGGCAGCCATGATTTGACTGCCCAAGTGATTAACTGTTTTTTGCCATGATACTGTTGATTAAACTTTCTCGCTGTTCCATAGAGACATTCATTACGTCGTTGTAGGTGCGTTTCATGACGCGAATATCATTTTCCAGTAGCTGAGCTAGCTTTGTTGATGCTACGTGGTTGTTACCTTCAAGTACTAGTTCAATGATCTCTAGGCGTCGCTGACACGATTTAATGACTGATGATTGGATGTGCATCGAAACCAGATCGGTCGCTTTACGAAGGCGATTATGTTGCTGCATGGTGCTCAATAAGAAGCGATTTCCTGAACATGCGGCAAGCTGCTCGTGAAACTCGGCACTGAGGCTAAAGAGTTGGCTGGCGTTAACAGATTCTGGGTTCGTAATGGCTTGCACATGGCGCTCTTGGCAGCCTTCCAGATCGGAACCATCAAGTATCCATGTTGGTTCGAGTAGGCCTGCTGGCTCAAAAATGAGTCGACATCGATAGCTTTCAGTGTGCCTTTCTAATGTATTTAAAACACCATCAAGCTGCCATTTGTATCCCGGGCTACGGCGAAAAATACCATCGTTTTCTAGTAGGCGCAGTACGCTTTGCATCTCACCACGGTTGGCATCATAACGTTGTTGCAGGTCTTTCTCGGAAAACGACTGACCTAATTCACTAAAGAATAAATCCATGAGTACACGCAGGTATAATTTTTCTTGGCGAGGTTGTTGGTCGTTGTCTTGGCCTGAAATTTCAATATCTGCTGCATCGGTTTGCAACACCGAACCCTTGTAAGGGACTACTTTAGTGATGCCTTGCGCTGACAAGTGCTTTAACACCGCTCGAATAGGGCTTCTCGATACTTCGAATTGTTGTGCCAATGACGATTCGTTCAGGCTGCTGCCCGCTTTCGCATTGTCGGCTTTTAGCCTCGCGATGACCTTGAATAACAAATCTTGTTGGAGCTTTGTAATTGTTGTTATGTCCATGACGCTCAGAGTATGTGTTTTATCTTGGTTTCATGGTAAACACAAAAAGGTTTAAATACCATAAATTGTGTTTCTGTAACCAAAAGACAATGCTGATAAGTTTGTTGGTAATTGAACGGTTTGTCGGTAATTGAATAGTTTGTTGGTTATTGATAAGTCTATTGGCAAGTGTGTTAATTAGGGGGCTAGAAGGGAGCCCCGCTTAAAGCCTTGACTTCAAACGGGGGAGCCGCGGGTAAAGTGACTTATAAATTGCGCCTATTTTCTCATTAGATAGAGGAAGTAACCGCCACCAAGCAGAGAGGCTAATAACCCCGCAGGGAATTGCCATGGGAACCATAATGTTCGGCCAATCCAGTCGGCAGCAACCATGATAATAGCGCCTAATAATGCTGCAGTGAGCATTTGAGGAATCGCGCGATATTGATGAAGCGAACGCGCCATGTGTGGCGCCAATAATCCAATGAAACTCAATGGCCCAATTACGATGGTGCACAGAGTTGTTAGTGCCGCGACTAGCAAAAGCAAAGCCAATCGAACAGCGGTTGTGTTCATACCTAGGCTGCTTGTGGTGACGTCACCTAAGTTAATCAGCTCAATCCAGCGATTCAAAGACAGCGCCACTGCACTTACGATGGCAACACCAACGGCGAGCAAAATAACATCTTGATTAGCGACTAAATAAGTCGAGCCTGAAAGCCAAGTGAGGAGCGCGGTTGCATTCTCATTGCCCGAGCTCATTGTGATGCGCAGTAGAGCGTCGAGCCCCGCACTTAGCGCGATGCCCGTTAACAAGGTTTGCGTTGGGGCGAAATTGTGTTTTCTACCCATCAACCAAACCAATGCCGTCACCGACGTCGCGCCTAGCGTGCCGAGCAGCATTTGCTCTTCTCGGCTGACAGCTGTGCCAAATAGTGTGCCGAGCACTAACGCCAGAGCAGCCCCTGAGCTGATCCCCAATACTTCGGGGCTCGCCATCGGGTTGTTTGAGATACGTTGAATAATTGTGCCTGCAAACGCAAGCCCGATACCGGCTAATAACGCAACCAACACACGAGGTATACGCAGATCGAATAGCGATGGGTTGAGTTCAACATTCCAACCGAACTGGTTTTTACCTACTGTAAGGGCAAGAACACACATTACCATCAACAGCACTGACATCACGGTCAGTACTTTACGCGTACTGACGAATTTGTAGTGCTCAATGGTTTCACTGCGATTTTTGAGGTCGGACTGCAGCTTAGTGCGCTGCAGTAACCACAATAAGAAGGGAGCACCAAGCAGCGCCGTCATTGCGCCAGTAGGGAGCAGTTCGCCACCAAAGCCGGAGAATGGCTGAATCACTAAGTCCACAATTAATAGAATGAAGCTACCCACCAACCCACTGACTAGAATCTGTTTCGCCAGTGCTCTTACACCGAGAAGCCTAGCGATAGCAGGAGCCACAATGCCAACGAATCCGATTAAGCCCACTTCACTGACCACGGCTGCGGTTATAAAAATGGCCAATGATAAGCAAAGCAATTTGATTTGTTTGATGTTGACACCAAGTGATGTCGCAACATTGTCACCGAATTGCAGCGCTGATAGTGGGCGTTGTAAAACCAGCAATAACAAAGTCGGTATAGAGACTAGCGGAAGTAAGATCTGCACGCTCGACCAGTCATTCTGATTCAGTACACCGGCGCCCCAAACAAAAATACTGGTAAGTCGTTGTTCATGCAACATGAGCAACATGGTGTTGAGTGAGCCTAAAAACAGGCTGACAACCATACCGGCTAACACCATGTGTAATGGCGAAAAGCCTCGTGCAGAACTTAAGGTAAAGACTAGGCCTGTTGCAAGGCAGCCCCCAATGAAAGCGGGAATAAACCCCGGGATCGCCAGGTTGGCAGGTATTAAAAGGATTCCCAACACCATGCCGAGTTCTGCGCCCGCAGCAACACCCAATGTGGTAGGTGAGGCGATGGGGTTACGCAGTACAAATTGCATCACACACCCAGCCACTGCCAGTGCGAAGCCACAAATGAGAGCGACGGCAAGCCTAGGTAAATAGGTGAGGTGAGTAATCAGATGCTGATAGTTTGAAGAATCAAAGTGAAACAGCGTATCCCAAATCAAGCCAACCCCTTGAGAGTAAGGAGCGGTAATTTGCAGTAGCGAGCTGATCAATAAAATAGCAGCGATAGGTAGCACAGCTGCCTTGATATTCAATCGTCCTGTGACGGTTTTTTCGAGCTTGATGGTAGCCATTATTTTTGGGTAAGCAGTTCTGTAATGTTGTCACTGAACCTTTGAGCGGCGATTAGCCCACCGAAGGTCCAGATAGTAGGAAGTTCGTAAACGGAGTCTGTGCGCGTAAACGCCATTGCTTGCCAAAGAGGAGATTGAGTCAGTTGCTTACGCTCTTCTTCCGTCAGTGGGCCAAAGATCATCACATTCGCCTGTTGGTGTTCCGCGAGCCTTTCAGTACCTGTGGTGCTAAAACCCCAGAGGTTGGTCTGCTCTTGCCAATCGTTTTTCAGACCCATGCTGCTGATGGTGGCTTGTGCTAATGAACCTTGGCTATGAATGCGTAACGTTTTGTCGTTGATAAAGCGCGCAAAGATCAGCGGTTTGTCTGAGTTGCCAGCGGCACGGACTTTTTCACCGTTATCGCTTAATCTGTTGCTTGTCTCATCAATCACTTGTTGGGCGCGTTGTTCTTTGTCGAACAGCTTGCCCAAAGATAAAGTGATGTTTGTTGCTGATTCAAGCGGCTGCTTTTTTTTACTGTAGATACTGTAAACCAATACCGGTGCGATTTTATTCAGTTGATGGTATGCCGCCGCCATATGTTCACTGATTAAAATGACATCGGGTTTTAGCTCCGTCAGCAGTTCTAGGTTTGGTTCGCGTCGAGACCCAACATCGGTCACGTTTGAGTTCAGTTCGGGTTTCACTACCCACTGTTGATAACCTTGTGCGTCTGCGACACCTTGCAACTCAACGCCTAGGCTCAATACGGTTTCGGTGAGTGCCCAATCTAAAGCCACCACTTTTTTAGGTGTTGCATCGAAAGAGGCACTGCCCATTTCATGTTTGATTTCTAGTGCGTGAGCGTTCTCTATAACAATGGCATTGAAAGCTAATACCGTGAACAGCATGGTGATGAACTTTTTCACAACAGGTACCTTTTTATTTAAGGGATGTAGCTGATAGGTTGCCCTGTCTCAGGGTGCTTAAAGAGCGCAAGTTCCATTCCGTAGATTTGCATCAGTGTTTCTGGTGTCATCAAATCTTTAGGCGAACCGGAGGCAATCACTTTTCCAGAATGAAGCGCAATCAAATGGTCACTGAATTTGGCGGCCATGTTGACATCATGAAGCACCATGATCACGGTTAAGCCGAGTGACTGATTAAGCTCTCTGATTAAAGCAAGTAATTCATGTTGGTGTGCCACATCGAGTGCTGAAGTTGGTTCATCAAGCAAAATACATTGGCTTTGCTGAGCAAGTAGCATTGCGACCCAAGCTCTTTGTCTTTCTCCGCCAGAAAGCGTTGCGACAAATCGGTCAGAAAAGGCGTTAAGCCCAACCTTTTCAATCGCTTCGTCTACAATGGCGTAGTCGTCTTTGCTGTAACGTCCAAACGCGCCTTTCCATGGGTAACGGCCAAAGCAAACCAGTTCACGAACGGTCACGCCATCAGTAATTGGTGGGTGCTGCGGCAGGTAGGCGACTTGGTGTGCAAATTCAAGGTTACTGTATGAGGCGAGGGGTTGCTCATTGAAGAGAACGTCACCTTCAGTTGGCGTGTTTTGTCGACTTAACAGTTTAATGAGTGTCGATTTGCCACATCCATTATGACCCAGCAAGGTGGTGACCTTCTTTGGTTCAAAGGTCAAAGTCGTTGGCGAAAGGATCTTCTTACCGTCGATTTCGAACGAGGCATTGGTAAGTGTGTACATAATGCAATATGAAGTTGAGTTATGGGCTGCTAGCCGCTAATGTAACACAGTGAAATAAAAATGATAATTATTCGCTAAATCAATCGACTTATCATTGTAGTATGCTCGTGCCCACTACGAGCTGACCAACCTTATCTAGCGCCTTCGATATTATGTCTGTTATACAAAACAAAAAATTTCAACTAATGGCTATTGGCCTTGCTTCGGCTCTTATGGGGATTGGACAAAATGGTTTACTCGTTTCACTGCCTTTTTTAGTGGAACAATCTGCTTTTAGTTTGCCAACATGGTCGATTCTTATCGCGGTAGGGAGCTTACTGTTTCTGCCATCCGCTCCATTTTGGGGAAGGTACAGTGATAAGCATGGCCCTAAAAAAGTGGTTATTCAGGCATTGGTTGGAATGGCGATTAGTTTTGCTCTACTGTTTTTTTTCGCCATGTTCAGTAGCAGTAGCAGTAGCAGTAGCAGTAGCAGTAGCAGCGGCCAGACATTATTAGTTTGTTTCATCGGTTTGCTGGTAGCTAGGATCATCTATGGTTGTACGGTTTCTGGAATGGTGCCCGCGAGTCAGCATTGGGCGTTGCTTCTGTGTGGTAAAAATAACCGTCTTCAGGCCATAACTTCGGTCAGTATCGGATTGAGTGCGGGAAGATTGATTGGGCCTCTTATCTCCATTCTGGTGTTAAAACTGTCGCCTTTTGCACCGCTGATGGTGATGATTCTGTTGCCTTGTGTGGCTTTAGTTGGCGCGATGTTATTGCCAGCACCGAAGATGGAAAGTGGACAAATTGAAGGTAGGGGACAATCTTCTTGGTTACCGAATAAAGCATTACTGCCTTTTTTATCTAGCGGGTTGTTGTTATGCGCGGCAGTAGCGTTACTGCAATACAGTTTTACTCCACTTATTTATTCGGTCACCCATTGGCCTACGGATCAATTAAGTGACGCGATCGGCATTCTGCTGACCATCAGTGCAGCATGTACATTTGCCACTCAAATCTTGGTCATCAAGAAGAGAAAACTGACGCCTTTTACTATGTACACTTGGGGATCGTTTGGCTTAGTGACGGGATTCTTGATGTTCCTGATACCCAATATTTGGGTGTTTGGCGTTGCGATGATGTTTGCAGCTGGTGGCGCAGCGTTGCTTGTTCCTGCTTACACTTTATTCGCAACCGAGAAGCAAAGCGACGCACCGGGCGCGGCTGCGGGCTATTTATCGATGTCTCATACCACGGGTTACGGCGTAGCATCTTTACTTGCGTTTACGTCGACACTTAGCCCTGTGTATCCTATTTACTTGTGTATAGTATTTGCCATGTTGATTCTGGCAATAACCTACTCTGTGAAAAGAAAGACAAGCGCTGATGCTGTAGAGCAACCCCAATGATGATCGTTTAAAAATGAGTGGGTTACGTACATTACTTGTCTGTTTTTAAATCCGACATGTTCTAATCGTGCATGGTTGAGTTATAAACCACATCCCCGCGTAACACCGTCATCAATACTTGAGTCTTAGCGATTTGTCTTGCTGACACTGTGGTGATGTCTCGGTCGAGAATAGCGAAGTCCGCCGATTTTCCTACCTCAATAGATCCAGTGATGTCGTCGATGCCCAAGCTAGAAGCGGCATTAATCGTGTAAGCGTCGATAGCCGTGTAGATATCGGTTAGGCCCGTTTTCCCCATGATTAAGCTGTTTGCGATACCGACTAAAGGGTTGATGTCGTGTACGTTCCAATCACTGCTTAATGTGATATTGGCGTCGGTCTTGAGTATTGCGTCTAAGTTCATCATGGCTTTGGCACGGCGAGCACCAAGAAAAGCTTCAGCCCATTGGTGTTGATGCCTTGTAACGTAATCAGAGCCGACTTGGAAATCTGCGGTCACGTCTAATTGGCGAAAACGTGGCACATCTTCATCATTGATTAATTCGACATGGGTTAGGGTGTAGGGCTTGGTTGAACCTTGTTTGCGAATGCTTTCTATCGCATTAAGCGATTCACGAACGGCACCATCACCAATGGCATGAATGTGGGCGCTAAAACCTATTTTTTCGAGCGCAGTTAGCCACTCTTTCATTTGTTCCGGCGGAATATAGTTCAAGCCATTAGGAGACAGGGGTAGATAAGTATCTAAGTAGGGTGCGAGCGTTTTGGCGGTGCCATTGATAAAGATGCCATCACTGTACATTTTCACCTGATCGACAAGTAGCAGACGACTTTTATCGTCGGAATACATCTTTTCAAAGACTTCTAATTGAGAAGGTATCGCCATCGATGGATACACCCAAGGGCGTAGCGAGACACGCGCCGTTAAGTCTTGATTTTGCTCGGCCTCTAGCCAAACGTCATACCAACCTCGTTTCCAATACATGCGGCCGTCGCCAATGGTGGTGATGCCGTGGGCTGCCGCTTCCTCAAGCCCGAACATTAACCCTTGGTAGCTTTGCTCAAACAGTTCGCTTTGGCTGTTCCAAGCCATCTCCATCACTTGATCGCCAGCATTGTCTAATAAGATGCCATTGAGCTTACCGCTGTCTTGGTCTTTTAAATAAGCGCCACCTTGTGGATCTGGCGATTGCTGGCTGATTCGGGCAATCTTCAGGGCTTTAGAGTTGACCCACATCGAGTGTGAAGTCTGCTCCATGATCACCACTGGGCGATCCGGGAAGATACTGTCGACGATCTCTAGTGGCGTGTAGTCAGAGTCGCTGTCGAGCGTGGCTTCCAAAGAAAAACCATAGCCCATAAGCCAACCTCTGCCATCGGTATCAGCATTGATCTTACACGCTTCTAAGTAGGGGATTTGCTCTTCTAATGTTGCTTCAGAGTCGAGTTCACAATTTCCACCCAGCTCTGAGGCGGCTTCAAACACATGGTTATGGTTGTCAATGAACCCCGGAAGGACAAAGGCATTTTCTAAGTCGATAACATCGGTACGTTGCCCTTGAAAAGTTTGTGCCTGCGATTGGTTACCGATGAAGATGATCTTGCCTTTGTGGGTAACGATCGAGTTCGACTCACGATGCCCGTATATATCTGCATTGGTAAATATCTGGTCTGCACTTTGGCTTTTAACGGCTGTTTGCGCTTGAACTGCTGTTTGTGTTTGAACTGCTGTTTGCGCTTGGACAACGGTGTTGGCTTGTGCAAGAACCGGCGCTGCGGCCGTTAAGCTTGCGAGTAATGCTATCCATGCAGTGCGTGGCAGCGTGAGCTTGTTGTCCATTATTATGTCTTCCATGTTCCACTGTTTAGTAAGTATAGAAGCGAGTGGCAAGTGTGAAACTCTACATGAATGACAAATAAAAGCCGCGATTAATCAATAAATTGTGTCTTGAACAAATCTTCAATCACGACTCTTGTTTTAGGCTTTCACGCAGATCTTTCTTATATTCGTCATAAGAGTTATAGCCATAGAATTTCCAGGTGTGGTCACCCTTAATATTGTGCCTGTAGGTGATCTCGCCGATCCACTGTTGACGTGTGGCAAGAATCATATCGCGAATTTTTAATAATAAAGTGTCCATAGTTGCTCTCCTGATTAAGTTCACTTGCAGTATATTTATCGGAGACGAAGAGAAGAGTACCGTCAGCGCAATGTTCAATACTTTTCAGTCAATGTGCTGATTTGGGTGGTTTGTTACGTATACTTTCAATATTAAAAAGTCATTGAGTATCGTAATGAAAGGTTACTTGGAAAAAGTGCCACAACGAGTTGGCATGTCTTGGCGCTATAAGAAAATTGTCGAGAACAGTAAAAGCTATGGTTGGCACCGACACGAAGAGTATGAGATAGCGATACATCGTCACTTTGCTGGCCATAGTTTTATTGGGCACCATCAAAGCGATGTGTTTCATAATCACATGATTTTGGTAGGGCCAGATTTGCCTCATGCTATTTATTCTGAAGAGAGCGCTGATGACCAACGAGTATGTGAAACGCACGTGGTTTGGTTTCGTAAAGACTGGATAGAGCCGTTGATAGACAGCTGTCGAGAGCTCGAACCGTTGCGTGCTTTGCTGGAAGATTCAAAGAAAGGATTGCAGTTCTCTCCCAGTTCGGCGGAGAAGGCAACGGAATTGTTAGATAGGGTGATGGAGAAACCGCCACACCAACAGTTACTCACCTTATTCTCATTGTTTTCGGTGTTACTTGATGACGAAGAGGTGGTGCAGTTGATTAACCCGATCTTTAAGGCCTGTGAAGGTGATGAGATCAGCGATAAGCTAAATAAGGTCGAAGCCTTCTTAATGAATCACTTCATTCAAGATATCTCGGTTAACGATTTAGCCAGTCACCTATACATCAGTGAGAGCAGTGTTAGGCGTTTATTTCAAAAGCATTATAAAGAGAGCTTCAGTCAACGGCTTAAAAAAATCAGGTTGAATGTCGCGTGTGACTTGCTGATTAATACGTCATTGCCTGTCAGTTTGATCTTGGAGAAAGTGGGATACGACAACCAAGCTAACTTCAATCGTCAGTTTAAATCCTATAAACAGGTGACACCGACTCAATATCGAATAGCAATGAAACGCCATTGATTCATTCGCAGACTAAACGATTCACATAAGATTCTGAATAAATTACAGTTAAGTGAACTATAAAAATGGATTTAACGTATTACCAAGGATGTAAGTTTATGTTTTCAAGAGACTTACTCGCATTACTAATAAAAACAAGTCGAGGTTAGGATGAAAAAAATATTATTGCTGCTTAGCGTGATCTTATTGGGTGGGTGTGTCGGCATGCCTGAAGCAGTAAAGCCCGTTCAACAGTTCGAGTTGGATAGATACTTAGGGAAATGGTACGAAGTGGCTCGTTTGGATCACTCGTTTGAGCGTGGCTTAGATAACATCAGTGCTGAGTACAGCCTTCGTGATGATGGCGGCGTGAAGGTAATAAACCGAGGTTATTCGGCGGAAGAAGGTGAATGGAACGAAGCGGAAGGCAAAGCGTATTTTGTTGAAGGTTCTGAACAAGGCTATTTGAAAGTGTCTTTCTTTGGCCCTTTCTACGGCGCTTATGTGGTGTTTGAATTGGACAAAGAGGGATACCAATATGCGTTTGTTTCTGGCCCAGACACCGATTACTTATGGCTGCTTTCAAGAACACCTGAGGTTGCACCAGAGGTCATGGAGAAATTCAAAGCGATGTCAAAAGAGCGCGGTTTCAATACTGACGAGTTGATTTTTGTGGAGCATGACAATAAGCCTAGTTCTTGATAACAGTTCTAATGCTTAGCTCTTGAGAACAGCTACATTTGATTGAAGAAAGGCACCGATGAGCAATTCAACGGTGCCTTTTTTGGTTTGGCTTTGTTCTTTGTGTTTGCTAGCTCGTTAAGTAACTAACGTTGTCGACGAACCTGCAAAACACTGAGTACCGATAGTGAAATGAAGAATGCTGGGTCGCTCCAGCCAAAGCCAACAAAGATTCCTGTAAACGCTGCATACAGTGTGATGATCGCGCCAAGCATATTCGTAACCACCAAACCTTGGATGAGCTTTTTAGCTGAGACGCCAGGTTCAATGTCTCTAAGCAACCAGCTTATCGCTGCGATACCACCCAAAAAGATACTGGTGTGTTGAGAGAGAAAGTAAGCGTACTTGTCATTAATTTCCACGCCATACATGGGCCACATTACCGTTGGCATAAAAAACAGTGCGATGGCAAACCCTGCGTAAATAATGCCGTGTAGGCTAAGAAAAGTTTTGTTGTTCATTACGTATCTCTCTACTTATTACTTAGCGACTTAGCGATTCAGTATCTTTGTTGTCATTCAGAGAATGAACAAGTTTGATTAACCGTTGATTGGGCCTTTATTAATGGTAGTTAATGGCTGATTGACGTCAAAAATCACCCCACGCACTTCCGCTACGCCCATCTCTTTTAAGCGAGCAGCGTGCATCGCCAGATAGGTTTCAGCACTCAGCTGATCTTCAAATAAGTAGACGCCGCCGCCCAGTTTTTCTGCTTCGTTCTCTGTCCAGATTTTCCAGATCATGCCCGGTTCGTTGTTAATAGACTTTGCTAGGTCAACGAGTGCGTTTGACATTTCTTCACCAAATGGGCCGCTAAATTCAAAATCGACTTGTAATAATTTCATGGTTATTTCTCCAAACAGTTACTTGGTATTGCGCTGAGACTCATGGTCATTTCGCAAAACATAGGAGGCTTGATTGCCTGTTGAAATAGATATTACCTGTAAAAAACAGACAGAAAAGTTCATAATATAGTTATTAACTGTCAGGATTTTAGACCGATGAGATTGAAAACCACCCTCGACCAATGGCAAACGCTTTACGAAATTGACCGTGCAGGCAGCATTCAGGCTGCGGCACTACAATTGAATAAGAGCCATACCACGCTGATTTATGCTTTGAGAAAATTGGAGGATCAATTGGGTGTGACTTTAGTGCAGGTTGAAGGTCGCAGGGCGGTATTGTCGGAGGATGGGAAATCACTGTTGCGCCGTGCGAGCAGTATGTTGGAACAAGCTCGCGAGCTAGAGTTGATCAGTGAACAGCTAGCGAAAGGTGTTGAGTCTGAAATTGTGGTTGCGGTTGATCACTTGTGCTGCCTTGAACGCCTTTATCAACCGATGGCTACATTTTTGACGGAGAACAGCACCACATCGATTCAAGTGATGGAAACGTCATTGTCTAAAACAACGGAAATGGTGACTCAAGAACTGGCTGATGTGGCTATCATCAACTTGCCTATTACTAATTACTCAGCCGAAGCCTTTGGTTTTACGATGATGGAGCCTGTCGTTGCTAGCTCACACCCGTTAGCAAGTGCCGTTTCAGTGTCGTTGAATCAACTGTCGTCTTTGCCACAAATTGTGGTGAGGGATTTAGGTACACGATCTAATCAAGGCACTAAAAGCCAAGGGAACAAACAGGATGTGGGCTGGTTGAAGTCGAGTCAGCGTATTACGGTGGATAATTTCGACCATGCGTTTGGCGCGGTAGAGCAGGGGGTTGGGTATTGTCGACTACCAAAGCACATTGTGGAAAGTCGAGGAAGTGACAAGCTAATGGTGTTGAATGTCGAAAATGGCAGTGGGTATCACGTTCCGCTGCACCTGACTTTACCAAAAGGAGCCAAGACAGGCCCAGCTGCTAAACGTTTCTATGAGTTACTTCTTGAGTCAGCTTCTAATGCGAGCTAACGGCGACATGAACCTTGAACGATTAACGAGGCTGATTGCCGTTTAAGAATAGCGCGACACATTCGCGAGTGTAGTGAAGTCTTTCTTCTTCAGATTCTCCGCTATCGTGTCCGAAGAATCCCCAATACGCTGACTTACCATGGAACATAAGCAGCAGTTGTCTGGCTGCAATGACTGGCGAGCTTGAAGTCGACAATGTGAGATCACCAGAGTCTATTTTTGACTGCAGGTAATCGGCGAGTAATTTTGTGGTTTTCTGAGGGCCAGTTTCTAAATAGATAGAGGCGATCTCTGGATGCGTATTCGCTTGGCTAATGGCATTTTGAAAGGTTTGTCTAGATTGTTCATCAAGTAATAAATCCTGAAACTTCACACCAAACTTCACCAACTCATCACCCACCGCAGCATCCATATCAAAGGCTGCAGGACTGAGTTCTCGCTCCGCACACTTGGTTTGCATGCAGGTTTCGAAAAGTTCGTCTTTGTTTTTAAAGTGAGAGTAGACCGTTTGCTTAGAAACGTTCGCTGCTTTGGCTATCTGATCCATATTGATCTTGAAGCCATGTTCAGAGAAAAGTTGGCTGGCTGCGGTTAAGATCTGCGATCTCTTCTGTTCACTCTTGATGATTTTAGTCACGTGCTTGCTTCTCGTTACTTAGTGTTGTCTCGTTACCTAGTTTGTCTCTTTGCTTGGTGCCTGTTGGTGCTCAGTTCTATGTGTCTCGTTTTACGCTAAGCATTATGCTTTTTGTGATGGTTTTATCAATCATTAACGATGAAACTTATTTTTAACATAATCAAACTAGACAGTCTAGTTTGATTTGGTTAGTCTAAAAAAAGAACATAATTGAGTACCGCATAGGAACAGTACGTATGTATAAATTGATGAAGGGAAGCGCAGTGGCAGTGGCGTTGTCGGCTTTTCTTGTTGGATGTGGCGAAAAGGAACAAGCCCAAGAGTCGGTTGATTCAACCGCTGAAACGGCATCGAGCGTCCAAACCATTTTAACGGTGGAAACGATGGCCTTGGCGCTGTCTTCCTCTTATGCAGTACAACGCGAATATGTCGGTGTGGTTAAGGCGGGTCAACAGGCTAATTTAGGTTTCGAACTGGCGGGCAAAATAAACGAGATTCTGGTGGATGTCGGTGACACAGTCACAACGGGTCAGCCGTTGATCAGACTGGATACCCAACTTTTGGAAACCGAGTCTAGCCAACTGAAAGCGCAGGCTGAAGAAGTCAAAGCTCAATTGAGTTTGGTGGCAGCGAACCTTAAACGTCAACGTTCATTGAAAGCGAAAGGCTTCAGTGCCGAAGCTGAGATTGATTCGTTAACCAGTGAGCAACGCGTATTGCAGGCGAACTTGCTGCGTATTGATGCCTCGGTAAAAGGCAATCAATTGAAGTTGGTGAAATCGACAGTTCGTGCGCCATATTCAGGGACCATCGCAACCCGCTATGTCTCGCTTGGAGATGTGGTGAATGTAGGGAATCCAACTCTTACACTGCTTGCCTCTGAAGGGAAAGAAGCCTTTATCGGTATTCCTGCCCATCAAATGAAAAAGGTTACTTCACTTTCCGCACCAAGTATTCGCGTCGGGCGAGATGAATTTGCTGTGAGTCTGTTGAATCCGGGCGCAATGGTTGACACACAGTCTCGTAGTGTCGGTTTGCGTTACTTGTTTCCAGAACAATCGTCGGTGTTAGAAGGGCAACTTGCCTATCTGAAATTTGATGAGCAGATTGATGACCAAGGCTACTGGGTGCCATTAACGGGTTTGATTGATGGATTGCGCGGTGTGTGGAACATCTTTGTGATTGGTGAAGACAACAAAGTTGAGCGCCGAAGTGTTCAGGTGTTGTTTGCCAACAATCAACAAGCGTACGTGAGTGGGGCGATTGAAGACGGTGAACAAGTGATTGCCAGTGGTTTACATCGTTTAGTTCCCGGACAAACCGTGAAGCCAGCAAGCGTTACTGCTGAATAGGAAATAGCATGAAAATCATAGAGACTATTTCCAACACGCGACTGCTTATCTTGATGACAGCACTGCTGATGGTGAGCGGCATTTCGGCGTTCATGACCTTGCCACGTGCAGAAGACCCAGTAATCATCAACCGTTATGCGAATATCACAACCAGTTTCCCCGGCGCCAGTGCCGAGCGTGTTGAAACCTTGGTTACTGAGGTTATCGAGAATAAACTCCGTGAACTGAGTGAAGTTAAACTCGTGAGCTCAACCTCTAGGCCGAGCGTATCAATTGTTACGCTAGAACTTAACGACACCATTACCGAGCCAGAACCCGTCTGGTCCCAAGCTCGCGACAAGTTATCTGACATCGAATCCATTTTGCCTGCGGGTGCTCAATCTCCCGATCTCGATAGCGACCATACCTATGCTTTCACGACCATCGCATCTCTAACTTGGTCTGGTGCAGGCGAGCCTGACCGATTAACCCTAGGGCGTTATGCTAAAGAGCTCGCCAAGCGGTTACGAACCTTGTCGGGTACTGAATTCGTTGATGAATACGGGATGCCACAAGAAGAGATTCAAATCAGTTTACGTACCGCAGATGCAGCCGCGTTGGGGCGCTCAAGTGCTAATATTGCTGAGTCGCTAGAAGGGGCCGACGCCAAGAACTCCGCCGGTGAATTGGTCAGTGCTTATTCTCGCTTTGGCTTAGAAATTAAATCTGAACTCGATTCTATTGAACGCATTAAGCAAGTGCCAATAGCCACTGATAGCAAAGGTCACATCATCCGTATGGAAGACATTGCTTCGGTGAAACGTGGTGAGAAAACCCCACAAGACCAGATTGCTATTATTGATGGTGAACCGGGTGTGATTGTCGCGGCAAGAATGCACCCTGATCTGCGAGTCGATAACTGGACGTCGCGAGCTAATGCTCTGATTGGTAAATTTGAGCAAGAGTTACCAAGTAACGTTAAGGTGACCGTGCTCTTTAATCAGCAAGGTTATACCGAAACTCGCTTAGACGATTTAGGCAAAAGCTTGATGATCGGTTTCGGTCTGATTTTGATTGTGTTGTTTGTCACTTTAGGCGTGCGTGCCGCGATCTTAGTCGCCATTTCTCTGCCGTTAACCTCATTATTGACCTTGTCGATCATGAAAATGACTGGTGTGCCGATTAACCAAATGTCGGTGACGGGCCTAATTGTGGCGCTCGGGATCATGGTTGATAACGCGGTGGTGATGGTTGATACCATTCAAGCGTATCGTTTGAAAGGGCAACAACGAGCTGAAGCGACCATGAATGCGTTGAAGCATTTATGGGTGCCGTTATTAGGCTCAACCTTAACTACCGTGTTGGCGTTTGCCCCGATTATCTTGATGCCGGGTGCATCAGGTGAGTTCGTGGGGGGAATTGCGATTACCGTTTCTTTCTCATTGATCGGCTCTTACATTATCTCGCACACCTTAATCGCAGGGTTGGCGACCAAGCTACTGCCCAAGCAACTCAGTGATGTCGACAAGAAAGGACAGCACCATTGGTACATGACCGGCTTAAGAATCCCGGCTTTGACGCGCTGGTTCTCGTCTTCTGTCCGCTTTGGTGTCACGCATCCAATTATCACGATTGCTTTGGTGTTGTTGGTTCCGTTTACCGGTTACTGGAGTATGTCTCAGCTGACTGAGCAATTCTTCCCGCCATCAGACCGAGACATGTTTGAGATTCAGGTTTACATGCCGCCGCAAGCGAGCATTTACGCCACTAAAAACACCTCTGAGAAAATTGACGATATCATTCATCGTTACCCTGAAGTAGAGCGTATCGATTGGCTAGTGGGCGCAAACTTCCCATCCTTCTATTACAACCTGCAAGCAAGGCAAAATAACGCGCCGTACTTCTCGCAAGCCATGGTGAAAACAGAGAACTTTGACCAAGCCAATGCGCTAATTCCACAGTTGCAAAAGGTGTTGGATGAAGAGGTGCCGGAAGCACAAATCTTGGTACGTAAGCTTAACCAAGGGCCTCCATTTACCGCGCCCGTTGAACTGCGAGTGTATGGTGAAAACCTCGATACGTTGAAAGCGATTGGTGAGGATGTGCGATTGATTTTGGCGGGTGTTCCTCATGTGACGCACACAAGGGAAACGCTGCAACCAGGTACTCCGAAGGTGTGGTTGAAGGTCGATGAAGACACCGCAAAGCTGAATGGTATTTCATTGAACCAGTTCGCAGGTATGCTGCAAACTACGTTGACAGGTCGTGAAAGTGGTTCTGTGATTGAAGGCAGTGAGTCGGTACCAATCCGTGTTCGTGTCGCGGATGATGCGCGTGAAAATCTAGCGCACTTAAGCAATATTCGTTTGCCAATCAGTTCTGATGTTTATTCGACAGGTATTAACGTATCGACACTGGCCGAACTTGAACTGACCACAAGTCGTGGAGCGATTACCCGTAGAAATGGGCAACGTGTGAATACCATTGAGGGCTACATTGAAGCGGGAGTCTTGCCTCAAACCGTGCTCAATGAATTCCAAAAACGCCTAGAAAGTTATCAGATGCCATCGGGTTATACGATTGGTTTTGGTGGTGAATCCGCTGAACGAGACAATTCAGTCAACAGCCTGATCTCGAATGTCGCAGTCGTGGTGGTATTGATGGTGTTGGTGGTGGTGATGTCGTTCAACTCGTTCCGAATGAGTAGCATCATCTTCATGGTAGCAGGATTGGCTGGTGGGTTAGGGTTGTTGTCGGTGTGGATTTTCGGTTACCCATTTGGTTTTACGGTGATCATCGCGATGCTCGGCATTGCAGGTTTGGCGATCAACGCGGCCATTGTCATTCTGACGGAATTAAAGCTAGACAAGGAGGCTTCCTCTGGGAATGTTGATGCAGTCGTTGATGCCGTTATGTCGTGTACTCGACATATCAGTTCAACCACGATTACAACCGTGGGGGGCTTTATGCCATTGATCATCGCTGGTGGCGGTTTCTGGCCTCCTTTTGCGGTCGCTATTGTGGGCGGTACCGTGTTAACCACGCTTATTTCGTTTTACTTTGTGCCGGTGGTTTATCATTTAATGACTAAAAATCAGCGAAAAACCATCGCTACTCAAGCGGCATAACTGTTTTTCAATTTAACGCATCTTCAATTTAACTGCTCTTCAATTTAGCTACTCTTCAATTGCCCATAATCGAGCCGTATCTGGCTCGATTATGGTGTTGTTATTCTCGATAAATTCATCCCAATTCCTACCTTTTTGTTGTGCTTTTCACCGTTATTACGCCCTCAATTAGTCAAATTATCCTTTCTGTTAGCCACAATATTCTTTCTGTTAGTCATTATATTCTTTCAATTCGTCACATTAGTGCATCGATGAATGCTTGATTATCTTGTTGGTGAATGGGTGTGGGTTTTGAATAATCTAACCAGTGAATACCTTGTAAATGGTATGTGAATTCACAATTTTGACGGGCGTCACACTTCTATTTATTCGCTCTTTCTAATGTACCTTGAACTTGCCCCGAGCTTTAGTGGTGAGTGAGTGTTTATCTACTTTTTCTAAACCCCTTGTCAGTACTGGCTCCACCTGTGTAGCACGCTATTGGTGTGTGTCTTAATCGCTTACTGCTTCTTAGTTTTCGTCTTCATAAATGGAAGGTTAGTTTCCAAGTTTGTTTGGTGAGCTTTCAATTTCAACTCTTCATAATGCGCCAAATGTAACAATGTATTTCAAAGTGTAACAATTAAGTCATGTTTTCTGTGTGGTTTTAACTCAGCAGTAACGAACCTTACTTGCATTGCTTTTTGAGATGCGGCGTTTCACATGCTCAACACATAAATATTCTAATGATCATGACAACCAGTACTCAGACGTTCGTTCTGAGGCTGGATAACCATCGAGAAAGTTAATGGAAGCTTCAAGATATAAACGCATTTTATCGAGGACAAATTTGTCGAAGATTAGTTTGCTGGGAACCGTTCTGATGCTCGAAGGATGTAACTCCGCATTGCTCGACCCAAAAGGTAGCGTTGGCGTTCAGGAAAAAGAGCTGATTATCACGGCTCTGTTGCTGATGTTGATTGTCGTCATCCCAGTGATTCTGATGACCATCTACTTTGCTTACCGATACCGCGAGAGCAATACCACGGAAGAGTATGCACCTGACTGGGCACACTCAACCAAGATTGAAATAGTGGTATGGACGATTCCAATCATCATTATTGCGATTCTGGCCACCATCACTTGGCGAACAACACACGAATTAGAGCCATCAAAGCCTCTGGTGAGTGACGTTAAGCCTATGGTGATCGAAGTGGTCTCTCTGGACTGGAAATGGCTGTTCATCTATCCGGAGCAAAACATTGCGACGGTTAACTATGTTGCGTTCCCGAAAGATGTTCCGGTGACGTTTAAGCTGACTTCAGACAACATCATGAACGCGTTCTTTATCCCGCGTCTTGGTTCGCAGATCTACGCGATGCCAGGAATGGTGACCAAGCTGAATTTGATCGCGAACCACGAAGGTGACTTCAAAGGTTTTGCATCGAACTACAGTGGTAAAGGGTTCTCTCAAATGAAATTCACCGCATCAGCCATGCCTGATCAAGTGGCGTTTTTAAACTGGGTGGAGAAAGTGAAAGCAAGTCCTGATCGTATTGAAGATTGGGAGCAGTTCCGTTCATTGGCCGCGCCAAGTGTGGCTGAACCTGTGACTCTGTTTTCTAGTATCCCACCATTTTTATTCACTGATGTCGTGACCCAGCACCCTGGTTCAATGAACTGTTTGCCGGAAACCCAAGGATAATCGTCATGTTTGGAAGATTAACTCTAGACTCAATTCCCTACCACGAACCCATTATTTTGATCACCTTAACCATGATCGCTTTAGTGGGTAGTTTAGTGGTGTATGCGGTAACAAAAGCCGGTAAGTGGCAATACCTATGGAATGAATGGTTTACGTCTGTAGACCACAAAAAACTAGGCTTCATGTACATTGCGGTCGCGATGGTGATGTTAGTTCGTGGCTTCGCCGATGCGGTGATGATGCGCAGTCAGCAATTGCTTTCTGCAGCTGGTGAGACTGGCTATTTACCGCCACATCATTACGACCAAATCTTCACGGCTCACGGCGTGATCATGATTTTCTTCGTAGCGATGCCTCTGGTTATCGGCTTGATGAACATCATCGTGCCGCTGCAAATTGGCGCTCGTGATGTTGCATTCCCTTATCTGAATAACTTGAGCTTCTGGCTATTTGTGGTGGGTATTATCCTAACCAACATGTCGCTTGGCTTGGGTGAGTTTGGCCGTACGGGTTGGTTGGCGTATCCGCCGTTGTCTGGCATTGAGGCGAGCCCGGGAGTCGGGGTCGATTATTGGATATGGGCACTGCAAATATCCGGTGTGGGTACCACGTTAACGGGTGTGAACTTCTTCGCGACTATTTTGCGCATGCGTACTCCATCTATGCCAATGATGAAGATGCCAGTGTTCACTTGGGCATCTCTGTGTGCCAACATCCTGATCATCATCTCTTTCCCAATCCTAACGGTCACCATCGCGTTACTGACTTTGGATAGATACATCGGCACGCACTTCTTCACCAATGACCTTGGTGGCAACGTGATGATGTATGTGAACTTGATTTGGGCATGGGGACACCCTGAGGTGTACATCCTAATTTTGCCTATCTTCGGTGTGTTCTCTGAAGTAACTGCAACCTTCTCTCGTAAAAAACTGTTTGGTTATACCTCGCTGGTATGGGCGACGGTGGCTATCACTATTTTAGCGTTTGTGGTTTGGCTGCATCACTTCTTCACCATGGGGTCTGGCGCCAATGTGAATGCCTTCTTCGGCATCGCGACCATGATTATCTCTATCCCAACCGGGGTTAAGATCTTCAACTGGCTATTCACAATGTACAAAGGTCGTATCCGCTTTACCACACCAATGATGTGGACGGTCGGTTTCCTAATCACCTTCACCGTTGGTGGTATGACGGGCGTATTGATGGCGGTTCCGGGTGCGGATTTCATTCTGCATAACTCGGTATTCCTGATTGCTCACTTCCACAACGTAATCATCGGTGGCGTGGTCTTCGGCTGTTTTGCTGCAATTGGTTACTGGTTCCCGAAAGCGACCGGATTCACTCTGAACGAGCTTTGGGGAAAACGCGCATTCTACTGCTGGATCATCGGTTTCTTGATGGCGTTCTTGCCGCTTTACGCTCTGGGCTTTATGGGCATGACACGTCGTTTGAGCCAAGACATCAACCCGGAGTTCTTCCCACTACTGGCGGTTGCGGCTGCAGGTACGGGCGTGATTGCGATGGGTGTGGTGTGTCAGTTCGTGCAGATTTACGTGAGTGTTCGTGACCGCGACCAAAACCGAGATCTAACCGGTGACCCGTGGGGCGGACGTACCTTTGAATGGGCAACGTCTTCACCACCGCCGTTCTATAACTTTGCAAAACTGCCTAAGGGCGATGAGATCGATTCGTTCTGGTATCAAAAGCAAAGTGGCGAGTTTGATCCAACTCAGGAAGAAGAATACGAACGTATTCACATGCCGAAGAACACACCGACAGGCATTTATGTGTCTGCATGGGCGTTGGCATTTGGCTTCGCAATGATCTGGTACATCTGGTGGCTAGCGGCTGCAAGCTTAGTGGGCATCGTGGTGACGTGTATTCAACACAGCTACAACGACGATGTGGACTACTACGTGGAAGTTGAAGAGATCAAAGCGATTGAAGCGGCTCGACGTGCGCAGCTTGAAGAAGCAAAGAAACAGTCAGTGAAAGGCGACAACTCTGGTCGTGGTAACAGCGCTGACGGTGATGCTGATAGTGATAACAACGACAATAAAGATGACTTGGAGACGACGTATGCAAGCTAATACTCCGTCACACACTTATGATCTTGCACATTCGCATGATCATCACCACGAAGCTGCGGGCAACAAGTTGTTTGGCTTCTGGGTTTACTTGATGAGTGACTGTGTCCTGTTTGCCACGCTTTTCGCGACTTATGCCGTGCTTGAGAGTGGATCAATTGCAGGGCCGACAGGTAAAGACATCTTTGAACTGCCGTTCGTGTTTGTCGAAACCATGATGCTGCTGTTCAGTAGTATCACATTCGGTTTTGGCATGATTGCGATGAAGCGCAAAGACGTGACTGGACTGAAGCGCTGGATCAAAGTGACTTTCGTATTGGGCTTAGCCTTTATCTGTATGGAAGTGTATGAGTTCCATCATTTGATTGCAGAAGGTTATGGCCCTCAAGAAAGTGCATTCCTTTCTGCGTTCTTTACCTTGGTTGGCACACACGGTTTGCACGTAACGTTTGGTCTGATTTGGATGGCGGTGGCTTATCACCAGCTTTCAACCAAAGGTTTGAACGACAACATGTCGATGCGCTTCCAGTGCTTGAGCTTGTTTTGGCACTTCCTTGATATCGTTTGGATTTGTGTATTTACCATCGTGTACTTAATGGGGGTGATGTAATGGAACAGCATCTAGACAGTGGTGCAACGGATTATGTGAAAGGCTTTATTGCGTCACTGATTCTCACCATTATTCCGTTCTACATCGTGTGGGCGCATGTGTTACCAAGCACAGAAACGTACGTGATCTTGTTCGGCTGCGCGTTGGTGCAAATCTTTGTGCACTTTAAGTACTTTCTACATATGGAAGCGAAATCTTCCGATGGGCGTTGGAACTTGGTGTCACTGATGTTTACCGCCATTGTTGTATTGATTCTTATCGCTGGCTCGGTATGGATCATCTACAACATGAACGTCAACATGAAGTTGTAGGCTAGGGTATGCTGAAAAGATATCTGTCTATCACCAAACCGGGCATCATTTTCGGCAACCTGATTTCTGTTGCGGCGGGGTTCTTCCTCGCCGCAAAAACAGAACCAGCCAGTGCGATGTTGTTACTGACAACATTAGCGGGTGTGGGACTTGTGATTGCATCAGGTTGTGTTGTGAACAACATCTTTGATCGAGACATCGACCAAAAGATGAAGCGCACACAAAATCGAGAATTGGTTCAAGGAAACATCAATACAGATGTAGCGTTCGTCTATGCCTTGGTTTTACTGCTAGCAGGCACAGCGCTTCTGTTCCAGTTCGCTAATCCGATCTCTGCGGTCATGGTGTTGCTTGGCTATGTGTTTTACGTCTTTTTCTACACCATGTGGTACAAGCGTACATCGGTTTACGGCACTTTAGTCGGCAGTATCTCTGGCGCAGTTCCGCCATTGGTGGGTTACTTGGCGGTGACTAATTACATCAGCCTTGAAGCGGTATTGTTGTTTGTGATGTTCTGCTTATGGCAAATGCCACACTCGTACGCGATCGCGATGTTCCGCCTTCAAGATTATCGAGATGCAGGCATTCCTGTGTTACCGGTGAAAGAGGGCGTCGACAAAGCGCATCAGCACATGAAAGCGTATGTGGTAGCGTTTGGCGCAGTCTCGTTGGCGCTGTTCCTACTCGGAGAAGCGGGCTATGAATACCTCGCGGTGTCGGCGGCAGTCTGTTGTATGTGGACTAAAGTGACGTTTCGTAAGGTTGATTGCCTCAACTACATCCAGTGGTCAAAGACGGTGTTTAAGGTGTCCCTGCTGGTGGTGATGAGCATCAGTGGTGTGTTGGGACTGGAGTTGATTCCGTTGCCTACGCTTTTTTGATTTAAGTTTGTCGTTGAACCCTCAATGTTCTGAAGTCCGAGGGTTTGACGACTTTTTATCTGTCCCGCTTTAAGCTATTACCCTTCAAAAATATCACTCAGCCAATCTTCAAGCTGCTCTCGTTTATCTTGTGGGCCGTTGATGATCACTAAGCCGTTTAGTGTCGCGTGATCCCAAGATATGGTGCCAGTTGCTAGCGCATCGAACACATCGAGTTCCGTAATCAGTAATAGATCTTCCTCGGTAGGCAAAGTATCTCTGCCTGAGACATCGACACCCTTCTCAAACTTCACTTGGCTGTAATGACCTTTAATTGCTTCGAATAAGTTGAACTCAATTTTGTTTGGGTGGGGTTTCGCAAGCGCGGCCTTGATGGCAAAGAGTCGAAAGTGATCCGGCTTATTGAGGTTGTTGAATTCATCGTCTTGTCTGGCTGTAATGACGTTGCCAAATACCTCGAGTGAACCGGGCTCTGTCACCAAACTAAATCCGGTATCTTGGTGAAGACCACAGGCAAACGTGAGTGAAGAGGTGAGTGAAAGAATCAGAGCAAATCGTTTTAACATAATGGTTATCGAGACCTATAACAGGGTTAAGAATCTGACGGCAGAAGCCGAACCTGACGATAAAAAAAGGGACCACAAAGGGTCCCTGTATTTGTTTGTCGTCCATGTGAAGCGGTCAGCGTATTGGTTGATAGTGTGTTAGTGATTGTTTACTAACACGCTATCATCGAAGAGCTATCGCCGAAGAGCGACCGTTCGAACCCGCTATTAGCGAACGATGAGCATGATCTCTTCTGGAGTCATTGGCTTATCGAAGTAGCTCATGAATTGACCGAAGCCTTTGATGTCGCCATTCGAGAACTTGAATGCACCAGACTGTAGGTTGGTACCAATCACTTGTTGAGCGTTTGGACCCGCAATCAAGATTTGGTTCAATACTGCACGAGTGGTGTTGATTTGAACGTCTGCGCCTTTCACTGCCTCTTCATGTAACTGAGCAATGCCGTTACGAATTTCGATAGTGAATGCTTCGTTAGTATCAGAGAAGTTGTACGTTAGCATCATGTTTACGTCTAACGAGTTTTCTGCGATTAGCGTCGACGTCATCATATCGAAGATTTGCTTACTTGGTAGCGCAGTTAGTACGTCTACAGAAGCGAAGCTGATCATGTTAGAGAAATCACGAGTACCTTCTAGTTCAGCTGCAGCATTCAATGCCCAGTTGCGCCAGTTGATGTTCACTTGATCTGCAGACCATGCTTTGTAAGTTTGTGCTTTCAGTAAGCGTGCTTCCATGTCATCTTTGTTTACCGTGATTGGGTAAGAAAGAATCTCTGCTGCAAAGGTGTAGTTCTCTGCTTTCATCGCCGCTTTTGCTGTGTCGATGATGTTGTCACGACCGCCCATGATCTCTACGAATGCTTTAGCGCGTTGATCGTAAGCCATTGGCTCTAGCTGCCATGGATCCGCTTCGAAGAAACCGTTGTAACCTACGTAAATCTGACGAACGGCGTGTGCAACGGTACCGTAGTGCTCACCTAACCAAGGGTGCTCTGCAAGGTGCTCAGGAAGTTTAACCACTTCAACTAGCTCGTCTGGCGTCATACCTTTGTTCATGTAACGGATTGTTTGGTCATGCGTGTATTGAATCGCATCACGATAAGCCGTTAATACGTCAGATACCGCTTCTTTACCTTCAACAGGACGACCGTGAGAGTTAATCATGATCTCAGTGTCGAACTTACGCATTACGTCGATGCCCTTGAACCACATTGATGGGTCACGGAATTTAGTACCACGGATGGTGTGAAGGTTAGGGAAGTTCTCACCTTGAAGTACTTCAGCCGCGTGCAGGATTTTCTGCTCTGGGAAGTAAACCACTAACTCATCTTTAGTTTCAGATGGCACGTTCTCAATGTGCATCTTAACGCCAGCAATTTCAATTTCAATGTGGCTTTGGCTTGGTACCAGCAGGTTTGGTTCAATGAACGAGATAGCACCTTGCATGAAACGTGGACCAAGGCCGTCGTTTACTGTGCCGTGCTCACCTTCTTCTACGTGCTTAGCACCTGTGTAAGAAGTACGGTGACCAAATAGAGTACCTAGGTTTGAAGACCAGTTAGCCACTGCTGCGGTTAGGCCTTCTTCAGCGATGATTTTTACTTCGCCTGATGCTACTTCTTCATCAGTCACCCATGCACGCACACCAGAGATGTGGTCGATGTGGTTGTGAGAATAGATGATGGCTTTAACCGGCTTGTCTGTGATTTGACGGAACTGTTCTTTAACCGATTGAGCCATTTCTACCGACTCGCCTGGATCAACAATGATGATGCCGTCCGTACCTTCGATCATGACAGGAGTGTCTAGACCGAAGCCGTAACCAAGATAAATATTGTCATCCACTTTGATGATTGCTTGGTCCATTTTACGACCGTGCTTGGTGAGAATTGGATGAACGTGATCAGATTCTTCTGTGTAAGCCAGAGAGTCGCCCGTTTTCGATACAACTTGGATGCGCTCGCCTTTGCCCCAGAATAGGTTTGACTTGTGTTCGAAAAGAACCTCACTCTTGTAGCGAGCATCAAGGTCAATGTTTTGGTATTGCGCAGCATTTGCTGTTTGAAGTTCTTGGCCTACTTTCGATGTCGCTTCTACAGTTGGAGTTGCAGATGCAAAACCAGAAGCAAATAGAGCGCTCGCGATAGCAACAGGGAGCGCCATTTTTTTGAATGTATTAGTCATGGTAGTGACCTTATATTTGGATACAGGAATTGGATTTCTTGAGCCAAATGATAGAGGTGGGAGAGGTCGCTATCTACGCGCTAATAGGATATCGATATATCGTTTTTTCGATGATTTATATATCTAATGATTGTATTGGCGATTTATCTTGATCTAAATCAATTAGTAAGTGGGGGCTTGTGACAGATACAAAAATGCCCTGAAATTCAGGGCATTTAATTTGGAACTAATAGCTGTTATATAAGTGTTTACCGAGAATCTTAATACTTACCGAGAACCTCAGTACTTACCAAGCACCTAAGTAAGACTTGTAAGATTGTAGGCGAACCGTTGCTGCGCCGATTACATCGATGAAGCCCCAGAACGGATGCGGCTTCTCAGCCGAGATCCAAGCCGCGCCAGTTGAACCAATAGGGATGTTGTAACCTTCTGGTTCGATGATCTCAAGTACGATAGTACGACCTAAAGCATTACCGTTTCTTACCACGTGTTGACCGACGCTTTGTGGCCCCTGAAGTGGAGAAATACTCGACTCACCGGTACCGGCATTAAAGCTGTGTACTTTTGCTCGGAACACGTGCCCAGGGTAGGCATCAACGAAGAACTCAGCGAAGTCTCCTACTTGAACATAGCCATAAGTTTGGTCTGAAATGCGCATCTCAAGGAACTTTTTGCTGGTGTTGTAGAGGTGCATGTTACCCATGACAGAACCTTCAGCAATATTCACTATCGATACCTGACCATCAAATTCAGCCCTAATGGTTTTCTTCTCTTGCGCCCAATTTACTTTTTGTAGGTCGGCTTTTAACGACACAAGTTCAGCGTGCAGCACTCGAAGATCGGAGTCGTATTTTTCTACGTCACGCATATTGAAGATTTCAGGTGACGTTTCAGCACGCTCTAAGTCGCGAGTCATTTGCTTGATTTCTTCTTCTTTCTGAACAATTGAAGATTCGATCTTTGCTTTGTCTGCGGCAGAATCGATGTCGACGAGCGTGTAGATTATGTCGCCTTCTTTAACCATTTGGTTGTGATCAACAAGCACTTGGTCGATCTGTTGGCCGAAGATAGGTGACATCACCGCGTGTGGTGCTTTCACTGTGGTTGAGTTCGTTAAATCAACGGGTGCCCACAAGCGAGAGATAACCGCTAATACCGCAAGAATCGTTACACCGCCAATGGCAGCCCAGGTATAGTTTTTGAAGTTCTTCTTAAGTGCGCCTGTCGCAAACAGTGACCATACAATTAGGATGTATGGAATCATCATCTCTTTCATTATGCGACCTCTTTTTCTGTAGGGGATGGTTTTGTTGGAGCCTTTACTTCTGAAGCCTGTTCTTTTGAAGGCTGAGCTTCTGAAGACGGTTCTACTGGAGAGTGTTGTGTTTGAGACGGCTCTGTTACCGATTGTTCAGGTGATACGTGTACTGCGGCTGTCTCTGTATTGGTCGCGTCTTGTTTAGGCTGTACACCACGGCGAATCACATCACTCAGTGATTGACCAATATGCTTCCAGTTCGCCAATGCGATAACCAACGCGATAACCCAGAATGTTTTGCTGATGAAGAGCCCGCAAAGTGACAGTGCAAACACGATCTGTACGTGAGCGCTTTTGTGCTCTTTTGCTTTATGCACTCCCAGTTCATGCAATTGCCACATGCCGTAAACACCGGCTAATACCACAGCAATGGTCACTGAGAACAAGTAACCAGAGAAGTATTCCATCTGGAAGAAGTTCATCATCATTTCATTGGGATGGTTGTTGAATTGAGACATGTCGATGTCTTTAGAATGGATAGTGCCTAACGGTGCAAGAGCCCATGCACCAGCAAACATCACCGCCATAAACAGGCAGAATTTAATCAAGACCATAGCAACGGCCCAGATCTTCTGGAAAACGATTTTTATAAAGTTCATATCTCAACCTACATCAATAAGAAGAGAGAATTTGCAGCCTAGAAGTCATCTTTAATGACATCTTAAAAAGTAGATGTCTATTATGTGGAGAGATTGGTGCTCATAATAAACAAAAGTAATAGATGATATTTAAAGTGATATTGCTCAGTCCAGACAACCGATTCTCGGTATCAAGAAGCGAATATGCTCCTCTACAAATCAATTCTTATTGTTAGCCTGAAACGCAGGTTGAATGACGATGCACTGTTGAACGAAATATTAGGCTCGTTCTTTTAGCTATTGTCTTCTTTACGTGTAATACCTCGTCTGTCGAGGGGATCTTCCATGGCAATTGACATAGTGTTGTAAAACATTTGTCAGCATTCTGTTTGGGCTAAGAATTGATTTGTTAGCAGGATAATAGGAAGAGTTTTGAGCAGTATCTACCCAGAATTACGATTTGATAATATCGTAATTACGATTAGTAGTTATAACTCTAAATCGGTAGGTCGATTTATTTGAAAAGGCTCATATACAGATAGAAAACATTGTTCATTAACTTGGTTTGGATCAATGAAATGACTAATAAAAGCATCAGTAAGCAATTTGGCGGAATTAATCTTTTTACACGCTTCTTACAATAAAAGGAGTAATAGAAACGAATGATGGATGGCATATAACTGATAATAGGTTTTTGAACACTGGAAAAATACGTTTCTGTTTACGGTAGAGCGCTGGATTCGAAATATTGTAGCTTTAATTCTTCAAATGTATATCTCAATGTCGCTGAACACAGTGTCATGATAAACGAGACAATATCGTATTGTTTATGTTCTATTGAATGTGTAATCTAACCCAATCAAATGGGATGTTGATTGGGGATAAAACATTGCAGTTGAAGAACAGATAGAGAAAGACCTAGCGGATAGCTAGGCCTTGATGTTGTGCACGAGTGAGGCCATGAATCAGGCACTGTGCGTGACTCATAGATAATTGACGAAAGGTCGAGACTGCCGCTTTACAGGAAGCGGTAGTTCGCTTGCATACCGAAGAAGTGTGCGCTGTTATCATAAGCGCCTTGAACATTGATAACTTGCCCCTTTGAGTAATTAAGCTCAGGCTCGTCGAGATCGATGTAATCGTAGTAAGCGCGCAGTTCCCAGTTCTTATTGAGCGCATAGGTGGCACCGGCGCCAATACGTTTGGTTTCGCCTACAGGAAGATCCATATATTGATGAGTTGCGTCATCTTGAGGAGAAGTCTCGTAGCTGATGCCTGTTTCTAGTCGCAAGGTTGGGGTGATTTGGTAATGAGTACCTATGGCTAGGTTCCACACATCGTCAAAGTTACGGTCGACAACTTTTACTGAGTTATCATTGATGTCTAGTGTGAGGTCAGTCCAAGTTGATAGGTCATACCAAGTCACACTCCACAGCATGTCCCATTGGTTATTAACGGCGTGCACGCCGCTAATTTGGATGTGTTGAGGCATGATAAAGTCGAGCCCAACATCACGCTTGGTGTCGCTAGCCGAATGTTGAAGATCCCCTTCACCGTAATGAGCAAGTTCAGAGCGGTAGATAAAACCAAAACGGTGTTGTTCGTTCGGTTGGTAAAAGGCACTAAGAGAGTAGCCAACCGTGAAATCATCCGCGTCTGCTTCGAATAAGTGTTCAGAACCAATGTCGCCAGTGCCGATAAAAGGATTCAACTCGCCGTTAGCAGTGAGGTATTCCGCATTGACTGAGGCACCCAACGAAAGCTGCTCATTCACTTTGTAAGATATCGAAGGCATTAGTTGAACAGTCATGAATTCAACATTCTTTAATAAACGCTGCCCAGAAAAGTTATCACCATAATCGATCCCTGAACCACCTTGAGAAGCCAAAGCAAAGCCAGCGTGAAATTTGTCGTTGATAGGGGTGACAAAGTAGAAGCTTCCTACCGGAGCCCAACCACCAGCATCAATGTTACTGTCAAAACGCTCTGTTGGGTCTGTGTCTGAATAGTTGATGTCTGTGTAGAGGCCTGCCAGATTGACGGTGAGTTCAGGGTTTTCTAGCTGAGACATAGCGGCAGGGTTAGTCCATGTGGTTAACGCACTTTCAGCTAACGCTGCCGATCCTGCGCCTGCGGTACTTGCGTTGAGAGAACCAAGTTCAGGAAGAAGGTGAGCCGCAGCCAGTGCTGGGTTTGAAAGCATCGCGTTACTCGTCATCATCGCAATAGTGATGGCAAGGTAGTGTTTTTTCATGGGGAAACCTATTAAGAAACTAATTACGCGGGATGTTAGTGTCTCAATTTGGGACTTTAAACGAGGGATTCTTATTTCATTCTATCGCTTTTACGATAGCATAGTACTCATGGTCGCCTAACGAGTAATGATATATGAGTAATGACATCCCCAACTTCAACCTACTTGCTGTGTTTTCTGCGGTGATGGAGCAGGGCAGTTTAAGTAAGGCTGCGGATCAACTCAGTACCAACCAATCGACCATCAGTACCGCGTTAGCCCGCCTAAAGAAAGAGATTGGCCAAGAGCTTTTTGTTCGTAAAGGAAGAGGTGTTGCGCCTACGTCTTATGCGCAAAGCTTGTATGAACAAATTAAAGCGCCGATCAATGAACTCAATGGTGTGTTTCAGTCGATGGCTAATTTTGATGAGCAAGCCTCTGAGCGTAAGTTTGTGATTTCTGCGCCTGAGCACTTACAGTGGGTATTACTCAATAGTTTCGCGGCGCTTCCCAATCAAAATTTGTCGTTAGAAGTGTTTGATCAACCAGACAGTGATGAGCGCATTTACGAAGATCTTTTGACGCAAGAGTTCGATGCGATGATCGATATTGTGGTACCTGAACACCCAAGTATCGTCAGTGAAACACTTTATGAGGGCGAGTTTGTGATCGTGTGTCGAGCTGATCACCCGCGAATCCAAGGTGAAATCAGCGAAGCTCAGTTCCTAAGTGAAAAGCATGCCGTATTAGACAGAACACGACGCAAAGTTCGCAGTTTGAATCACTACACATCTTTGGATCTGTCCCAGCGTAAAATCGTGTTTCATGGGCGTTCACTGTTCAGTAATATCTTGCTGTGTAGCCAATCTGATTACATTACAGTGGTGCCTTTATCAATGGCCGTGCAGTTTCAAGAAAAGTTAAGTTTGCAGCTGTTCAAGCCGCCTTTTGAGTATCAGCCGATGTCTCACTACCTGATTTGGTTGAAGAAGCAGAACAGCGACCCCGCTCATAAATGGTTCAGAGAACAAGTCATCAGTACATCAGATGCAATGTCGAAGGCGCTTAAAGATAGGCGTTTGCGGTTCTAATTGAGGGTCTAACTCTGAGGGAAGCATTGGCTTCCCTTTTTTGTGTCATTGATTTCGTGTTAGTCATAAAGTTCATAACAAAAAATTATCACATTGAGAATTTTTGATAATTTCCTTAATTCCTCGCTGAATCGTATTATTTCACTCAGAGATTAGTGGATAACCTCCACTCAAAATAATAACGGCGCCATGCTTGTGGTGCTAATAAGGGTGAAATATGAAATTCCTACACACAATGATCCGAGTTACTGATTTAGACAAGTCTATCGAGTTCTACACCAAGGTATTGGGAATGAAGGAACTTGAACGCCATGAAAACAAAGACTACCGCTACACATTGGTTTTTGTTGGCTACGAACAAGGCGGCACGACTATCGAGCTAACGTACAACTGGGATACGAATGAGTACGAGATGGGCAGCGCGTTTGGTCATCTGGCATTGGGTGTAGACGATATTTACGCAGCATGCGACAAGATCAAATCGCTAGGTGGCAATGTGACTCGTGAAGCGGGGCCAGTAAAAGGTGGCTCAACGCACATTGCTTTTATTACTGACCCAGACGGCTACCAAATCGAACTGATTCAACTAGGTTAATCGAGGATATAACAATGACAAACGCACTATTTCAACCAATTCAACTTGGTAATATCGAGCTTAAAAACCGTATTGTTATGCCTCCGATGACGCGTTCTCGCGCAACGCAACCTGGTAATTCAGCAAACGACATGATGGCGGCTTACTACGCTCAACGCGCTTCTGCAGGTTTGATTATTGCGGAAGGCACACAAATTTCACCTATGGGCCAAGGTTACGCTTGGACTCCGGGTATCTATTCTGATGAGCAGATTGCGGGTTGGAAAAAAGTGACTGATGCCGTACATGAAAAAGAGGGCGTTATCTTCGCTCAACTTTGGCATGTAGGCCGTGTAACACACCCAGACAACATTGGTGGTGAACAACCAATTTCGTCTTCTGCACTTAAAGCAGAAAACGTAAAAGTATTCATCGATAACGGCACTGATGAGCCGGGTTTTGTGGATGTGGTTGAACCTCGTGAGATGACGAAAGAAGACATCAAAGCAGTGGTTGAACAGTATCGCCAAGCGGCTTTGAACGCGATTGAAGCAGGCTTTGATGGTATCGAACTTCACGCCGCGAATGGTTACTTAATCAACCAATTCATCGATTCTGAAGCAAACAATCGCACTGACGAATACGGTGGTTCAATCGAAAACCGTTTACGTTTCCTAGGTGAAGTGGTTGAGGCTATGGTTGAAGCGATTGGTGCTGACCGTGTTGGTGTGCGTCTTGCTCCGTTCACATCGTTGAATGGTACCGTTGATGCTACGCCAGTCGAGACTTACACAGCGGCGGCAGCATTACTTAACCTATACAAAATTGTTTACCTACACATTGCAGAAGTCGATTGGGACGATGCACCTGAAACACCAAAAACCTTTAAATCAGCAGTACGTAATGCTTATCAAGGTGTCCTGATTTATGCGGGTAAATACGATAGCGAGCGTGGCGAAAAAGCGGTTGCTGAAGGCGTAACTGACATGGTTGGTTTTGGTCGTCCATTCGTTGCTAACCCAGATTTACCAGCTCGTATTCAAAATGGTTACCCACTTGCGGCGCACGATCCAAACACATTGTTTGGTGGTGCGGAAAAGGGTTTAATTGATTACCCAGAATACGCAGGCTAAAAACAGCTGCCTGAAGCAGAGTATTGAGATAGTATCTTGATCCTGTTGAATGTTTATAAAAAGCAACCTTGCAGAGTCGGGTTGCTTTTTTTGTTATTGGACCAAGTAAAATGATGAAAGCGATGCGCGGAGAGCTTTACCTCCTATTTGCTACCCTGTTAGCTGGGATTGGATGGATTGCATCTAAGCTGGTGGTATTAGAAATGCCGGGGCCAGTGTTCATTGGTGTGCGATTCCTCGTCGCGAGTTTGATTCTTCTGCCATTTTGTATTCACCATATTCGTAAGCTTTCGCTTAAGCAGGTTCTTTCTCTTTGCGGAGTGGGTTTGCTGCTGTCTGCCTCATTGCAGGTATGGGTATTTGCAGTTTCGGTGACTGAAAGCTTGTCGGAAGGGGCATTCATCATGAGCTTAGCCATGATCATTGCACCGTTTGTGTCTTGGATTTTTTTTCGAGTTAAGCCTAATCGTGCGTTTTGGATGTCTTTCCCTATCGCGATTATCGGCATGCTACTGCTGACTTTGGGCAACGGCTGGTATGTTGAGCAGAGTCAGGTTTACTTCTTGTTAGCATCGATGTTGTTGTCTGTTCACTTTGTGATGAACAAGCGTGTGATTACCAATATCAAGCCTATCGCATCAATTTGTGTGCAGCTGTTTGTAGTGGGTGTGAGTGGTTTAGCCTTTGCTTCTATGACAGCTCAGCCGGAGTTCGAAATCACCAAAACCTTAGTCTTCTGGTTTATTGTCTCTGCGGTGATCGCAACATCTATTCGTTACTTGCTGCAAACGGTCGGTCAGCACTCCGTGAATATGGAAGTGGCGGCATTGATCATGATTCTTGAGCCTGTGTGGACGCTGCTGTTAAGTGTGAGTGTGCTTGGCGAAAGTGTAGAGATGCAGAAGCTGCTCGGTGGAGCGGTGATCATTGCTTCACTGTTTTGCTATATCAAATGGTCGAGACGAAAATAAAACACTCGGCGCAAGGCCGAGTGTTGGTTATTTTTCAATACACGTTCAGAGTGTAATAAGCTTTGCTAAGCAGTGAGCTTGGTAAGCAGTGAACGCGGTAATATCAGATTGCCGCGACTACCTTCTGAAGTAGCTTGAGCATTTGTTGCTGTTCTTCAGCATCTAACTCATTCATCAACGCTTTGTTTAAACGAACTGGGATAGGAACGAGTTGTTCTTCAAGTGCTTTACCTTTATCCGTTAAGTAAATTCGGAAAGAACGGCGACTGTTTGGATCGGCTCTGCGTTCGACCAGTTCAAGCTTTTCTAACTTGTCTAATGTACGTGTCGTTGTTGAATTCTCGACTTTGGATTTCGCAGCAATATCACGCTGAGTCACACCTTCTTCTTCCCAAAGACACATCATGGTTGGCCATAGTGCAATGCTTAAGCCATGTTCCTTCAATTCCGTGTCGAAATCTTTGGTCGCTTTATTGGCGATCACATTGATCATCCAACCAAAGCTTTTTTGTCTATCAAACTCTTCTGGCATCTTTCGCAACCTAATTTTACTGTGATATCACAACTATTGTCATCGTAACTAATACCGATGCAATTAGCACCAACAACGCTTTCCTATTTGATGAAAAAGCCAATTGACTGCCATTTCTGAAATAATCCGTTGACGCTGAATGGCTTTGTTTGCCTGTGATCATGGCAAGAACCAGCGGTTTTGAACGCAGTTTGTAAATGATAATGGCCACCAAGTGCAGTACCACAAAGACCACTAACATGCGTGCTGCAATACCATGCACACCACATAACACATCAAATACTGCATCAGTAATCACGAGTTCCGAGCCTGGAATCGCATCAAAGAATCCGGCAATAACAAGCCCTGTCATACATTGGATAAACAGAGTTGTGATCATTCCTATCACCATCCAAGCACCTAACGGGTTATGTCCCGGTTTTGGTTGTGCTTTTCCCCGTAAGTAAATCCAAGCTGATTTTGGAGAGCTAATAAATTGAGAAAAGCGACTGGTATCGCTGCCGACGATTCCCCAAACCAAGCGCCATAAAATCAGACTGAACAGTGCGAGGCCTAAGTAAACATGAGGGCCTTGTCCGTTAAACCCTGACGCAGCAAGACCAATAAAGAGTGCGGCTTGAAGCCAGTGATAAAGTCGAGTTGGTAGATCCCAGATTTTCATAATGGTTTTCCTGTTTGCGAATTTGCTTGGTGGGAATAACTTACACAACAATAGTTGCGTGAGCAACTATTGTTGTGTAAATTAAATGCATCTCATCGATTACGGCTGAACTATCAAGCCGTAATTTACTAAGAAACCAATCAGTGATTAACGAACAAATCACTCAGTCAATTAAGCACTCAATCAATTAATCACTAGGAATGACACTATGAAAAAATTCACCATCGCTTTAATCATCGCACTGCCTACGATTGCTCTACCTATGATCTCTATCGCTGCAGCGGATGTTGTAAATAATCGTCAGCAAGCTTTTAGCTCTATTGAAGAGGTCAGCAAACAAGTCGATTCAGAATTGAATAACAGTGATGTGGATTGGCTGAAAGTGGGTGAGTTAAGTGACATGTTGGTGGAACATGGAACCGTATTGAATGCGAGTTTTGCTGAAGGTGATACTGGAGGTAAGGCAAAAAAGGAGATTTGGAGTAAGCCTGAGAAATTTAACCAACTGATGTTGCAGATGAACCAAGGCTTTTCTGAGCTTTATCAAGCGAGTGTTGAGCAAGATTTGTCGAGCGCAGAACAAGGGTTAGATTCTGTGAACAATACTTGTAAAGGATGTCACCGCACTTACCGCTCTCGTTGGTAACGATTCTAATAACGAGCTTTGAATACAGGTGGTAAAGTCGAATCCTTACCACCATAGTTCTATCGCGCTGCCTTCTTTTCTTTGTGCAATCAATTCGAATGCACTAGTGGCAGGAAAGCACGTGAGTGAATTAGTCGCGAACAGTGACTTTAGTAATCACGATGTCTTCACACGGTACATCTTCATGCCCCCAGCGAGTGGTGGTTGGTGCAAGCGCAATCTTGTTTACCACATCCATACCTGCTGATACCTTGCCAAACACAGCGTAGCCCCAACCTGAGTTGCTGGTTGCTGTATGATCAAGGAAATCATTGTCGTCAAGGTTGATAAAGAACTGCGCCGTTGCTGAATGGGGTGCGTCAGTGCGAGCCATTGCGAGAGATCCAATCACGTTCTTTAAGCCGCGGTTAGCTTCATTCACAATAGGTGCACGAGTTGGCTTTTCTGTCATGTCGATAGTGTGTCCACCACCTTGAATCATGAAACCTTCAATAACACGGTGAAATGTTGTGCCTTCGTAGAAGCCATCTTGGCAGTATTTAAGGAAGTTTTTCGACGTTACCGGCGCTTTTTCAAGGTTCAGTTCAATTTCAATGTCGCCAAAGTTTGTGGTCAGAATGATCATAAAGGTCCCAATATTTGAGTGCTAATATTTTGAGTGCTACAGCACAGTGGTTAGCTTATTTGAGTGCAGTATATGAAAAATTGTGGAGGATGCCAGTTAACAATACTTCCCAAGCGGATTTACGGAAATGGTGAGTGGCTAGGGAGACTTCATATATAAGAAAGCCAGCGATGAAATCACTGGCTTTGAGATGAAAAACAGACCTAGAGCGTTAGCAGGTAGTTAACTAGTTGGTTGTACTCTTCGTAGCTCTTGATTTGATCCGGTTTCACGATGTATTTGTTGTTAACCAGAACTCCAGGAACACCTGTTAGTGTGCTTTGATCAAACTCTTTATCGAAACGTTTTTGCATCGAGTTCACTGCAAAGCTGTTGTATGCCGCATCAAACTTCTTCGCATCGATACCGTTATCAATGAAAACTTCACGCAGTTCTGCTTCATTTTTTGGTGTTTGTTGCTTCTCATGGATCTGAGCAAACATGGCAGGAACCATGCTTTCTTCAGCGTCTAGAGCAATCATGGTCGCGTAAGCCTTCGCCATTGGTACTGCCATGTTGTTACCCATAAAAGCGACGTGCACTTTTTGGAAGCTTGCTGACTTTGGCAAGTCTGCTTTTAGGTACTTAATGACCCCTTCAAACTTGTAACAATGTGGGCAGTAGAAAGAGAAAAATTCGGTAACGACAGGCTTGTCGGCCTTTGCTACATCAAGGATTTTGTAGTGCGTGCCTTCTTCAAATTGTGCGGCGTTTACTGAAGCGCTCAAGAGTAGAGCGGCAAAGAGGCTAAATAGTTTTTTCATGTGTTCATTTCCTAAATTCGGATGTCATTTGATACAGCAAAAATGCTGTTATAACTTGGTGGCAGATATTGCCAAACAGGGACAAACGATTAGGAAATAGGGGGGCGGTATGGCGCTTGTGGTGCAACAATCGCTTTGTGCGAAGGCTCTTTTTCTATCAGTGCCAGTGATTCAATCTGCGGTTCGAAAGATTCAGAAACGATCAGTGGTGGCATTTTCAGTAGACAGACCGATCCACAACAGTGGTGCTCAACGGTGGGTTGTGCGCTGGAAAAAGGTGTTGGGGTGCTCTCTACAGAACTGATGTTAGAAGCAGAGAAAGAGAAGCTATTGGCAGAAGTTGATTGAGATTGGGGGGCTTGCAGAGCATTGCTGCTCGCGATGCTGTCCACACTAATGGTGGCCATTAGCATAGCGAAGAGCATGAAAGCGTGTACCCAAATTTTGTTAATCAACTTTGGCATGAATTCTTAGTCTTGGTAAACGAGTGAAGCAGGCGAATCATACCTCACTCGTTTGTGCATCTCTAATCAAACCCAATAAAACTTAGCCGAGCTCAACTTTTATTACGCTTGATACTGTTTCAGGAACATCTCGACACTGGATTGGATGATTACCTGTTTTTGTGCAGCATCCGGTGACGGCGTATGACCAATGATTTGTGGCCAAAATGCAAAAGACTTTAACAGTGCAATAAACTGGGTAGATGCAAATAGAGGGTCTAGTTCAATCAAGCGGTCATCTGCCTGTGCTGCTTTAATCCAGGTTGTGAGTCCACTTTCTGCTTGGGAATACTTTTCCATCGCTTGATGCGCCAGTTCGGCGTTATGGAAATACTCTGAGAACAGCACGCGAGATAAGTCGATAAAGCCTTCTGATTCTAAAAGTTCTAGTTCTTGATTGGCAATCGAAGTGAGTTGCTCATCAAGAGGAAGTTCTGCTTGATAAGGGAAATGCGTCGCGGCGAGAGTCTTGCTCCAAATGCTGTCCAAAATCTCATCTAAAAGCAGTTCTTTGCTGGCAAAGTGGTTGTATACCGTGCGCTTTGATACTTCCGCGCGGCTCGATATTTTATCCATGCTGGTGGCCTTGTAACCGTGCTCAGTAAACTCTGCGATAGCAGCGGCAACGATCGATTCACGTTTTCTTTGGCTCAGCGTTTTTTTTACAGTCATCGGGATACTACTCAATAGGTCGCGGTTAGCATTGCATACGCTAATTTTACACCAGTAAGTTTACTTTTAGAACACCAATCCGCGTATTGGTAATTAGGTCGATAGCCACTGAATCGCTTTGCAATGCACTGTGGGTATCATAGAATCGAAAGCGTATTCGAATTTTATTGATATCAACGGAAGAGAATAAACAATCAATGAGTAGTATTTTAGAGTGTATTCGTACAGTTGGACGAGGAGAAAGAGGGCGTAAGCCTTTATCGTTCGAACAAGCCTACCGCATCATGGATGAGTATTTAAGCGGAGAGGTCGGCGACGACCAAATGGCTATGCTACTGATGTTGATTCGTGTGCAGAATGAAACTAATGAAGAGATCGCTGGCTTTGTAAAAGCGTTTCAATCTCGAGTGCCAGACTTAGGCGCCGATATTGACTGGCCGTGCTACGCAGGTAAGCGTAACGATACCGCCAGTGGTAAGCCTTGGAATTTGTTGGCGGCAAAAATCTTAGCTGATAATGGCTATAAAGTCTTAATGCATGGCTACATGGACAAACCAAGTGGCCGTACGCACGTTGAGACCCATCTAGAGTGTGTTGGTGTTCGCCGAGCTCAAGACACACAAGACGCCAAGCAGATCCTTGAAGCGGATGGTATCGCCTATTTGCCTTTGGCGAACTTCGCACCTGAAGCTCAAACTATGATTGGTTGGAAACACCGTTACGGGCTGAGAACGCCGATTAATACTGTAGTTCGAGCATTGAACCCCGGTGGTGGTCGTTTGGGCTTGCGTGGTAGTTTTCACCCGGGCTTTCCTCAATTACACGCTGAAGTTGAACATGTCATTGGTAATAAATCGCACTCGGTGATTTCATTTAAAGGCATGAATGGCGAATCAGAATACAACCCTAAAGTGAGTCAAACGGTCTGGATGAGTTCTCCTGAGAAGGTGGAATCTTTCTACTGGGAAGGCTCGATGAATGTTGAACTGCCTCTGCCTTCTGAATGTGTACTGGGTACACCGGAAGATGAGATGGAGTTGATGGCGAACAGTGTTGTGGACAGTATGACTGCGATTTTATTCGCAGAAACGCACGATAAAACTGAGGCATACCAGAAAGCGGTGCGTCTGTGGCATGAGTATTGTGCGCGTTAGATGATGGTTTTTAACCAATGAGAGAAGGTCAGCGAGTGCTGGCCTTTTTTGTGCTTGATTTCTAGCAAGGGCCTTTCGTGAATGCCCAAACAATAGAGCTACTTCACTCGCATCAATCGATGCATCTTGTCTTCGAATTGAATCTCAATCACTTGTGAGATTTTCATCTTCTCAACTCGTTCAAGCATTGCTGTTTGATAGGCTCGTTTCTTCATCCACTCTAACGGCTCTTTAAAGCCATCTTCATTTATCACAAAGGACTGATCGGTGATGGAGTCTTCAAAAATATGAACCACCCAAATGCGCGATTGGAAATCCAATAATTCGCTAAAGTAGCTTTTTAGCTTAGGGATAAAGTGAGATAGAACAGTTTGAGGAGAACGAAGCGAAGTCATAGTGAACCGTTTGGACAATGAAAAGCGGTGCGACGGATGTCTCCAATTCGAGCGCTTATCGGTTAAAGCAGGTAATCATCGTCAATGTGATTACCTACTCAAGAACTTGCCACAAAATACGGTATTCAGGTGCCGTTGACAATGCTTGTTGAGCTTGTCGGTCAAGACATGTGTGATGAGTCTGCTATTTAACGAACAAGCCGAAGTCGATCTCTTGTGCTCTTTGGTATTTGACCAACTTTACTTTCAAATTGTGTTTTGCCGCTAGATCAATCGCTAAGCTAGACATGTGTTTTATCTCATCGACGCAGCTAGAGATAAGGGGCTTTTCTTGGTTGTCGACAGTGGCGATGAGGGTGTTTTCTGTACCATCGACACCGGAATAAATGTACGCGTACATACTGTTGTTGTGTTGCATAAACGGCCTAATTGTAACGATATAATTATTTATGGCGTGAAGAGTACAAGGTTTATTCATTCAAGCCAGTGTCATAAAGTAAGGCTTTGTAAGGACTCTATTTTTTATTTTTTTGCTCGCGTAAAAATGCTCACAAGCCTTTTGTGACCTTGTTTGCTCGCCTTGGTAGGTTTTACCTATCAATAAAATTGTTGAAATCCATTTAGTAAAATCAAGATTTTAGACAACAATTAGGTTAACAAGATAGAAAAAGACATGACGAAAAGTATTTAGGGAGAACGCAATGCATTCAATAAAAGTGAAAGATTACATGACGCCGCAGGTTGTGACATTCACTCCTGACATGCCGTTAAGTCTCGCGTTAGATAGAGTAATGAGCAGCCATCACATGGGCGGTCCAGTAATTGATGATAATGAGCAAGTTATTGGTTTCCTTTCTGAGCAAGATTTATTAGAAAAATTGGTAAAGGTAAGCTATTTCTGCCAAGACACACACATTGTGGGTGATTGTATGTACCAAGAGGTGTTATCGGTATCACCAGACTTATCCATCATTGAATTGGCAGATATGATGCAAGTGGGTAAACCCAAAGCTTATCCAGTGCTCGATAACAAAAAGCTAGTGGGTATTATCACCAGAACCGATGTTTTGAGAGCAATCGGCAAGAACTTGGAAGAATGCTTCAAACATCAGGTATAGTAGCGTGTTAAGAACGATTATTTTTCTCAATACCCTCAATTGAAAAAAGGCGCACTTGCGCCTTTTTTCTGTATAGAGCCTTTCTTTGTCGCTCCTTTCTTTGTCGCTCCCTAGCTTGTGGAACGCTTGCTTTGGATCACTAGTTTAGGGAGCTTGCTTGTGGGTGTCCCAGCTTTTGGAGGTTTCATGTCAAATCAAACGGCAAAGTTTGTAGAAGGTTCAACGATGCGCCACATCTTGGTGATGTCGGGGGCTGGCTCAGTCGGTTTGATGGCGTTATTCGTGGTCGATTTACTCGATATGTTGTTCATCAGTATGTTGGGACAAGTAGAATTGGCCGCTGCGGTGGGTTTTGCAGGCACGCTGACTTTTTTCTCTACCTCCGTTTCGATCGGTACTTCCATTGCTATGGGCGCGTTAGTTTCCAAAGCGATCGGTTCAAAGAATCAGGAACACGCTCGAAACCTCGCCACCAGTATTATGCTGACTGCTTTTGTCATCAGTTTGACGATTACCGCGGTGATGTTTGCTTATATCCCAGAACTGTTAGCCGCTATAGGGGCAAAAGGGGTTGCCGCAGAGCGTGCCCAAGCTTACCTACAGATTTTATTGCCAAGTGGTCCATTTTTGGCGTTGGCGATGGCGGCTGGTGCGGGTTTGAGGGCTGCAGGAGATGCCAAACGTTCGATGTGGGCGACTTTGTCGGGCGGTATCGTTAATGCGATTTTGGACCCTCTGTTCATTTTTGGTTTTGGCTGGAATATAGAAGGGGCGGCTATTGCTTCTGTTTTTGCCCGTTTTTCGGTGCTTCTTTTCTCGCTGTATCCTCTGATTCGTAGTCATCACTTGGTTGCACCTCCTTCACTGGTACAGTGGCGCATTAATATTCGCCCTATATTGGCCATTGCGCTTCCCGCAATTATCACTAATACCGCAACACCTATCGGTAATGCGATTGTGACAACGGGTATCGCACAATACGGTGAGGATTTTGTCGCGGGTTTTGCCGTGATTGGTCGTCTAACGCCGGTTTGCTTTGCGGTTATTTTTGCCTTGTCTGGCGCTGTAGGACCAATCATTGGGCAAAACTTTGGTGCAGAACGAATGGACAGAGTAAAAGAAACACTCAACAACTCATTGTTGGTTACTACGGCATACACCATCGCCGTCTGTATTCTGTTGTACTTTGTCCAAGACTATGTGATCCAAGGCTTTAGCCTGCAAGGTGATGCAGCAATTATTGTTGCGGCATTTTGTACTTATGTCGCCTTAACCTTTACTTTTAATGGCGCGCTGTTTGTTGCCAATACGTCTTTCAATAACCTGGGTAAACCGCTTTACTCGACAGCACTGAATCTGGGTAAAGCCACTCTTGGTACGTTGCCGTTCGTCTACTTAGGCTCGCAATGGTATGGCGCATTGGGTGTGTTGTATGGGCAAGCCTTGGGTAATGTTTTGTTCGGAATACTTGGTACCTTGGTGCTTCGCTATCATATTGCCGAGCTTATGCAAGGTTCCCAAGTTGATCCTGTAGAAGACGATGTATCGATAGTGAGCTTGAATACACAACCGTTTTGTTCACACGATGCGGTTCTTATTGATGATGTATCTGCGAACAGAGAAGAGTGTAAAGAGTTCAAGTCGCAATAACACCGGCATTCCAATACGAGATTGGTCGGTTTGCAAATTTCTTCTTGGCCTTGGACAATTTCTTCTTGACCTTGGAGTAGCCTCCAAGGTTTATACTTTTGATGAACTTAAGGTTTGGTTGCTGTGATTAGCTAGCAACAACCTCAAGGCTTTTGAGTATTAAGGAGATACATTATGTGCGCAAAACATGCAGCGTGCCGCTCAACAAAAGTGGACGTTCAACCTCAAGCGGCAGGAGCAAGCTGTTCCAGTCCTAAAATTTCCAGCATCACGGCAGCGGGTACTTCATCATGCTGTAGTTCTACGACGGCTTCTGCAGCAGCAGATGATTGTTGTGGTTCAGACAGTGGAGAAGAAGACCGGCTGCCCTTAACTGAATCTCTTAACGCCCAATTTTCCAAAAGTTGGCTGGTTGCTGGAATGGACTGCCCAGCTTGTGCAAGAAAAATAGAAAACGCGATCAGTAATATTGACGGTGTTATTCAAGCGAAGGTTCTCTTTGCTACCGAAAAACTGGTTGTTAAATTCGATAATGAAAGTCTTGCCGACACCATTGAACAGGTCTCTATCAAAACGGGTTTCCCTCTTTCGGAAGTCGGTTCTAAGAAAGAAAAACAACAACCTGAGACTTTTTGGCAAGCGTACATCCAACCTAATTTTCAGATTATCGCGATTGCAGCGGCAATGCTGTTCGCTGCGCTTCTGAAAAGTACATATCCTCAATTAAGTGAAGGCTTATTCACCGCAACCTGTCTACTCGGATTATATCCGGTGGCTAAGAAAGCGGTTCAGCTGGCACGTTCAGGTACACCTTTCGCAATAGAAACTCTAATGAGTGTTGCCGCGCTGGGTGCCTTGTACCTGGGCGAAACCGCGGAAGCGGCGATGGTTTTACTGTTGTTCTTGATTGGTGAGCGCTTAGAAGCGTTTGCTTCATCAAGAGCAAGAAGTGGCGTTCAAGCGCTAATGGCATTGGTACCAGAAAACGCAACCAAGATCATCAACGGCGAGCGTGTTGAAGTTGCAGTCAGTGAACTTGTTCCTGGTGACGTGATTGAAGTAGCGGCGGGCTCTCGTTTACCTGCTGATGGAAAACTGATTACCGACGCTGCAAGCTTCGATGAAAGTGCATTAACGGGGGAATCTGTTCCTGTCGAACACATCGAAGGCAACAGCATCATGGCTGGCGCTGTGGTCGTGGATAAAGTGGTGCGTATTACCATCACTTCAAAGCAGGGTGAGAACGCGATCGACCGTATTCTTCACCTGATTGAAGAAGCAGAATCTCGTAAAGCGCCGCTCGAGCGATTCCTCGATAAGTTCAGTCGCTGGTATACACCGTTAATGATGTTGGTGGCTCTTTTAGTCATCATAACGCCGCCATTGTTGTTCGCACAGCCGTGGGAAACGTGGGTCTATCGTGGTTTAGCGCTATTGTTGATTGCTTGTCCGTGTGCGTTGGTTATCTCAACTCCAGCCGCGATTACGTCTGGTTTGGCAGCCGCCGCGAAACGTGGTGCGCTAATTAAAGGCGGCGCAGCACTGGAGCAGCTTGGTAAAATTCAAACTATTGCCTTCGATAAGACGGGCACACTGACTGAAGGTAAACCTCAGGTTACGGACATTCAGCCTCTATCGGGTTGGCAACAAGATGCGATGCTTCGTGTGGTTGGAGCAATTGAAGTGGGTTCTACTCACCCATTGGCGCAGTCGCTAGTTGCTAAAGTGAAAGAACTGAATGTCGAAATTCCAGAGTCACACAACAAGACCGCGCTTATCGGTAGTGGTGTTGAAGGCGATGTCGACGGAATTAAGTATCAGGTTCTATCGCCTTCTAAGGTGACGTTCGATCTTGGTGCCGATGTTGTTTCTCAGGTTGAGGCATTAGAAGGCGAGGGCAAGACGGTTGTGGTTGCTCTTGAGCTTAAAGATCAAGAAGAATCAACCGAGCAAGCTGCGACTGTGATTGGCCTGATTGCTTGGCAAGACACGTTACGCAGTGACGCTAAGCTTGCGATTGAACGACTCAATGACTTGGGTATTCAATCTATCATGCTTACTGGGGATAACCCGCGAAGCGCGGCAGCGATCAGCAGCAAGATTGGCATGCAGTATAAAGCAAGCCTGCTGCCAAGCGACAAAGTGTCTTACGTTGAACAGTTGTCTCAGCAGTCACACGTGGCCATGGTGGGCGATGGCATCAACGATGCGCCGGCTATGAAAACAGCAAATGTAGGTATCGCAATGGGCGGTGGTACGGATGTTGCCCTTGAAACTGCGGATTCAGCACTGACTCATAACCGTTTAACTGAGTTGCCAGCGATGATTGAACTGTCGCAAGCGACTATGAATAACATTCGTCAAAACGTCGCACTCGCACTTGGTTTGAAAGGTGTGTTCTTAGTGACCAGTTTGCTAGGTATTACCGGTTTGTGGGTGGCAGTTTTAGCGGATAGTGGCGCAACAGCTTTGGTGACACTCAACGCTCTTCGTTTACTTCGATTCAAATCAAAAGCGGATTAGTTTCAGGTTCTTGATGTAGGACGCTCTCAATTTAAAAGCACCTAATATCAAAAACGCCTAATATAAAAAGCGCCTTTAGCGGTAATACGTTAAAGGCGCTTTTTGTCTCATTCGTATGCAACACATGCGTGTAGATTGCTTATTTTTGTGATGCCAATCGGTTTTTCGTGAAACTTGAAATCTTGTTGCGATCATTGGTGTGACACTCGTCACTTCATTTTGTAATGAGCTTGGTTAGAGTGTGTTCGTACCCCACGAATTTACTATGAGCTTAAATAAGGGTAAAAAGCCCAATAAGCCAAAAGGAGCGAACTATGTCTCAAGCTGTTTTCCATTTAGGTGTTACTGAAGCAGATCTTAACGGTGCTACTCTTGCGATCATTCCTGGTGATCCTGCTCGTGTGCAAAAAATTGCCGAAGAGATGGAGAATCCTGTATTTCTTGCTAGTCACCGTGAATACACGCTTTACCGCGCAGAGCTAGACGGCAAGCCAGTTGTTGTATGTTCAACAGGTATCGGTGGTCCATCTACTTCTATCGCAGTTGAAGAGCTTGCTCAACTTGGTGTTCGCACTTTCCTACGTGTCGGTACTACTGGTGCTATCCAACCACACGTAAACGTGGGTGACATGATTGTTTCTACAGGTTCTGTTCGTCTAGACGGCGCTAGCTTGCACTTTGCTCCTATGGAGTTCCCAGCAGTGGCTGACTTTGAAGTTGCAACAGCAATGAAAGCGGCAGTTGATGAATCAGGTGCAACGGTCCACATGGGCGTAACGGCATCAAGCGATACGTTCTACCCAGGTCAAGAGCGTTACGACACGTTCTCTGGTCGCGTTGTTAAGCGTTTCCAAGGCTCTATGCAAGAATGGCAAGACATGGGCGTTCTAAACTTCGAAATGGAATCTGCAACGCTTCTAACTATGTGTGCAAGTTCGGGTCTTAAAGCGGGTTGTGTTGCTGGTGTAATCATCAACCGTACTCAAAAAGAGACGCCTGATCACGAAACACTAAAAGTAACAGAAGCTCGTTCAATCAAAGTGGTTGTAGAAGCTGCTCGTAAAATGCTTTAAGTTGTAAACATACTTTTAGTTATAAAAATGCTTTAAGTCTGTTTCCAAGATTTAAAAATGGCCGCATCAAATGATGCGGCCATTTTTTATGGGGCAAAGAAATTAGAGACATAGAGAGTTGAAAGATGAAAATAGAGCGGAACAGATAAATGGCTGGAGAACAAAAAAGGCGAGTGACTTAATCGTCATTCGCCTTTTTAGATTTACTTAAGAGCGTTGAGCTCTCAAGAGCCTATTGGCTTTTAGCATTCTAAATCTTCATCACCACCGGCGGCGGTAAACCATGCCGCTAGGTGTGTTTTAAGATCTTTTAATTCGTCAGGGCCAATCAATGCAAGGCCAAGATCTTCTGCTCGTGTGATGTCGTTATGACGAAGAGGGCGGAAGCTCACCAACATTGCACGTGCTTGTAGGCCACCCAGAAGGTCTCTAAGCGATTCCAGCTTGTACAAGGTATCATCGCCATCATCACGCATACCTTTGGTCTTACACTCGATGATGTGCAGCTTATTGTTTACTACAGAAGCAACATCAAGCTCGTTACGCACCTCGCGCTCACCGAGTTGACGATAAACCTGAACATTCAAAGAGCGATCTTGAATGGTCGGCATGTCATCTTGGATCTGCTTAACTGTGCTATGAACCAATGTTTCAAGCCATTCGCCGTTTGAGAAGCGTCGTGCGTCTTCATTGGCAAACGTCAAAATACCATTGTCATAAGTGGCGATCTTAGCTTCAACCAAATCGCTCAACAGCATGTTTAGCTCGCGATAGCCTTGTTGTTTCTCTGACAATCCTACATCAAGTCTCTGTTCTTTGCGGCAGGTCGTTGCAAGATAGTTCAATGTAGCAAGGCCTGGGCCGAGTTCTAGTGCATTACTTGCCCAGCGTTCACCCAGCTCATAAAGCTTTTGATCAAGTTGCGGAGACAGCTGTACATCGCTGAATTCACCACGAGCGCCGAACACAGTCAGGTAGTCGTCGATAGTGATGCGGTCTTGAACTTGTGCGTCTTCTTTACCATTCGGGTAAAGCCAGCACAGCTTGTCACTGTTTGGTTCAACAACAAAGATTGGCCAGTGGTAAGTACGAAATACTTCGTAGACAGAAAGTAGGCGGTGACGAAGGCCACAACTTGCGTTGAGTTTCACTTCTTCACCACGAGCTTTGAGGTCTTCGGCAAGGTTTTGGATAGACTCTTTAATCGCGGATGTATTTACGAGGGTTGGAATCTCGAAAAATTCACTCGTAATGTCGCGCTTCTGCAAAACGCTGTCTAAGCGTTGGTAAATACTGACTTGATTCTTGTCACCGATGAACACGATGTGAGTGCTGATCGTTCGGTTATCGAGTAGTGGGGTGATCAAGCGAATGGGATCTTGATCGATAATGCCAACATGAACAGCCATATAAATTCCTTAATAGCGGCTCGCTCATAAAGGTGAAAGAAAAAACGGGAAGCAGCAAGCCTTAATAATCATATAATGACAAAGATCATAAAAAACAAGGGCAACCCTTGATAAAAGTTGCCCTTGTTCAAATAGTTATCACTATTGGGTAAGAAGTCCCAATATTCTCACTAAATATCTATCAATTTCTCAGCTACCTATAGCTTGAACTGATGAACCAAATCACCTTGCTGGTTTGCGAGAATTGTTAGGTTTTGGCTTGCCTCAGCAATTGAAGACATCGCTTGGTAACTCTTATCTGCGATATGGTTGATGTCTTCTATATTCCGCGCAATATCACCAGAAGTTTCACTCTGCTCAGCGGCTGCTTGAGAGATGTGTGTACTCATGTGGCTGATCTCTAGAATCAAGGCTTGGATCTCTTCCATCGCACTGTTGGCACTTGAAGCTTGTTGAACCGACATGTCCATATCGCTCATACAACTTTCAATCACGTTGCTTGCTGTTTTCGAGCTTGATTGCAGGTTGCTGATCATGGTCTCGATTTCAGACGTTGATTGAGTGGTCTTCTGTGCTAGCACGCGTACTTCATCGGCAACCACTGCAAAACCACGGCCTTGCTCACCGGCACGCGCCGCTTCGATTGCCGCGTTGAGTGCAAGTAGGTTGGTTTGTTCTGCAATACCACGGATCACGTCGAGGATTGAGCCAATCTGGCTACTCATCTGTTGCAACTCACCTACAGCACCAACAGATTCAGTAAGGCGAACCTCGAGCTGGTTAATGGTACTGATGTTGGTGTTCATTATCTGACGACCAGACTCAGAAGCCGATTCTACTTGTTGAACCATGGTTAGTGAGCTTTGCGCGCTGTTCGCCACTTCTTGTACAGAATGAGACATTTCTGTCATTGCGGTCGCGACAGTTGCCGTTTGCTCACGTTGGCTGTTCAGTTGAGCTTGCGTCTCTGTAGAGGTTTTCTGGTTTACGCTTGCGGTCTTCGTTAAGTCGTCTGAAGCGTCATTCAGTTTCACCAGAATATTGCGTAGGTTGTCGGCTAAGGTGTTGATGTGACGACTCACACGGCTGAATTCGTTGTCATAACGAATATCGATACGCTGAGTCATATCGCCTTCAGTTAGGCCTTCTAATGTACCTAGAATGCGAGTTAATGGCTCTCTTACGCTATGTGCAATATGGTAACCAATTGCTGCAGCGAATACGGTGACAACAATACCAATTGCAATCGCATTGAACAGGCCTTTGTCGTAGATGCTGCTTGCGTCTTCCAGTGAAGCGTTCAGTTGCTCTTCCGCAGTCACGTTGAATGAGTCTAAAACAGCCATGGCTTGGTCTATTTCTACGGCTAAGTTAGCAATGTTGATGTACAGAGCTTGCTTCGCTTTCAAGTAGTTGTTGTGCTTGTCCAACACACCGCCTTTTTGACCAACGTCTTTTGTGAATTTCTGAACCGATTCATCAAAGACATTTTTAAGTGCTGGCAGTTGTGTGGATAGGCCGCGATAAGCGTAGTTAAGGTGAGTAACGGCCTTTTTGTTTTGGTTAACGGCTTTCTGAACGAAGGCAACATCAGAACTGGCTAGCGCATCAGAGGTAATTACTTCAGCATCTTGAAGTTTAATGAAGTAGCTTTTTGCCATCACTTTTACAGAGATGCTTTTTTGGTCGGCAACGTACTCTTTCATGCCAACAGTTAACTCTGAATGTAAGCGTTGGAAATCGCGAGATGCTTTCTGTACTTGCTCTTGAGCTTCAAACATTGCGACGTAGTTGTTCATCGCTTCGTCAGCTTCGGCGAAGTAGCGTTCTTCCATTGCTCTTAATTGGGCAATGCGTTCAGTGAGCGAAACATTGTTTTGGCTTGCCGCTTCTAAACTTCCGAGAACTTCTGAAAACGAGTTTTGTGACGCAGCAAACTCAGTACGCATTGCAGACATGCGTTCAGCGTTTTGTGTGGTTAAGTAATCTTTGAATGATTTATCAGCAGAAAGCAATTGAACACTTGTTTGATTTGAAAGCGCGACAAGTGGTAGTGAGGTTTCTGAGACACTCTCAAAATTGCTGTGTATCTGATTCATGCTGTTCATCATGATGGTTATCGTGACTGCGAACATGATGATGATCAGTGCGAAACCAGCGTACATACGCTTGATCACAGATCCCTTCATGGCTTTCTCCCTAAATAAAAATGCAGACCTAATGTCAGGTCAAAGTAAAACTAACAAAATTATCAGCATTCTATTGAGCTCCGTTTACGCATTTTATGACGCACACGTCAAAAATAGCCCTCAGTTATAACCAACATGCCATTCTTGAGAGCTAAGGCTCGTTTTCTTTGATTTGAACGGTGTTTTTTATTATGCTTTAAAGCAGATTTATTGTGGTTTGATGCGGCATAGCGCATACTCAAAGCATTAAAAAATAAATGTTTTATCGGAGAGAAACATGGCTGAAGAAACCATTTTTAGTAAGATCATCAATAAAGAAATCCCAGCAGATCTACTATACCAAGACGATTTAGTAACGGCATTTCGCGATATCAACCCTCGCGCGCCAAGCCATATCTTAATCATCCCAAACAAGCTGATTCCAACAACGAATGATGTTGAAGTAGAAGATGAAGCCATGATGGGGCGCATGTTTACCGTGGCTCGCAAGTTAGCAAAAGAAGAAGGCATTGCAGAAGATGGCTACCGTCTTATTGTGAACTGCAATTCTCATGGCGGCCAAGAGGTTTATCATATTCACATGCACTTGGTTGGTGGCCGTCCACTTGGTCCCCTCTTAATGAGCTAATAAAAAGTTAATGAGCTAATGCAAAGCTAACAAGTTAATGAAAGCTAACGAGCTAGTTTAAACGTGCTCATTAGTGGGTTAACACAAGTAGTTAGTTGGAAAATTTGTAGTTTGTATGCCAACTTTAAGTTCTATCTGTTGTCTGAATGTCGGCATCGCCTAGGCAGAGGCTAAATCAGTAGGGTTTCAACTGGCTTGAGATCCTTTTTACAACACGTTTCGTTTTGATAATGAGACTAGGGTCTGTTGATCTTTCGAGCTGATTTTTGCAGCACTTTGTGGGAAATTTCTACAAGGCAGAGGCTTTGAAGTGTAGCTAGCCTACATGAGAAGCTGATAACGCAGTAGAAATGAACCACAAAGACTGCCTGAAGGGTTCGGCTAGAATCGTTTTATGCTTTGTTAAGAAGTATTAACTTAGAATGACTAGGCTACATACTCCTTGCCGCGCCTAAAACGATTCTATCTCGAACAAAATTTAACCACGAAAGGTCAACAGACCCTAACAAAGTTGGCATTTTAAACATGCACGGAGACGATAAGTGAAGCAACAGTTTAGATTCGCTTCCATTGCCCTGTTATCGGCGTTGACTGTGGGATGTGCAAGTATGTCTGCAGGAAACCTGTTCAGTCATTACAGCGCGCAAAACAAAGAGATCTACCAAGCCGTTAAATCTGGAGATTATTCAGAGGCTCAACAAGAGCTACCAGATTACGCTGCGGGTGACATCCTTGATAACTTTGAAAGAGGTAGAATTAACCTTCTGGATCAGCAATACCCAGAGAGTAAGTCTTCGTTTGAAGTGGCGGATCAGGCGGTAACTGAGCAGCAAAGAAAAGCCGTTATCTCGATTTCAGACAGTGCAACCAGCGTGGGTGCGTTGGCTGTGAATGATAATATTACCGAGTATGTGCCAGCCGATTATGAGCTAGGGTTTCTTCATCTGTATCTCGGTTTAAACTATCTCAAGAAAAACGATTTAGAAGGTGCGGTGATCGAAATGCGTCGCGCCAACCAAGTTCAAGAACAAGCAAAGAAGCAACGCGAGGCTGAGTTAGACAAAGCAGCCAGCGATGCGAAGAAGCAAGGCCTGTCTGCCAATGTGGGTAGCATCCTTGCAAACTATCCTGATGCGGGTAAAAAGCTGCAGTCGGTACAGAATGCGTATCTGATGTTCTTGTCTGGTCTGCTTTATGAAGCTTCAAATGATTTAAACAGTGCCTATGTTGACTATCGTCGTGCTTTGGCTGTGATGCCAGATAACCAAGAAATAATCGACAGAACGATGGCAACAGCTGCTCGTTTAGGGATGCGACAAGATTTAGCGACATTAGAAAAACGCTATAAGCAATCATCTAAGCTTGGTGCAGGTGAAGGGCGAGTGATTGTGCTTCAAGAACAAAGCGCTGTACAAGCAATGGACAGTTGGCGATTAGATTTACCTGTTTATGACAGTCGCGATCAGGGGGCAATATACTCTCTTGCGCTGCCCTATTACCCGAGTCAAAACGTAGAGCGTTTTTCTGCCTTGCGAATCAATGGGCAACCGTTACAAGAACATTTGATCACGGATGTAAACGCGATGGCTCAGAATGATTTGTCTGAACGTATGACGAGCATTGTTATCCGTCAGGCTTTACGTGTGGTAGCTAAAGACCGTATCCGTAAAGAAGCGACCAAAGGCAACGATGTCGGCAATATCTTGTTCAATGTGTGGAATACATTCACCGAACAACCAGACACACGCAGTTGGCAATCTCTACCGGCTGAGATTAAGAGCAGCACGTTCGTAGCAAACAGCGGTCAATATACGCTAGAAGCGGGCGCTAAAACGTACGACTTTGATATCCGAGAAGGGCAGACCACTTTGGTGTGGATTTCTCGACAAGGTAACAATGCAACAATGTGGCATAAACAGCTAGGGAGGCTGTAATGAAAAAGTGGTTAGTGAGTTTAGCAGCGGTTATGGCTCTGGCTGGTTGTGCTGATAATACAGCTGGCGTAAGGGTTGATAGTCTGACCCAGAACGTTTTCTTTGGTGACAAGGTATTGGGCAGCCGTTTGTTGGTTGAAGATATCCGTACCGACCAAGTTGACGGTCACACTCGAGGAATTGTTCGTTTAAACAGTAACTATAAAGGCGATCAACATATCCTTTATCGTTTTTACTGGTACGACGATGCCGGGCTTGAGGTCAACCTAAAACAAGGCCCTTGGAAGCAAGCGATTGTTCGTGGTTTTGAAAGTATTTCGTTGTCGGAAGTGTCGGTAAACCCGAAAGCGACTCAATTCAGAGTCCAGTTCCGAGAGCAGTAAGTCTGATAAAACGGGTTTAATGATTCGTAAATACAAGAATTTAAGAGTGTGGGTAACCCCGCTCAGTGATAAGTTGAGGAAACAAAATGAAAAAGAGTGTCATTGCGCTACTAGGTTTAGCGGTTATTTTAGGCGGTTGTTCAAACAAGGTAAGCTACGGTGATGCACAAGCTGTAGAAACCACGACAATCGATTTCGGTTCAACTGACCTTCAAACGATTGCGGGTGAAATGGTCGATAGCATGATGGCGTCTGGTTCAGTGTCTTACATTACTCGTGAGCAACGTCCAATCGTGTTCGTAGAGCGAATCAAGAACAAGACAAGTGAGCACATCGATACTGAGTCAATCACTGACACTATCAGTACTAAAATGCTGAATTCTGGTAAGTTCCGTTTCGTTGATATGGACCGTGTAGAGTCTGTTCGTGACCAATTGAACTTCCAAAATAATGATGAGCTTGTAAACCAAAGCTCAGCAATTCAATTCGGTAAAATGGTCGGTGCTCAATACATGCTGTACGGCAACCTATCAAGCATCGTTAAGAAAGACGGTAGCGACGAAGACGTTTACTACAAAATGACGATGCGTCTAATGGATCTTGAGTCTGGCTTGATTGAATGGGCTGACGAGACTGAAATCCGTAAGCAACAATCTAAGAGCCTACTAGGCCTTTAATTTCGCTTACTTGCCAACTAAACGCAGCCAGTTTTGACAGCGTCTAGTCTTGGCTGTGCATGATTTGGCCACACGCCAATGCAGTGCATGATGTGCTGTTTATGAAGAGACACTGGCTTTTGGTCAGTGTCTTTTTTGTAGGGAAATGAAGACGTTTATAGGGCAGTTAAGACGTTTATAGGGAGTAAATATGGCAATTTTTTCTTGGTCTGAGGCTAAGCTTCTTGATACCAGTTTGAGTTCGCTTGATGGTTACTTTTCTGAGCCTCCAGTTAGAGCTCAAACGCTGACCGGCGGGTTGACTAATCGATGTTGGAAGTTGGTGTTAGCCGATGGCACTGCGTATGTTTGGCGTCCAATCACTCCCATCACCAAAGCCTTCTTTATCTCTCGTCATGAAGAGTATCAAGTGCTTTCCGCAATTGAGCGTCTAGGTATTGGACCAAGTCCAATAGTGGTCAATGAGCAAGGCTTATTGGTTGAATGGATTGCGGGTGAGACGCTTTACGAAGGCTTAGAGCTTGATGATTTGTTGAAGACTCTGATCTCGGTGCATTTGGTTAACACCGCGCGATTGCCGCTCCAACCGTTCAGTTTCACGGCGCGAGTTGACCACTATTGGCTGCAACTTGATTCGATTCATAAGACTGAAGCCTGTACTAAAATTTACCAAGAGTGGCGAGTAGCACCGAGTGTTCCAAATGTTGACCTGTCTTTGTGCCATTTTGATTTAGGTGGTTATAACCTAGTGAGAAACAGTGACGACATTAAGATTATTGATTGGGAATATGCTGCGCTAGCAGACCCTAGACTTGATCTTACGCTGACCATTGCTGTTGCAGGGTTACCAGTTGCTGAAGCCGTTAACAAGTACTGTCAGCTGCGAGGCATCCATGATGTCCAACCTTGGCTTGATGGGGTAGAAGCATGGTTACCAAGAAGCCAAATGATGGCGATGCTGTGGTATTTACTTGCTCATCAGCTCTGGGGCGATGAAAGTTATCTGCGTGAAGCAGAGGCGCTGAGTCACACTTTATGTAGCTAGGATCACGTTTAGGAAGTGAAAAATATAATTTCGTTCGTGTTCCCTTTAAAACCTTATTTTTCATGTTAGATTAATTAAAACGTACCAATATTCAACAAGGAGGTACTAATGATTATTTATCTACATGGCTTCGACTCAACTAGCCCGGGCAATCACGAAAAAATACTGCAGTTGCAATTCATTGATGATGACGTTCGTTTCATCAACTACAGTACTTTGCATCCAAAACACGATATGCAACATTTGCTAAAAGAAGTGCATAAAGTGATAGAGCAATCCGATGACCCGCATCCGATCATTTGTGGTGTAGGCTTAGGTGGTTTTTGGTCTGAACGTATTGGTTTCTTATGTGGTATTAAGCAGGTGGTGTTCAATCCGAATCTGCACCCTGAGAACAACATGGTAGGTCGAATTGACCGTCCAGAAGAATACGAAGACATCGCGACTAAGTGTGTTGCTCAATATCGTATGAAGAACAAAGGTCGCTGTTTAGTGGTGCTTTCTCGTGAAGATGAGATTCACGACAATACCAAAACAGCTGCCGCGTTAGAAGATTATTATGATGTCATCTGGGACGAAAAAGAGAGTCATAAGTTCAAAAAAATCTCTCAGCACTTGAAGACAATGAAAGCGTTTAAAAACGCTTAATTATTCCAGTTATTTTATAAAAGCAGCACTCAGTTGAGTGCTGCTTTTTTTACATCTGAACCCAAGAGCCGAACATTAATCAAATGGTTGTAGTTATTTTTTGAAGAGTTTGAGCATTTAAAGATAAGTTTGCGCAAACGTTAACTAATTCGCCGCGAATCCTCATTGTGGGTAAGGATTTTTGTTGCGGTCATCTTTTTGCTATATATAATGTTCCCAAGCAAAATATTTTGATAAATATCAAGAAAAATTGAGAGCGAGTGATAAAACTTGCCCATTATTTGTGCTCTACCTCTCAGGTAGTCACCTTTTTTATCCAAGTGAGCAAAGCGGCAAGCCAATGTTTGTTGCTTGTAACCCCTCTAACTACTCGGTGAGCTGTCGTTATTCTTTTTCGCGGTAATCCAATTTGTAACAGCCTTCGCATTCAAGGCCGAGTAGATACATAGAATTTATCGGTTGGAGTAATCGAGCCGAACCCCATTTATTCATTTTGTAGAGGATTGTCATTGTGACAAAAATTATCGTAGTAGGCGGTGGAGCTGGTGGTTTAGAACTAGCAACTAAGCTAGGCCGCACTTTAGGTCGTAAAAAGCGTGCCCAGATTACTCTGGTAGATCGTAAAGCAAGCCACCTATGGAAACCATTACTTCATGAAGTAGCAACGGGTTCATTGGACGAGGGTGTTGATGCGTTAAGCTACCGCGCACACGCAAAAAACCATTACTTCGATTTCCAAATGGGCAGCCTGAACGACATCGATCGTGAACGTAAAGTGATCGCCCTGAGCGAACTGAAAGATGATCACGGTGAACTGCTTATGCCAAGCCGTGAACTTGAATACGATATTCTTGTGATGGCGCTAGGCTCAACGTCAAACGACTTCAACACACCAGGCGTTCGCGACAACTGTATTTTCCTTGATAGTCCAGAACAAGCGCACCGTTTCCGTACAGAAATGAACAACCAGTTCTTAAAGCTTCACGCTAAGAACGGCCAAGGCACAGTAGATATTGCTATTGTTGGTGCTGGCGCGACAGGTGTTGAGCTTTCTGCAGAACTGCACAACGCGGTTAAAGAGCTTCGTACTTATGGCTTTGGCGATCTAGATTCAAGCAAGCTGAACGTTAACCTTGTTGAAGCGGGTGAGCGTATTCTTCCAGCCTTACCTCCTCGTATTTCGAGTGCAGCACACTCTGAGCTTACGAAGCTTGGTGTAACTGTGCGTACGACTACAATGGTTACACAAGCTGATGCTGACGGCCTAACGACTAAAGATGGTGAGAAGATCCCAGCACAAATCATGGTTTGGGCTGCAGGCATTAAAGCGCCAGATTTCATGAAAGATATCGGTGGTCTTGAGACGAACCGTATCAACCAGTTGGTTGTGAAAAACACGCTACAAACTACGCTTGATGACAACATCTTTGCTATTGGTGACTTAGCGCAATGTACGCAAGCAGACGGTTCATTCGTTCCACCACGTGCACAAGCGGCTCACCAGATGGCAAGTTGTGCGTTTAGCAATATCATTGCTAAGTTAAACGGCCGCGACCTGAAAGATTACATCTACAAAGATAAAGGCTCACTTGTTTCGCTAAGCCGATTTTCTACGGTAGGTAGTTTAATGGGTAACCTAACAAAAGGTTCGATGATGGTTGAGGGTCGTATTGCTCGTATCGTTTACATCTCTTTGTACCGTATGCACCAGATGGCACTTCACGGACTAATTAAAACATCGCTGATGATGTTAGTTGGTCGTATTAACCGTGTACTTCGTCCAAACCTAAAGCTTCACTAATCAGGTAAGCCTTCTAAGGTCATTACGCTGATAATAAAAAAGAGCTCTTCGGAGCTCTTTTTTTGATCGTGTCGACTGCGTGTTGTGACGGATTGTTACTCTATTAAGCTGTTAAGCTGTTAAGCTGTTAAGCTGTTAAGCTGTTAAGAGGTTGGAGGTAGCACGGAATAAACCACGCCATCTTTCGGCTTACCGTTAAAGATAAAGCGATTCTTAGCAATGGTTTCGCGTTCAGCGCCACATTTCTCGATCAGATTTTGGCTGGGTAGGTTCTCTGTATCGCAGACAATCTCCAAACGCGTTAACTTGAGCAGTGCGAAGCAAAATTCAAATAAGGCAATCATCGCTTCCTTGGCTATCCCTTTTCTTTGAAATTCATCACCCACCCAATAACCTAAACTTGCCATGTTAAAGGTGTGGTAAAGCTCATTAATGGCCACCATACCGACTAACTTATTGCTTTTTCGCTCGAAGATACCAAAGCCAAACGCTTCGGCTTTAACCCAGTTTAAGCGAGTTGCCAGAATGAATTTCTCGGCCTCGATGATAGAAAACTCGCTATGACACCAGTCGAGCCATGGCAATAAACTCGGGGAGGACTTAACCAGCTGAGAAAATTCTTGAGCGCCTGAGGCTTCAATAATTTTGAGGCTGAGATTTTGTGTATTGATCTGAAAGTCAGGGCTCATAGGAAATACCGAATTACATGTAAGTACTGAACAAAGGATCCAGTACAGAATAAAGATAGCACTTAATAAAACGCCCTCACTAGGAGGGCGGATTGAATTATTTATATAATTATAGCCGAATCGGCAAGTAACTTACTGCGCCACACGTCGAACTTGAATCACCATACCAAGAAGCGGGTGATCGAGGTAGTGAGTCTCAGTACTGCGCATACGACGTTTTTGGTCCATGCGGTAGCTCTTAAGGAACTCTTCCACTTCAACCGTCGGAGAGATTTCAGTGAGGTTGCCCACTTGAACATTGCTTTCGGCGCCACTTACTGGTGAATCTAGATCGATTTGTTGCTCTTGAAGAGTCACTTCACGAACGCTCGGCGCTTTCAAATCCAATGTTGTTTCAGCGTAGAGGTAATGCTGAACGTAGATTTGCAGCTTGCCGTCTAATTCGTAAAGTGGCTTATCAATGGTTTCTTCTTGGAACCCATCAGCGCTGCCTGCAGTGATTGCGCCTTTTTCAGAACCGTCAGCGTTGAAGTCTTTAGAGAAATCTTTGCCTGCTTGAATGTGGAATACAGGTGCCGAGCTCTTACCTTGGTCGCCCTGACGCCAAGCGGTATGCATTAGCACTTCAAAACCAGCGTGTTTACGTAGCTTGTCTTTCTGAGGCGTTAACTTGTATTCCGAGTAAGGAAGCATTTGAACGCCTTTCTTTGCTCGGTATTGGGTATCTTGAAATGAACCAACGCGCTCAAGTGAAATCTTAGGCTGTGTGTTAGGCCAAGATTCATTCACTTTTTCTGCATCAACAGCACGCTTAAAAATGATCACTTCTATATCAAATTGTCTCTGCGCCAAACTTGGCAGTGAGACGAACAATAGTAGCAGTGGGATCAGTCTTTTCATTTTTACTCCGTCTTCCAGCCGATCTATCGGCTGGATAATTTATATGTGCAAGTGGATTGGGTCTTATGCTGAAGGCAGCAAGTTCTGTCTGAATTCGCCCAATAAATCACTAACAAATTGAATTCGTTTCCGTCTGTCGACCAATGGTATCGTAAACTTGAACTTTGTTGGTCCTTCCATTGAAAACTTTTGCGGTTGAGATTGCAACAGTTTAACAAGGTAGGCCGGGTTTATGTCAGCATCTGGGTAGAATTCTAAGAATCCACCTTTATCGTGAGCTTCAATTTTCTTCGCTTTGATTGACGCCGCGGCTAATTTTAGCTCAGAAACTGACAACAAGTTTTTGGTAGCATCAGGTAGAAGGCCGAAGCGATCAATCAGCTCGACTTTCAACTCGGCCAATTCGTCCGTGTCACTCACACTCGCAATACGCTTATAGGTAGACAAACGTGTATTGATGTCTGGGATGTAGTCATCAGGTAACAGTGCAGGTAGGCGCATCTCAATTTCAGTTTGTTCACGCAGTAGGTCATCAAGCGATGGCTCTCGTCCCTCTTTTAATGCCTCAACCGCTTGTTCAAGCATCTCCATGTAAAGCGTAAAGCCAACCGACTGGATTTGACCACTCTGTTCATCACCGAGTAGTTCACCTGCACCACGAATCTCTAAGTCGTGGGTTGCTAGCGTAAAGCCTGCACCTAAGTCTTCAAGTGAAGCAATGGCGTCTAATCGCTTGATGGCATCTTTGGTCATTGCTTTCGGGGGAGGTGTTAGCAAGTAGGCATAAGCTTGGTGGTGAGATCGACCCACACGCCCACGCAATTGGTGCAGTTGCGCTAAACCAAGGTTATCGGCTCTGTCCATTAAGATGGTATTTGCCGTTGGTACGTCGATACCCGTTTCGATGATGGTGGTACACACTAGCAAGTTAAAACGCTGGTGATAGAAGTCATTCATGATGCGTTCTAGCTCTCGCTCTCGCATCTGACCATGGGCAACGGTGACACGCGCTTCTGGAATCAGTTTTTGCAGTGACTCAGCCGTCTTTTCAATCGTGTCGACTTGGTTGTGCAGGAAGTAAACTTGACCACCACGCATGATTTCACGCAGTACCGCTTCTCTGACTATCGCGTCATCACTCTCACGGACAAAAGTCTTTATTGCTAAGCGTCGTGCGGGTGGTGTGGCGATGATCGACAAGTCACGCATACCGCTCATTGCCATATTCAACGTTCTCGGAATCGGTGTCGCGGTTAGCGTGAGGATATCGACATCCGCGCGCATCGCCTTCACTTTCTCTTTTTGGCGCACACCGAAGCGGTGTTCTTCATCGACGACTAACAAGCCAAGGTCTTTAAACTTAAGGTCACTGGAAAGCAGCTTGTGAGTGCCCACTAAGATGTCGACCTTACCGTCGGCAACATCTTGCATGATCAATTTCTGTTCTTTAGCTGATTTAAATCGCGACAGAACTTCGACACGTATCGGTTGGTTCGCGAAACGGTCTCGGAAGTTTTCAAAGTGTTGCTGAGCAAGTAGCGTCGTTGGAACTAACACGGCTACTTGTTTGCTGTTGTCGGTACAAACGAATGCTGCGCGCATCGCGACTTCGGTTTTACCAAAGCCAACATCACCACACACTAAACGGTCCATGGCTTTGGCTTGGCACATATCCGACATAACAGCATTGATGGCCATTGCTTGGTCATCCGTTTCTTCAAACGGGAAGCCAGACTTGAAGGTCGCGTATTGGCCACGGTCGAGTACAAACTTGTAGCCAGGTTTTAGTTCACGTTTAGCGTAAACATCAAGCAGTTCGGCTGCAACGTCACGAACTTTCTCTGCGGCGCGCTTACGAGCTTTTTGCCATGCTTCACCACCTAACTTATGCAGTGGTGCAGAGTCTTCAGCGCCGCCAGAGTAGCGGCCGATTAAGTTTAAAGAAGCAACAGGCACGTAGAGCTTGGCGTCATTTTGATACTCAAGCGTTACGTATTCGGTTTTCATGCCACCTGCTTCAAGTGTTTGCAGGCCGATGTAGCGACCAATACCGTGGTCAATGTGAACCACAGGTTGACCCGGTTTAAGTTCGGCTAAGTGACGAATTACAGTGTCGCTGTTAACGCTTTTCTTGTCTTTCTTACGACGTTGTACAACACGATCACCTAACAGGTCGCTTTCACAGACAAGGGCGATGTTTTGCTCTTCGTGGATAAAGCCGTGCTCAGCAGAACCTAGGATCAGGGTGAACTTATCTTTACCTTTAATCGCCGCGTCGAGGTTTTCAACTTCACTTGGTCGTACTTTGATGCCTCGAAGCAATTCACTCAGTGCTTCACGGCGGCCTTCAGATTCAACCGAAAAGACTACTTTGCCGTCGAAGGCTTCAGTGAACTTTCTTAGGTTAGACAAAGGTTCTTTATTCTGATGTTGAACGCTGAGATCAGGCAGAGACACAACCGGAAGGTTGGTACGTCCGGCTTTTTCTTCAATTGAATCTAAGCTCAGATTGACCTGTGGCTTTTGTTTGAAATGTGCGAACAGTTCGTCTTTTTGTAGCCAAAGTTGTTCTGGTTTCAGCAGTGGTCGTAACGGGTCAACACCGCGTTGTTCGTATCGATGAGAAACGTCTGTTAGGAATGAATCTACCGCGGTCTCGACATCACCTAGAACGAGGATTTGCGCTTCATCGGCAACATAATCAAACAAGGTTTCAGCATGGTCGAAGAATAGCGGCTGCCAGTATTCAATACCTGCGGGCCAAGTGCCTTTTGAAACCTGCATATAAACCGATTCTGGTTCACGGCGCGCATCAAACTGTTGGCGCCAGCGAATGCGGAAATCTTCAATAGCACTTTCAGAGGTTGGGAACTCGTGAGCTGGCAGCAAACGGATCTCAGAGATGTCTTCGATAGAGCGCTGATTTTCAGGATCGAAAGTACGAATGGTGTCGATCTCGTCATCGAAGAAGTCGATACGATATGGGTCTTTGCTGCCCATTGGGAACAAGTCGAGAATTGAACCTCGGCTCGCATACTCACCCGGGCCAAACACTTGGTCTACGTAACGATAGCCAGACTTTTCAAGTTGAAGACGCAGCTTCTCTAACGAGTACAGATCGCCCGTTTTCACCATTAAGGTGTGCTGCAACAAGAAGTCACGTGGCGACTGACGTTGTAGTAGCGTGCTGATTGGTACGATCGTGATGCCATCTTTTAAGGTTGGCAGTGCATAAAGTCGCGCTATACGGTCAGAAATGATCTCTTGGTGCGGTGAGAAGCTGTCGTATGGCAGAGTCTCCCAATCAGGGAATAGCGCCACTTCATGTGACGTAAACTGTTCAATTTCTGATTGAAGCTTGAGTGCGATTTGAGGATCGGGCACTGCAAGTAAAGTATGGCTTTTATGCTGCTCCGCAAGTCTAGCGATAGCAAGCGCGAGAGATGAACCAACTAGGTTACCGATGTGTTTTTTATCACCGGCACCTTTGAGCTTAGGTAGTGTAAAAATGGATTGTTTTGTCATGTCTATTTACTTGTTATCTCGTTCTAGAGAGCGTTGACGTAAGAGCTTTTGTTGTTGATGAAGCGCAGCTTTGATCAACAAGTCTTGGTCAGTATCACGAAGATGAGCGTATTTGAATTTGATTTCGAAGCCTGAATCTTTTGGTTCGCTAGCGAAGACTTCTGCGTAGCAATAAATAGCGGCGGCTGGGTGCTCGATAAATAGCTTAGCTTTAACTAAGCGACCCGCTTCGATATCTGTTTTGGAAAAACAAGAGAACTGACTCGCGCCAAATGAATACGTGTGGGTACGAAATTGTTCATCATCTTGTTGCGATAACATAAAGCTCAACAAGAGGTTTAATTTAGAGTTCTGTGCATCCAATAAACTGATGACATTCTTCAAGTCGCTGTTTTTCAATTCGTTGCGAGCACTGTCAGCTAATAGATCCAATTGGCTAAATTCACTTGCCACGACAAACGGGGCAGGGATCTCAGATTCGAATTGAATTTGAGAAGGTAAAGTGAAGCCGCTGTCCATTGGTTCAATATTCGCGGTGAGGCTGTGGTGAACGGTGAAAAACTCTTGTTCTGTCATGCGTTAGTTCCTTGAAGTGATCTATTGATTATCGCTATGTGGCCGCAGTAATCAAGGTCAGTTAATTGAAAGTCTCAAATAGTTGTTTGAAATCTGGCTATTTGACAAGGTTCTGTTTTTCAAGCCTAACTAATTGAGTTAATTCACTCTATATTTTCAATTAACCCCTACACAGTAACAGCAATACCCGTTACATTAACCCGCATCCCCTTTAGATGGTTCAAAGTATGTTTCATCCTATTTCGTTGTTTGTTGGCCTGCGCTATTTGAAAGGTCGTTCAGGTGATCGCTTTAGCCGTTTTGTTTCTTATATGTCGACGGCAGGTATCACCATTGGTGTGCTGTCTTTGGTTACTGTTTTATCGGTAATGAATGGATTCGAAGCGCAGTTAAAAGACCGAATTCTCGGTGTCCTTCCTCAAGCCGTCGTTTACGAGCAGGGAGGCACAACATCACTTTCTGCTCAAGCGCCTAATTTTGCAGAGCAAATGTCGCTCAATGGTCACGTTGAACCTATTGTTCGCAGCGAAGCGGTAATTCAAAGTCCTGCTCAGTTATCTGCAGGTCTGTTGATCGGCATTGAACCTAATTCAGATGACCCTCTTCAGAACCACTTGATTGCGGGTAGATTGTCTTCACTTAAAGCGGGTCAGTATCAGCTATTTCTTGGCCATACCTTGGCGAGAAATTTGAAGGTATCTATGGGTGACAAAGTTCGCCTGATGGTGACCAGTGCCAGTCAATACACACCGCTCGGACGTATTCCTAGCCAGCGAAATTTCACGGTAGCAGGCATCTTCAATACAGGTTCTGATATTGATGCTCAACTGATGGTGACAGATATTAAAGATGCTGGGCGTTTGATGCGCTATAAATCCGATACCATTTCAGGCTGGCGCTTGTTCTTTGAAGACCCGTTTGAAGTGGCGAAACTATCAAACCAAAAGCTACCTGAAGGTTGGTTGTGGAGTGATTGGCGAGACCAACGTGGTGAGTTATTCCAGGCCGTTCGAATGGAAAAAAATATGATGGGCTTAATGCTTGGGCTGATCATCGGTGTTGCTGCTTTCAATATTATTTCGGCACTTATCATGGTGGTGATGGAGAAGCAGTCTGAAGTGGCTATCCTTAAAACCCAAGGCATGACCGATGGTCAAGTTATGGGGATATTCATGGTTCAAGGCGCAAGTAGCGGCGTGATTGGTGCCCTATCAGGTGGCGTGTTAGGCGTTGCTCTAGCGATGAACCTCAATACTATTTTAGAGGCGATGGGTGTTGCTCTGTTTTCATTTGGTGGACAGTTGCCAATTTTAATTAACCCAATTCAAATCGCTGTTGTTGTGGTTCTGGCTATTGCACTTAGCTTGATTGCCACTGTATTCCCATCTTATCGTGCATCGTCTGTGAAACCTGCTGAGGCCCTTCGTTATGAGTAATTTTCTTCAATGTAATGATATCCGTAAAACGTACCGTGAAGGCTCGTTAGATACTGAGGTTCTCAAGGGAGTCAGCTTTGAAATCGAAAAGGGTGAGCTAGTCGCTATCATTGGTACCTCTGGTTCCGGTAAGAGTACGTTATTGCATATTTTAGGGGCATTGGATGATGCGTCTGACGGCAGCGTGAGCTTTCTCGGACAAGACTTAGCATCTTTGAGCTCAAATAAGCAGGCGAAGCTTCGTAACCAGCATCTTGGCTTTGTTTATCAATTCCATCATCTTCTTTCGGACTTTTCAGCGTTAGAAAACGTGGCAATGCCGCTGCTAATTGGTGGTGAAAAGCCAGCTAAAGCAAAAGAAGAGGCGCAACGTCTTTTGGATAAAGTTGGATTGAGTCATCGTGTTGACCACCGACCTTCAGAGCTTTCTGGTGGTGAGAGGCAACGTGTGGCGATTGCTCGAGCTTTAGTCAATAAACCGGCTTTGGTGTTGGCGGATGAGCCTACCGGCAACCTTGATCACAACACAGCACTTTCTATTTACGACTTAATGCGTGAACTAAACCGCGAGTACGACACGGCCTTTTTGGTAGTAACTCATGATGGTGAACTTGCAGGTAAGATGGATCGCCAGCTTCACATGCAAGATGGTTTATTGGTCAACGTAGAAAAAGAGGAGAGCTAAGTGTTTTCTTCTTTATCTCTATTGATAGGTGGCCGATTTAGCCGAGCGAAACAACGAGACAAAATGGTGTCGTTCATCTCTTTGTCTTCGACGATTGGTATTGCCGTTGGTGTGGCAGTGATCATTATCGGTTTGTCTGCAATGAATGGCTTTGAGCGAGAGCTTGAGTCGCGTGTACTTTCCGTTATTCCACATGGTGAATTCGAGGGTGTAAATGAACCAGTGACTCGCTGGGATCACGTGATTGAGCAGTCGGTGAAAAATGATAAAGTTGTAGCTGCAGCACCCTATGTAAAAATTACCGCGCTTGCTGAAAAGGGCAAAGAACTCAAAGCAATTGAAGTTCGCGGTGTTGACCCACAACTTGAACAACAGGTATCAAGCCTATCGAAATTTATCGATAAACAAGCTTGGAGTGAGTTTAAAGCAGGGCAACAACAAATCATCTTAGGTTCTGGTGTGGCTAACGTGTTGGGGGCGAAAGTGGGTGACTATCTGACTTTGATGATTCCAACGGTTAACGGTTCTGTGAAAGTTCAGGCGCCAAAACGAGTTCGAGTGAAAGTGGTTGGCTTGCTGACGCTTAATGGCCAGATCGACCACAGCTTGGCGCTAATCCCGATTGGCGATGCTCAAGCTTATGCAAACTTAGGCGAGGCAGTAACTGGAGTTTCTTTAAAAGTGACCGATGTGCTGAACGCGAACTCTATTGTGCGTGAAGTGGGTAACCAGCTTGATGTGTATGTGTATCTACGAAGTTGGCAACAGAAGTTTGGCTTCCTGTATCGAGATATTCAGTTGGTTCGCACCATTATGTATCTGGTGATGGTACTGGTTATTGGTGTTGCTTGTTTCAATATTGTCTCGACCTTAATGATGGCAGTCAAAGACAGAGCATCGGAGATCGCGATCTTAAGAACCATGGGCGCATCAGACGGCCTTGTTAAACGCATCTTTGTTTGGCAGGGCGTATTCTCGGGTGTGTTAGGCAGCTTAGTCGGGAGTGCGATAGGTGTCTTGGTGGCGCTTAATCTCACTACGCTTATCAAAGGGCTCGAAAAGTTGGTCGATCACCAGTTTTTGTCCGGTGATATCTACTTTGTTGACTTCTTGCCATCACAACTTGATATGACGGATGTTGTTGTGGTTTCCGGCACTGCGATTGTGCTGAGTTTACTTGCGACATGGTACCCAGCATCACGAGCAGCGAAGTTGAATCCAGCCTCTGTGCTGAGTTCTAAATAACAAGCCGTCAGTTTTTCAGTCGATACAAAAAAGGATCCCAGCGGGATCCCTTTTTATTGAATTCAATTCGTGTTCTTTACGACTTTCGTTACATGTCAATCTTGCAGAGTTCAGTGGTTCATCTGACTTTAACTTGTGTACGTTTTAAGAGAAGCGCATACAAGGATAGATTGAATAACAAGGAACGGTCGTTCAGTACCTTGCTTGTCGCTTCTTCCAGCTTCTTACTACTGAGTAACGCCATAACCCGCGAATACCAAAGTAGCCAACCATTGCAGAAACCACACCACAAATCAGACAACCTAGCAAGAACGGAGGTCCTATGGTGCTCATTTGCGCCAAGATGAAATCCCAAGACAGTTCGAAATGAAAGGCTTGAGGCGGCACATGCATCACAAATGCGCCTACTTTATAAGCAAAGTAGAACAGCACCGGCATAGTCACAGGATTACTTATCCAAACCAGTGCGACAGACAGTGGTAGGTTAACACCACATGCGACCGCAAGACCTGCAGACATAATCATTTGACTTGGTAAAGGGACAAACGCCATGAATAACCCAACAGCGAACGCACCAGCCGCAGAGCGACGATTAAGGCACCATAAGTTGGGGTTGTACAAAACATTGCCAAAAACTTTCAATGCTTTCTGACGCTTGATTAGCTCATGGTCAGGCATAAATCGTTTGATAAACTTTCTTGGCATAGGAGGAAGCTACTCTCTTGTTTAACACTTGGTTCTTGATTTCATTTGCTGCGACAGTTGTGTCTGCCAGCTTCTGGCCTGTGATGCCACATTGGGTTTGGGCACCATTGATGCTGTTGTTACTGCTAGCATCAACAAAGTATAGCGTTTTCCTGAGTGCAAGAGGTCTAGCAACAGCATTGATACTAGTTATCTGCCTAGGGAATGTGATTGAAATACAAACGAGTCGCTTATTCCAATCAGGGCAGAATACTACCATAAATGCTTCGGTTGTTAGCCTTTTTAGTGAAAATAGCCACGGTTTTGAAAGCGTAATAGTAGCCAGATCAATTGGCGGCGAAAAATTAATCTTTCCCCAATTGATAAAATTGCGTTTGTTTACTCCTTTTAAGTTGACGCTCGGAGATGATGTCTATTTATCAGTCTCAATAAAACCAGTGTGGGGTAAACTCAATGAAGCAGGCTTTGATCTAGAAAAGTATTTGTTTAGCACCGGTGTGGTTGCCAATGCAACTTACAGAGCCGATACCAAATATCGAATTCACACCAATACCAATATGCGGTCTCATTGGTTTGAAAACCGTCTTGAAAGGTTAAGTGAGTTAGCAAATCAAGACCTCATTATGGCTTTGAGTTTTGGTTATCGAGACCTTATCCATCCTCAGCGTTGGGATTTGCTCAAAAGCAGTGGTTTGATTCACTTGATGGCTATCTCGGGGCTACATATTGGGATTGCCTTTGGTATCGGCTATCAGGTAGGAAAGGTATTCAGGTTACTCTCACCTTCATTTCTTTGGTTTCCCACAATATTCGGGCTCGGCTTAGCCTATTTCTATAGTTGGTTTGCTGGATTCACGCTGCCAACTTTGAGAGCTTTAGTGATGTGTATTATCGCGAGCTATTTCTTGTGGCGTGGGCAAAATATCAGTGTGCTTCGGTATGTCGTCTTAAGCCTGTGCGTGGTTCTGCTGATTTGGCCGTTTTCAGCATTGTCGAGCAGCTTTTGGCTATCCTTTGGTGCGTTGGGTGCCGTTATTTATATCGCCTTGAATAGTCGGCCATCATCTTCAAACGCCACTCTTATCGATCGATTGCTGCAGCTCATCAAGATTCAGCTGATGCTGACATTTCTTATTGCTCCCTTTTCGATACTGTTTTTCAAAGGGGTGAGTCTAGTCTCTGTTCTCTACAACTTGCTCCTTTTGCCTTGGGTATCAATGGTGACGATCCCGCTACTGTTTCTTGCGATGTTACTTAGCTTAATATTGGAGTCAGTGTCTGAGGTGATGAGTTTGACAGCGTTAAGCAATGGTTTTTCTGAACAGCTATGGATGTTGGTCGACTTGTCGCTTGATCCTCTCGTATATAGCCTTCCTTTCTCTGAACGATTTTGGATTCAAGTTGATAATCACAGTATGGCGTTGTCTGTATTCCTCATCTTATTTTTCGGGTTCGTCAGTCGATATCTCAAACGAACACTATCAATATTGGTCATTGCAGTGTATGTACTGTGGTGGGAGTTCGGTAAGCAGCAAAACAAATTAACAATCGATATCTTGGATGTTGGGCATGGGTTGTCTTTAGTTTTGGAAAAGAACAATCGGGTCGTTGTTTACGATCTCGGCAACGCGTGGCAGGGAGGTTCGATTGTTGAATCCTTGCTGATTCCCACCTTGAATCAGAGAGGAGTTCATGAGGTGGAAGGTGTGATAGTGAGTCATTTCGATTCTGACCATGCTGGTGGCTATCCGGCGTTACTTGAAAACTACAATCCTAAGTGGATAAGAGCCAGTCAGAATATCAATCAACAAACACAATCGACTGTTCAAGTTCAGTCGAATATCCAAACATGTACTTTTGGAGAGGTGTGGAACTGGCAGGGTCTAGAGTTTGAGGTTTTATGGCCACCTCAAAGAGTAAAGAGGGCGTACAACCCACATTCGTGTGTGGTCAGGATTTTTGAGCCCAATTCAGAGTTCTCGATGTTGCTCACTGGTGATATTGAACGGGTAAGTGAGTGGCTACTTACTCGTGAAGGTCGGCGGCTCAAGAGTGACGTGATGCTTGTCCCGCATCATGGTAGTAATTCGTCGTCGATTAAGCCGTTTATTGAGGCAGTTTCACCTCAGTTAGCAATCGCTTCTTTGGCCAAAGGTAATCAGTGGGGAATGCCCAGCAAATCTGTGATTGAACGTTATCATGAAACGGGTAGTGCTTGGCTTGATACCGGAGAAAGCGGACAAATAACCATCACTATCAGTAAGGAAGGTTGGAAATATCATACGATTAGAGAACAACAAGGCAGGCAGTGGTATAGGCAGATGCTTCGTAAGGGAGTAGAATAGATAGATTATTGTGAGAAAATTAAGCGATTCTATGTCAACACAAACAGATGAAACTACCTGGGTCACATTTAAAAGACTTTGGACTTATATTCGACTGTATAAGGCCGGCCTTGGTGTTGCGGTTATTGCGCTTATTATAAATGCCGTCTCTGATACCTATATGATTTCTTTACTGAAGCCTCTGCTTGATGAAGGTTTTGGTAACGCTGAGTCAGACTTCCTACGTACACTTCCAATTATCATATTTGTTATGATGTTTGTTCGTGGCGTCAGTGGTTTTGTTTCAACCTATTGCCTCAGTTGGGTTTCTGGCAATGTGGTCATGGAAATTCGTCGTAAGATCTTTAGCCACTTTATGCACATGCCTGTTTCTTTCTTTGATAAAGAGCAGACGGGCGCACTACTATCTCGAATTACTTACGATTCAGAACAAGTGTCAGCTGCGACCAGTAAAGCTTTGGTGAGTATCGTGCGTGAAGGTGCCAGCATCATTGGCTTGCTGACGCTAATGTTCTGGAATAGCTGGCAGTTGTCTTTAGTTCTATTTGCTGTCGCTCCTTTTGTTGCTTGGGCAATTAGTATTGTATCAAAGCGATTCAGAAAAATTTCTAAGAACATGCAAACCAGCATGGGACATGTTGCTTCTTCAGCAGAACAAATGCTGAAAGGTCATAAAGTGGTTCTAACTTACGGTGGTCAAGAGCTAGAAAGAGGCCGTTTTGATACCGTTAGTAACCAGATGCGCCAACAAAGCATGAAGCTGGTAACGGCTCAAGCTGCCGCTAACCCAATTATTCAGATGATTGCCTCAATTGCGATTGTTGTTGTTCTCTTCCTCGCGAGTGTTGATTCAATTAAAGCTGAGCTAACGGCAGGTACGTTTACAGTTGTGTTCTCCGCGATGTTTGGCTTATTACGCCCCTTGAAAGCCTTAACCAATGTAACGTCTGAATTCCAACGCGGTATGGCAGCGAGTACGACCCTATTTGGTTTGATGGATCTAGATACGGAACAAAATAAAGGTACGTTGAAGCCTAAAACCGTAGCGGGTGAAGTCGAAGTAAAAGATGTGACATTTACTTACCAAGGTGCTGAGAAACCAGCGCTTGATAAGGTCAGTTTTAATATACCGAAAGGCAAGACCGTTGCACTTGTCGGGCGATCAGGTTCGGGCAAGAGTACCATTGCGAACCTGTTTACTCGTTTTTATGATGTAGACTCAGGCTCTATCGAGCTTGATGGCCACGACATTCGTGATTACGAATTGAGAAACCTACGTGAGCACTTTGCGCTTGTTTCTCAAAATGTACACCTGTTTAACGATACGGTAGCCAACAACATTGCTTACGCAGCAGAAGCTAAATATTCTCGCGAACAAATCGAACACGCGGCTAAGCTTGCTCATGCTACTGAATTTATCGAAGGCATGGAAAACGGCATTGATACGATTGTTGGTGAGAATGGGGCAAGTTTATCTGGCGGGCAAAGACAACGTATCGCTATTGCAAGAGCGTTGTTAAGAGAGGCTCCAGTATTGATTCTTGATGAAGCCACATCGGCTTTGGATACTGAATCTGAGAGAGCGATCCAATCTGCGTTAGAAGAGCTGCAAAAGGACAAGACAGTATTAGTTATCGCACACCGACTCTCTACTATCGAACAAGCCGATGAGATCTTAGTGGTTGATGATGGTCGTATTGTAGAAAGAGGTGCACACGCGGAGCTAATCGCGCATGATGGCGCTTATGCACAACTCCACCGAATTCAGTTCAGCGGATAAGATTAGGCCTTGTTGTGATCGAAAAGATTTGGTTTAACAATCATCCGTTAAAATACCTTCTTTGGCCGCTACTGTGGCCATTGAGTCTGCTTTTCAAAATGATCAGCGGTCAAAGACGTGACGCCTATCTATCCGGTAAAAAAGAGACCTACCGTCCGCCCTTACCAGTAATTGTTGTTGGTAATATTACCGCTGGTGGCAATGGTAAAACACCGGTTGTGATTTGGTTAGTTGAGATGCTTCAAGCTAACGGCTTTAAGCCTGGAGTGGTTTCTCGAGGTTATGGGGCAAAAGCGCCAAGCTACCCGTTAGTATTGGATGAAAACACGCCTGCTGAACACTCTGGCGATGAACCTCGTTTAATTCGAAAGCGAACTGGTGCGCCTGTCGCAGTCGATCCTGTGCGTGCAAACGCCGTAAAGGCTTTGTTGAGCGAAGGGGTTGATGTCATCATCACGGATGATGGCCTTCAGCATTATGCACTTGAACGTGATATTGAATTTGCGGTTATCGACGGTGCTAGACGCTTTGGTAGCGAATGCCTAATTCCTTTAGGCCCGTTAAGAGAGCCTATATCTCGTTTAGATGACGTAGACTTTTTGGTTAACAATGGCGGTAAAGTGCAAGGACGAGAGTTCTCTATGTCTTTGCTACCGAGCCAAGCCGTTAACCTAAAGACTGGTCAGAAAATATCGGTAGCAGAACTACAGAAGTTGGTGGCTTTTGCTGGTATTGGTCACCCACCACGCTTTTTTAAAACATTGGAAGATCTTGATGGTGATGTGGTTTTCACACAGGGCTTCGCCGACCATCAAGATTTTGATAAAGATGAACTTCATGCCTTAGCTAAGAAAGGTATGAATCTGATTATGACAGAAAAAGACGCTGTAAAATGCGAAGAATATGCTCAAGATAACTGGTGGTATCTTCCAGTTTCTGCGCAGTTTGATGAAGATTCGCAACAGCAAATTTTAAAAAGAATAAAAGAGGTTATGGAATACTATGGATCACCGTCTACTTGAGATCGTTGCTTGCCCTGTATGTAAAGGTAAACTAACTTTTGACAAGGATAAGCAAGAGCTTGTTTGTAAAATTGATCGCCTTGCTTACCCAATTAAAGAGGGTATTCCTGTTCTTTTAGAACCTGAAGCTCGCACCGTTTCTATGGATGAGGGTAAGTAATGTCTTATACGGTTGTTATACCTGCGAGATACCAATCGAGCCGTTTACCTGGGAAGCCGCTTGCTGACATTGGTGGAAAGCCGATGATTCAATGGGTATATGAACAGTCAATGAAAGCGGGTGCCGATAACGTTATTATCGCTACCGACGACGCTCGAGTTGAAAAAGCGGCTAAAGCATTTGGCGCGACCGTTTGTATGACATCACCGAATCATGAGTCAGGTACTGAACGCCTAGCTGAAGTGATTGAAGTTATGAAGATTCCTGATGATCATATTATCGTGAATGTTCAAGGTGATGAGCCACTTATCCCACCAGCGATCATTAATCAGGTTGCTAACAATCTTGCGAACAGTACAGCTCCGATGGCAACACTCGGTGTGGAAATCACTCATGCTGATGAAGTGTTTAACCCTAATGCCGTTAAAGTTGTAACCGATAAAGACGGTTACGCCTTGTATTTCAGTCGAGCAACCATTCCTTGGGATCGAGATGCTTACGCGAACAACGGTACTGCAGCGGAATCTCCTTTGCTTCGTCACATTGGTATCTATGCTTACCGAGCGGGTTTTATCAATACCTATATTAATTGGGAACCTAGTACTCTTGAGCGTATTGAATGCCTAGAGCAATTACGAGTGCTTTGGTATGGTGAAAAAATTCATGTGGCAGTTGCAGAAGAGGCGCCAGCTGCTGGTGTTGATACGCCTGAAGATCTAGAAGCGGTTCGAGCTATTATTGGCTAAGCTTCTTTGAGCTGTTTACAGAACACCGCTGAGCCTTGCTTATTGTGAGGCTTTTTTATGTCTATAGAAAATTGCGAACGTCTCTTATGGATCTAAGCTCGCGTATTGACCTAAGCAAACGGATATTGGGCTGGTTGCATTGGTTTATGCATCATCAACTCGGAATTATCTGAGATTTACCTCGCTCGACTTCCAATTTTTCTCTATAATATGCCGCCTATAAAGTAGTGGCGAATCGCTAGTACAGAATAAAACTTACGACAAAACGTGGAGTAAAAGATGCCTTCTCAAAGCCCAGTGATTACGGTTGATGGACCAAGTGGTGCAGGTAAAGGTACCCTGTGTATGTTGCTAGCAGATAAGCTAGGCTTTCATCTTCTAGACTCAGGCGCGATCTATCGCGTATTGGCTTTAGCGGCAATTCACCATGGTGTGGATACTGAATCAGAAGATGCTTTAGTACCGCTTGCGACACACTTAGACGTGCAGTTTATTGCTGAAGGCGACTTAGTTAAGGTTATCCTAGAAGGTGAAGATGTGTCTGGTGAACTTCGTAAAGAAGAAACCGGCATGGCAGCTTCAAAAGTGGCCGCTTTACCTCGCGTTCGTGAAGCTCTGCTTCGTCGTCAACGCGCATTCAGCGCGGCACCTGGTTTGGTTGCTGATGGCCGTGACATGGGAACGGTTGTGTTCCCTGAAGCTGAAGCGAAAATATTTTTAGATGCAAGTGCTGAAGAGCGTGCGAGTCGCCGCCTTAAACAGTTGCAACAGAAGGGGTTAGATGTTAAATTTGACGACCTTTTGAGCGAGATCCAAGAGCGAGACGACCGAGATCGTAATCGCCCAGTGGCGCCACTTCGCCCTGCAGAGGATGCTCTAGTGCTTGATTCCACCTCAATGAATATTGAGCAGGTAGTAGAAAAAGCACTACACTATATTGAATCGAAACTGGCTGGGTAATTTCGCCGAGCTAGTACGAACGTTGGTCGCAAGGATGATGACCGGCGAATTTATCAACCCCATGCGGTAGGATACCCATGGACGTTTAATTATTGAAGATTAAATAATGACTGAATCTTTTGCTCAACTCTTTGAAGAGTTTCTATCTGAAACTGAATTCCAACAAGGCAGCATCGTTAAAGGTACTGTAGTAGCTATCGAGAACGGTTTCGTTCTTGTAGATGCTGGTCTTAAGTCTGAATCTGCTATCCCTGCTGAACAATTCAAGAACGCTGCTGGCGAACTTGAAGTTGAAGTTGGTGCTGAAGTAGACGTAGCTCTAGACGCTGTTGAAGATGGTTTCGGTGAAACTCAACTTTCTCGTGAGAAAGCTAAGCGTCACGAAGCTTGGATCGTACTTGAGAAAGCTTGTGAAGAAGCTGAAACTGTTGTTGGTATCATCAACGGTAAAGTTAAAGGCGGTTTCACTGTTGAACTTAACGGTATCCGTGCTTTCCTTCCAGGTTCTCTAGTAGACGTACGTCCTATCCGTGACACTGCTCACCTAGAAAACAAAGAGCTAGAGTTCAAAGTAATCAAGCTAGACCAGAAGCGTAACAACGTTGTTGTTTCTCGTCGTGCTGTTATCGAATCTGAAAACAGTGTTGAGCGTGACGAACTTCTTGAAACTCTACAAGAAGGTACTGAAGTTAAAGGTATCGTTAAGAACCTTACTGACTACGGTGCATTCGTTGATCTTGGCGGTGTTGACGGTCTTCTACATATCACAGATATGGCTTGGAAGCGCGTTAAGCACCCATCAGAGATCGTTAACGTTGGTGACGAAATCCTAGTTAAAGTTCTTAAGTTCGATCGTGAGCGCACTCGTGTTTCACTAGGTCTTAAGCAACTAGGCGAAGATCCATGGGTAGCAATCGCTAAGCGTTACCCTGAAGGTCACAAGCTTTCTGGTCGTGTTACAAACCTAACTGACTACGGCTGCTTCGTTGAAATCGAAGAAGGCGTTGAAGGTCTAGTACACGTTTCTGAAATGGATTGGACTAACAAGAACATCCACCCTTCTAAAGTTGTTAATGTTGGCGACGAAGTTGAGGTTATGGTTCTTGATATCGACGAAGAACGTCGTCGTATCTCTCTAGGTCTGAAACAGTGTAAAGCTAACCCATGGCAGTCATTTGCAGAAATGCAAGCTAAGGGCGACAAAGTTACTGGTAAGATCAAATCTATCACTGACTTTGGTATCTTCATCGGTCTAGAAGGCGGTATCGACGGTCTTGTACACCTATCTGACATTTCTTGGAACGCTGCCGGCGAAGAAGCTGTACGTGAATACAAGAAAGGCGACGAAATCTCTGCTGTTGTTCTAGCAGTAGATGCAGAGCGTGAGCGTATTTCTCTTGGCGTTAAGCAAATGGAAAACGACCCGTTCAACGCATACGTTGCTGACAACAAGAAAGGTGTTCTTGTAAACGGTACTGTAACTGCAGTTGACGCGAAAGGCGCTACTATCGAGCTAATCGAAGGCGTTGAGGGTTACCTACGCGCTTCTGAAGTTTCTCGTGACCGTATCGAAGATGCATCTCTAATCCTAAGCGTTGGCGACAGCGTTGAAGCGAAGTTCACTGGTGTAGACCGTAAGAACCGCGTAATCAACCTATCTATCAAAGCTAAAGATGAAGCTGATGAGCAAGAAGCAATGGCTTCACTGAACAAGTCTGATGAAGGCGCGTTCGGTAACGCAATGGCAGACGCATTCAAAGCTGCTAAAGGCGAATAATAGCTTCTCGTTAAGAGAATTATAGCTATATAGCCAAGAAAGGAGCCGTAAGGCTCCTTTTTTTTTGCTTATTTTTCCGATAGGTCTATAATTTCTAAAAAGAAAACCAACGAGGGTAACTATGACTAAGTCTGAATTGATTGAAAGACTGTGCGCTGAGCAAACGCACCTTTCTGCAAAAGAAATTGAAGACGCTGTAAAAGACATTTTAGAGCACATGGCTTCAACACTAGAAAGTGGTGATCGAATCGAAATTCGCGGATTTGGCAGTTTTTCTCTGCATTACCGTGAACCTCGTGTTGGACGTAATCCTAAAACTGGTGACAAGGTTGAGTTGGAAGGTAAATACGTTCCTCACTTTAAACCAGGTAAAGAGCTACGCGAACGAGTAAACTCAGGACTGTAGACTACTTATCGGAATTAAGAAAAGCGGCATACTATAATGTATGCCGCTTTTTTATGACCATAATATGGTGGTCTGATTAGTAATTTTCCTGCATAATCGTACAGCTAACTAACCAATGAGTGATGAACTATGAAAATTATAAAAATAGTCGCCGTTATCGCACTTTTCCTAATTGCACTGGCTTTAGGCTCTCAAAACCAAACAAGTGTGAATTTCAACTATCTGCTAGCGCAAGGTGACTTCCACCTATCAAGCTTATTAGGTGTTGTCTTCGTTTCAGGTTTTGGTCTTGCTTGGTTAGTCTTCGGCAATATGCACATGCGATCTCAACTGAGAATTTATCGTTTGAAGAAACAACTCAATAAGCAATCAAAGCAGGTAGCTGCTGATACCAAAGCTTAAAGGTCTTATTTGATGTTAGAGTTACTGTTCTTGCTCTTACCTATTGCCGCCGCCTACGGTTGGTATATGGGTAATCGTAATGCTCAGCAAGAAAAACAGAAACAATCACACCAGATTTCCCGTCAATACGTGACGGGTTTGAACCTATTACTGTCAGATCAGTCTGACAAAGCGGTTGATCACTTCATTGAACTCCTTCAAGTCGACAATGAAACCATCGATACTCACTTAGCTTTGGGCAATTTGTTCCGATCTAGAGGTGAAGTCGACCGTGCTATTCGTATCCACCAAAATCTTATCTCTCGTTCGGGGCTTACTCTCGATCAGAAAAACCTCGCACTACAACAATTAGCTAAAGATTATATGGTCTCTGGCTTTCTTGATCGCGCCGAAAAAATCTTTGAACAGCTTGTAGAAGAACCCGATCACAAAGAGGGTGCTCTACAACAGTTGGTTGCTATTTATCAGCAAACTCGAGAGTGGAACAAGGCTATTCATTACGGAAATATCCTAGTTAAGCTCGGTAAGAAGAAAATGAAGATGCGTGCGACAGTTGCACATTTCTGGTGTGAACTTGCGATGCAAGAGCAAGCCGATGGTAATCGTTCTAAAGCGCTTCAGCATTTCAAAAAGGCACTTTCTGAAGACCCTAAATGTGTCCGTGCTAGCATCGCTCTAGGCACGTTCCACTTAGCGAACGAAGACTACCAAAAGACAATCGATTGTTTGGAATCGGTACTCGAGCAAGATATCGACTTTATTAGTGAGGTGTTGCCAACCCTTGCTGAGTGTTACCACAAGCTTGGGCAAGAGGCTCAATTAGTCGAGTTCCTTAAAGCCTGTATTCAGAATAAAGCTGGTGTGTCCGCTGAACTGATGCTCGCTCAATTGGTTGCTCACCATGAAGATGTTGGTTCTGCTCAAGAGCTACTAACAAAGCAGCTAGTCAAAAATCCAACCATGAAGGGTTTTTATCGATTAATCGATTATCACCTAGCGGAAGCAGAAGAAGGTCGTGCGAAAGACAGCTTAACCACACTTCAATCTATGGTTGGTGAACAACTTAAGGTTAAGCCTCATTATCGTTGTCGTCAGTGTGGTTTCTCAACACACTCAATGTATTGGCACTGCCCTTCATGTAAGGGATGGGGAACGATCAAGCCTATTCGTGGGCTTGATGGTGAATAGATTCGTGGTCATTTTAAGACCAAATTATTAATTGCAGCTTTCGGGCTGCATTTTTATGACTGTTATTTATGGCCTGATTGGTATAAATATTTTGTAGAAAGTTAACTGCGTTAGGAGATGAAATGAACGACCAAAAAATCATTGTAGCATTGGATTATGATAACCAAGCGGATGCGTTAGCCTTTGTTGATCGTATTGACCCAGCATCTTGCCGTCTAAAAGTGGGCAAAGAGATGTTTACCTTGTTTGGTCCTGAATTTGTTCGTGAATTGCATAAACGTGGTTTCTCAGTATTTTTGGATCTCAAATTCCACGACATCCCGAACACATGTTCAAAAGCTGTGCGAGCTGCCGCGGAACTAGGCGTTTGGATGGTGAACGTACATGCTAGTGGCGGTGAGCGCATGATGACGGCGTCTCGCGAAATTTTGGAACCGTATGGTAAAGATCGTCCGTTGCTAATTGGCGTGACAGTACTGACTAGTATGGAGCAATCTGACTTGGCGGGTATTGGTTTGGATCTTGAGCCACAGCAGCAGGTGATGCGCTTGGCATCTCTGACTAAAAACTCAGGCTTAGACGGCGTTGTATGTTCGGCACAAGAGGCTTCTTTGCTTAAAGGTGCACTTGGCCAAGAATTCAAGCTAGTAACTCCTGGTATTCGTCCTGTAGGTGCTGATGTTGGTGACCAGAAGAGAATTATGACGCCTTCTAAAGCGATTGAGTCAGGTTCTGACTACCTTGTTATCGGTCGCCCTATCACTCAAGCGATAGATCCTGCCGCTGTACTTGCAGAGATCAACGGTACGCTAGCTTAAGTTTGCATCAGAAAGCTATTCGAATAAGAAGGAAGGCCAGCAAATTGCTGGCCTTTTCATTTGTGTACGAGGCATTGAATTGGTCTGGACTTGAGTTATCTTGCCTAGCCTAAACCGGAGCGCCGCTATGGAACTTAAAATCGCTGTCTTCTGAAGTGATAAGATCCGCTTCTACTTGCGCGAAATGAGCAATACGCTCTGAGATATCTTTCCCTGCGATCTGCTCTGCTAACTCAAGGTAATCTTGGTAATGTCGAGCCTCTGAGCGAAGCAGAGACACGTAAAACTTCTCCATATCTTCTTCCAAGAATGGAGCTAATTTAGCGAAACGCTCACAAGAGCGAGCTTCGATAAACGCACCGATGATGAGCTTATCAACTAGAGCATCGGGTTCGTAAGTTTTGACTTGCTTGATTAAACCCTTAGCGTAGCGACCCGCTTCAATCGGTTGGTAAGTGACGCCTTTCTTTACCATCAATTCCATGACTTGGTAGAAATGATGCAGCTCTTCTTTGATCAGCAATACCATTTTATCGATCAGGTCAGCGCCGTAATTGCAGCCTTCTTTCGCTGTAATTTGCTTTGATACGTTGCTTTTACCACGCAGAGACTCTAAGTCTCCGACACGACGGTAAGCAAATTGCTCGTAGGGCAAAATCCATTCATTCAGTTGCTTTGCGCTTTCTTTATCAACTGCGTACTTGCGGATAAGGAACAAAGCACTCTGTGCCGCCTTAAGCTCACAAAGCATGTGATCGCGTAGAATGATGTGAAGGTTTTCAGGCTTTTTGGCTTCATCGATCCATGAATCTGGCGTTTCAGCTTTAAGAAAATAGTGGATTGGAGCTAATAATTCTTGATACATGGTCAGGGCAAGTTTGTTGATAATGCGGGATTTTATCACAGCTCAAGAGATCTCCCTATACAGAGAAAGGAAATTCAACAGGTACAAAAAAGGCCGCTAATTTAGTGTAAATAAGCGGCCTTTAAGTATTGCGTTAGACAGTTACCATTTCTTCTTCTGACCGAAGAGGGCGTCCATGTCTTCGTCACGCTCTTTAGATTCGATCTGTTGTAAATCTTGCGCGTTTTTATCTTGGCGCTTCTGATCAAGATCGTTAAGCATCTGCTGAAGCTTTTCTTTCGCTTGAGTAGAGTATGAATCGTTCTTAGTTGCTAATGCGTCGATACCTTTACGCAGTAACTGAATTGCTGTGCCTGGCTGTCCGCGAGAAATCGAGTCGTTTGCACGCTTGATAACATTTTCGATGTTGATGCGAATTTGAATCGTCTCTAAACGAGCGTTTTCAACCACATAAGCTTGAGTCTCGAAGCGGCCTTTATTGTGCTCGTTACGGACCGTATCACGTAGGCGCTTAACTAGCTTCAGCATCATGATCGCTTGTTTGTCACTGCTCGGAACGCGGAAGGTAGTACTTTCACCACCTTGGTAGTTCTCTTTAAGCTGAGTGATTTGTTGTTTTACGCTTTCAATGCGTTGGGCAAGCTGCTTGTTTTTGGGATCGAGCTGATACATGTTTTCTAACGCATCAAGAATTCGATTGTTTAAGCATATAAGAAGATCTTGGCTAAACGGCATGTGGTGAGCATTACCAATCAACTCTTCTGTTCCGTCAATAATGGTTAGATAACGAGAAGCTTCCTGTTTCTTCGCTGTTTCTACCTTAACTTTGTATTGAAGCATGATGTTGTAGCCTAAAACCAACACCAAAAGAACGGCGACTAAGGCGATTATTAAACCAATATTCATATATTTGTGTCTGCTTGTTGTTTTCTATAGCTAACTTGAGAGGATACACGATTCCATTGTGTATCGGCACTCGTAAATTGCAATTTCTGATTATCTCTTGTTGAGCACAATCGGCAATCAAAACTTACCAACTAATGTATGAGAATGAGGTGTGGGTTGCAAAGCGTTAGTGATGTTTTTGTTTGTTAAGCTAGAAAAACTCATTATTTCTGTCATTTTGGTTCTCGAAGCGTTATAACTATTAATTATATTACACGAGACTATAAAGCTCTATTTGCAAATAAGTTAGCGCAGAAATGAGTAAAGGATTACGAGGTTAGATATGAAGTTACAGCAACTGAAGTACATTGTTGAGGTTCTAAACCATAACCTAAATGTTTCAGCGACAGCAGAGAGTTTGTATACATCTCAGCCCGGCATTAGTAAGCAAGTTAGGTTACTTGAAGACGAGCTAGGCATTCAGATTTTTGAACGTAGCGGTAAGCATTTAACTCAGGTTACACAAGCCGGTGAGGATATCATTCGTATCTCTCAAGAGATTTTGGCACGTGTAGAGAGTATTAAAGCAGTCGCGGGTGAGCACACTCATCCTGAGATGGGCACATTGAATATTTCAACCACTCATACTCAAGCTCGTTATGCGCTCCCTGATGTGATTAAAGGCTTCACGGCACGTTATCCAAAAGTGTCGCTTCACATGCACCAAGGTACACCAAGCCAGATGTCAGAAGCGGTCGCTAAAGGGACTGCGAACTTTGCGATTGCAACGGAAGCGCTGCACCTTTATCAAGATGCAATTATGCTGCCTTGTTATCACTGGAACCGTTCAATCGTCGTAACTAAAGATCATCCTCTTGCGCAAAAACGAACTATCTCGATTGAAGATCTTGCTGCTTATTCTCTCGTGACTTATGTATTTGGTTTTACTGGCCGTTCTGAGCTTGATACTGCATTCAACAAAGTAGGATTAACACCGCGAGTTGTTTTTACCGCGACGGATGCAGACGTAATTAAAACTTATGTTCGTATGGGGATCGGAGTTGGTGTAATCGCAAGTATGGCGATTGACCACGAACAAGATACAGATTTGGTTGCTATTGATGCGAGCCACCTATTTGGTGCGAGCACCACAAGCATTGGCTTTAGAAAAGGCACTTTCCTGCGTTCTTACATGTTTGATTTTATGGAGCGTTTTGCACCGCACTTAACTCGTCCTGTGGTTGAACAAGCTATTTCTTTGAAATCGAATGAAGAAATCGAAGAGATGTTTAAAGACATCGACCTGCCTGTTCGCTAAGGGGCACAGTCTTTAATTCGATACCTATTCGGCCTGTTTACAGGCCGTTTTCATTTGAACTCGGTTTTGGTTTATACCAATAGTAGTAAATAACGGGTCACTCTAGCTTGTTAAAACGCTCGATGACGTTGTTAGAACTTTTGATTGCAGAATAAGTACTTATCGAAACGACTTGCCGAACAGAGCTGCCTTGTTCTCAATCCTTTACCTGTGCTACTTCTGTTCACTGACTTTCCGTGACTGGTATTATTTACTGATAGCCTGTCCCTATAGCCTCGATTTGTATCCTTCCTTTCCATTTTGGCCTCTTCCCCCTACAATCCTCGCATTATAGGGGGAAGCATGCATTCACGATTTACAATACTCGACTCATTCTTGTTAGAGCACCAAGTCTATTGGCGTTCGGAGCCTTTTCATCTATGCCAAACTCACCATCAACCATGGAAAGATGTGAATCGTCCACTTGTCGATTGGTTAGAAGGTTTGAGTATTGAGCGCATTCAAACGTTAAAAGAGCAGCCTCAGCTTTTGGTCGAGGAACTGACTCGCTTCCTTCCTCGATTAGATGCTGCTAACCAAAATATCCAGTTTGATAACACGGCTTTGGTTGGATTAGACCTCCCACGTGGTACTGCTGATGGTATTCCCGGCAGAAAGCTGCAACAAATCGTGGCGATGGGAGAGGCTGTACTTGAACACCATCATGGTAAAGAGTGGCTAGAGTGGTGTTCTGGCAAAGGTTTTCTGGGCCGAATTTTATCTCAACAATCAGATCAAAAGGTCACTAGCTTTGAATGGCAACAATCGTTATGTGAAAGCGGACAAAAGGTAGCAGACGACCAGAAATTAGAAATGCACTTTGTCCAAGGTGACGCGTTTTCAGAGGAAGCAGATGGCGTATTTAACTCTGATCAACACGCTGTTGCGCTCCATGCTTGTGGTGATCTGCATGTTGAACTGGTGAAAAAGTCTGTTTCACATGGGCTATCGGCGGTAACAATTTCCCCTTGTTGCTATCACCTTATTCGAGGCGATGTGTATCAAGCTATGTCTACCGTGGCCAAAGGTTCAGCACTAACGTTGAGCAAAAGCGACTTAAGAATCCCGCTTCAAGAAACCGTCACTGGTGGTGAAAGAGTAAAGAGACATCGCCAACTAGAGATGAGTTATCGTTTGGGCTTCAGCAAACTGCTCAAAGCTGAACGTCATATCGACGAATACATTCCAGTGCCAAGCATTAAAAAGTCAGAGTTATCTAAGGGTTTTGAATCATTCTGCCGCTGGGCATCTGAAGTTAAAAAAGTATCGCTTGGTTCAGACGTCGATTTTGATTTCTACTTAGCCCAAGGCGAGGCGCTTTTCTGGGAAATGGAGAGGTTGAGCTTAGTACAACAAGTCTTTAGACGACCATTGGAGATATGGTTGGCCTTAGATCGTGCCATCTATCTGCAAGAACAAGGCTATGAAGCTTTGATTGAAGAGTTCTGTGAACGTAGTATTACGCCAAGAAATCTATTGATTCATGGGGTTAAAGTTGAGCGTTATCAGTAGACAGAACTGTTGCGTGTTTTACGAGCTAAACTCATAAATGAAAAATGAAGCTATGAATACAAGACAAAGCTATAAATGTAAAAAAGCCAGCGCGACATAATGTCGTACTGGCTTTTTGTTTAATGTGTATGAGTTAACTGAACGCTTCAACGAGAAGATTATTGCGCTCAGTTAGCTATTACAGCATTAGTTAAACATTGCGATTGCTTCAGCTGGATCTACGTATTCAAGGTCAAAGCTCTCTGCAACTTCTTTGCAAGTTACTTTACCGTGAATAACGTTAAGACCTTCTAGGAAGCCTTCATCAGATAGAAGTGCTTCGCGGTAGCCTTTGTTCGCTAGCTTAACAATGTAAGGAAGTGTTGCATTGTTTAGTGCGTAAGTAGAAGTACGAGCAACGGCACCTGGCATGTTAGCAACACAGTAGTGAACTACGTCATCAACAATGTAAGTTGGATCGGCGTGAGTCGTTGCATGTGAAGTTTCAAAACAACCACCTTGGTCGATTGCAACATCAACAACTGCTGAACCTGGCTTCATCTTAGCGATGTGATCTTTTGTAACCAGTTTAGGAGCGGCTGCGCCTGGGATTAGTACTGCACCAATCACTAGGTCTGCTTCTAGAACATGCTTCTCAATAGCGTCTTCAGTAGAATAAACCACTTTTGCGCGACCTTGGAATTCTTCATCAAGACGACGAAGCGTATCTACGTTGCGATCAAGAATGGTTACGTCTGCGCGAAGGCCAACAGCCATACGTGCTGCGTTAGCACCCACAACACCGCCGCCAACAACTACAACTTTCGCTGGTTCAACACCAGGAACGCCGCCAAGAAGAAGACCACAACCACCGTTAGATTTTTCTAGTGTTTGTGCACCTGCTTGAATAGACATGCGACCAGCGACTTCAGACATTGGTGCTAATAGTGGCAAGCGACCCATATTATCTGTTACAGTCTCATAGGCTACGCAGACAGCTTTGCTCTTGATTAGCTCTTCCGTTTGTGGAAAATCTGGTGCAAGGTGTAAATAGGTAAATAATATTTGCCCTTCACGAAGCATAGCTCGCTCGACAGCTTGAGGTTCTTTAACCTTTACAATCATCTCTGCTTTCGCGAAAACGTCAGCAGCAGTAGGAAGAATGGATGCGCCTACAGCGATGTAATCATCGTCTGAAAAACCGATACCAGTACCGGCATTGGTTTCAACAAAAACTTGGTGGCTATGTGAGATTAGTTCTCTCACGCTAGCTGGGGTCATACCAACGCGGTATTCGTGGTTCTTGATTTCCTTCGGTACGCCAATGATCATCCTGACTCCTCATTATATTATGGTTGTTTTATCTATGTGTAGGGTAATTCTGTCGAATTAATATCTAGTATAGATAGGTTCAGATAGAATTTGATACCGAATATTAAAAAGTTGTAGTATATTTTTTTGCAAGGAAGTAATAAGGTGGAATAAAAAATGGCAGACAATTATAAGAAGCCGTCCAAGGAACTAGATCGTATTGACCGCAACATTCTTAATGAGTTGCAAAAAGACGGTCGTATCTCAAACGTTGAACTCTCAAAACGAGTAGGACTTTCTCCAACTCCATGTCTTGAGCGTGTTCGTCGTTTAGAACGTCAAGGTTACATTACTGGGTACACAGCGTTGCTGAACCCACAGTATCTTGATGCTTCACTTTTAGTGTTTGTTGAAATTACGTTGAACCGTGGTGCTCCAGATGTGTTCGAACAATTCAACACCGCTGTGCAGAAACTGGATGACATCCAAGAGTGTCATTTAGTGTCGGGTGATTTTGACTATCTTCTAAAAACACGTGTATCGGATATGGGTGCTTACCGTAAGCTACTGGGTGATACGTTACTTCGTCTACCGGGCGTAAACGACACTCGAACTTACGTTGTAATGGAAGAAGTGAAACAAACCAATCAACTTGTGATTAAAACTCGTTAGTCACAATTGGTGAAATGAAAGAAAGCGGACATTTGTTCCGCTTTCTTGCTTTCTGGAATTGGGTTTTTCTGTTTGATATGGTTAAATCAACAGTAGTTTCATTGAAACGGGCGGCTTTGGTCGCTCGAGATGTTTTATTCCGTTTAATTATTAAGTTGGTTTATGTTCAAGCAGAGCAGTAATAAAGTAGAAACAATCATTAAAACGAGTGAAGAGCCTCAGTCTCCTCGTTTGAATGGTTCTCAACGTCTAAAAGAGTGCAGCCTGATTATGGGTGTTCTCTTCTCTATTCTACTTGCCGTTGCGTTATTAACTTTTAGTCCTGCAGACCCATCATGGTCGCAAACGGCGTGGGGTGGTGACATTCAAAATGCGGGTGGCTACTTAGGTGCATGGTTGGCGGATACGCTTTTCTTTGTGTTTGGTTCTCTGGCTTACCCTTTACCTATCTTGGTAACGGTTGCTGCGTGGGTATTATTCCGTAAACGTAATGAAGACGAGCAGATCGATTTCATGCTGTGGGGTACTCGCTTACTTGGCCTTACTGTCCTTATTCTTACTAGTTGCGGTCTAGCCGATATCAACTTTGACGACATTTGGTACTTTTCGTCAGGTGGCGTCGTGGGTGATGTACTAACAAGCCTTGCGCTTCCCACGTTAAATGTTCTCGGTAGTACGCTAGTTCTTCTTTTCTTATGGGGAGCTGGCTTGACGCTATTAACTGGAATTTCTTGGTTAAGTATTGTGGAATGGCTAGGCGAATGTGCCATTAAATTTTTTACATCTGCTGTTAATAAGGCGCGTGGCCAAGATCAAGAGCTACTTGAGCCTGAATTGAAAGAATCGACAGACAGAGATTCTCTAACAGAACGTCATCAAAAGCCGACTTTCCGTGATGTCCCTGCGTTAGAAGACAATCTTATCGAAGGTAAGGCTATAGAAGGGTATAAAGAAGCAGAACAAGATCAGCTCGACCCTGCGATGAGCTTCTCTGCGACCAACGACTCTTCAGACACTGGCGTAAATGCGTTGGACAACAGTGCAACGTCGAAGCGTCATTACAATATTCATATGCCAGTAGAGGCTCCAGCTAAGTCAGAGGTTTCTACTTATGAGGCACCGCAAGTTCAACCTGAAATTCAACCAGAGCAACCTATCTCTGTCGCTCCTGTTTACCACGCGCCAGAAGAACCTTTCGAAGAAGGTATTGAGCGCTCGAAGCAGTTGAATGCGACGATAGAGCAGCTAGAAAATGCCGCTATGTATGAAGATGATCTCGCTGAGCAAGATCAGACGGATGCTCACGAATCTCAGGCTGCGTACCAACAATACATGCAGAACGACCAACCAGAAGTTGTCCCTACTGACATTGGCCTTGAAAGTGCTGAGTCAGCAGTCGATAGCACTTCAGAAGTTGATCGCACTCCAGAAGTTGAGAGTGAATTCGATACGGAAGATGTTCAACCTGAATCGTTATACGCTTCGCCAATGGGTGAACCAGAAGAACCAAGCGAAGACGATTTCTCAGTACAAGCATCACCGTTTGATGTGGCTGAAGAACAAAGTTATGAACAGTCTACAGAGTTCGAGTCTGTATCGACTGAAGAAGATAATGCAGAGCAATCTGAGTCTTTAGTTAACCAACAAAATAATTCAGAATTTGAGCAATCAAACGAACAAACTCAAGAGCCAACGGTTGATCTTCCTTGGGAACAGGTAACAGAAGAAGAGCCTCTTCACCAAGATCAAGATGTTGCAGCCTTCCAAAGCCTTGTCTCTGAGGCACAAGCGAACATGGCGGCGACACAAAACCCGTTCCTGGTACAGCAAGATGTTAACTTACCGAAACCGGCCGAACCATTGCCAACGCTTGAGTTGTTGTTCCACCCTGAAAAACGTGAAACCTTTATTGACCGCGATGCACTAGAGGCGATCGCTCGTCTTGTTGAATCGAAGCTAGCGGACTACAAGATTAAAGCTGATGTGGTTGATATTTTCCCAGGTCCTGTCATCACTCGATTCGAACTCGATCTGGCTCCTGGCGTCAAAGTAAGCCGTATTTCTGGCCTTTCTATGGACTTAGCTCGTTCGCTTTCTGCATTGGCAGTACGTGTCGTCGAGGTAATACCGGGTAAACCTTATGTTGGTTTGGAATTGCCGAACATGAGCCGTCAAACCGTATTCTTCTCCGATGTGGTGGGCAGCCCTCAGTTCCAAGAAGCGAAGTCACCAACGACCGTTGTTCTAGGGCAAGATATTGCTGGTGAAGCAGTTATTGCTGACCTATCGAAGATGCCACATGTTCTGGTTGCAGGTACAACCGGTTCTGGTAAATCTGTGGGTGTGAACGTGATGATCTTGAGTATGCTTTACAAGGCATCGCCTGAAGAAGTTCGTTTCATCATGATCGACCCGAAAATGTTGGAATTGTCTATCTATGAAGGTATTCCACATCTATTGTCTGAAGTTGTGACTGACATGAAAGATGCGTCTAACGCCCTTCGTTGGTGTGTAGGTGAAATGGAACGTCGTTACAAACTGATGTCGGCTCTCGGTGTTCGTAACATCAAAGGCTACAACGACAAATTGAAGATGGCCGCGGAAGCGGGTCACCCAATTCATGACCCACTGTGGAAACCGGGCGACAGCATGGACCCTGAAGCTCCATTGTTGGAAAAACTGCCTTATATTGTGGTTGTCGTCGATGAATTCGCTGATTTAATCATGGTAGTCGGTAAGAAAGTTGAAGAACTGATTGCACGTTTGGCGCAGAAAGCGCGTGCGGCTGGTGTTCACTTGATCTTAGCCACTCAACGTCCTTCGGTGGATGTTATTACTGGTCTTATTAAAGCAAACATCCCAACACGTGTTGCCTTTACGGTATCAACCAAAACGGATTCAAGAACTATTCTTGACCAAGGTGGTGCAGAATCATTATTGGGTATGGGTGATATGTTGTACTTACCACCGGGTTCAAGCCACACAACTCGTGTACACGGTGCGTTTGCATCTGATGATGATGTACACGCGGTAGTGAACAACTGGAAAGCACGCGGTAAGCCAAACTATATTGAAGAGATTACGAACGGCGACCAAACCCCGGAAACACTGTTACCGGGTGAGAAGATGGAAGGCGATGAAGAAGTCGATCCACTGTTTGATCAAGTGGTAGAACACGTTGTCCATTCACGTCGTGGTTCAGTTTCTGGCGTACAACGTCGATTCAAGATTGGCTATAACCGTGCGGCACGAATTGTTGAGCAGCTTGAAGCTCAAGGCATTGTGAGTGCTCCTGGCCATAACGGTAACCGTGAAGTCTTAGCGCCAGCGCCACCAAAAGATTAGTTCCGCTCGGAACTCACAACCATTAAGTCGGTCAAATCGAGAATATGACCGACTTATGTTCTAACAGGATTATTGATGAAAAAAGTATTCGCACTTTTATTTATGAGCTTTTCAGTATTGGCTTCTCCGAAAGAAGAACTGAGTAGCCGCTTGTCATTGAATGCAGGTTTTAGCGCCGACTTTAAACAAGTCGTGACTAGCCCTGATGGTGATGTTGTTATGGAAGGCGAGGGCACGGTTGAGATTGCACGCCCAAGCTTATTCCGTTGGGAAACGACTTTCCCTGATGAAAACCTATTGGTATCTGATGGTCAAAGCTTGTGGTACTACAGCCCGTTCATTGAACAAGTGAGCATTTACTGGCAAGAACAAGCCACATCGCAAACGCCTTTTGTATTGCTGACTCGTAACCAAGAAAGCGATTGGGACAACTACAATGTCGCGCAAACGGGTAACCAATTTACGCTAACGCCGACAGCTGTAGATTCTAATCAAGGCGACTTCCAGATTAAGATTACTGAAAAGGGCATTGTTCAGGGCTTTAACGTGATTGAACAAGACGGTCAGAAAGGTGAGTTTACCTTTAGCAATGTTGACTTAGGTAAACCTGCAGCAGACCGCTTTACTTTTGTGGCACCGGAAGGTGTCGAGGTCGACGACCAAAGAAACTGATCTAATGAAGCAGATCATTTGGTAGTACGTCGATAGGCACAGATGCCATCAACGAATCAAGAGATTGCAATTGAGTAATTACAGCTTAGATTTTGCAGGGGACGAAGATTTTCGTCCCCTTGCTGCTCGTATGAGACCTGAAACTGTCGAACAGTACATCGGTCAGCAGCATATATTAGGCCCAGGTAAACCACTTCGTAGAGCGTTGGAAGCGGGCCATATTCACTCGATGATTTTATGGGGGCCTCCTGGCACCGGTAAAACCACGCTGGCGGAAGTGGCAGCAAACTATGCGAATGCTGAAGTTGAGCGCGTATCAGCGGTAACCTCGGGTGTTAAAGACATTCGTATCGCGATTGAAAAAGCGCGTGAAAACAAACAAGCAGGGCGCAGAACGATCCTGTTTGTGGACGAAGTCCATCGCTTTAACAAAAGTCAGCAAGATGCCTTTTTGCCACATATTGAAGATGGCACCGTGACCTTTATTGGCGCGACCACAGAAAACCCATCCTTTGAACTGAACAACGCTTTGTTGTCACGTGCGCGTGTTTACAAGCTGACTTCGCTTCATACCGATGATATTTCTCTCGTTATTCGCCAAGCTATTGAAGATAAACAGCGCGGTCTGGGTGATGTAACGGCTGATTTTGCTGGTAACGTCTTAGATCGCCTCGCTGAACTGGTCAACGGTGACGCACGTATGTCGCTCAACTATCTTGAGCTGCTGTATGACATGGCAGAAGACAACGACAAAGGCGAGAAAGCGATAACGTTACAGTTGCTGGCTGAGGTAGCTGGGGAGAAAGTCGCTCGCTTTGATAATAAGGGCGATATTTGGTACGACTTGATCTCCGCTGTTCACAAATCGATTCGCGGTTCAAACCCTGATGCGGCGTTGTATTGGTCAGCAAGAATGATTGCTGCGGGTTGTGACCCTTTGTATATCGTAAGACGTTTGCTGGCGATAGCTTCTGAAGATATCGGTAATGCTGACCCACGCGCAATGCAGGTCGCAATGTCCGCTTGGGACTGCTTCACTCGAATTGGTCCTGCCGAAGGTGAGCGTGCTATTGCACAGGCGGTTGTTTATCTCGCGTGTGCGCCAAAGAGTAACGCCGTTTACACCGCTTGGAAGCAAGCGTTAACGGATGCACACAATCTGCCTGAGTATGAAGTTCCTCATCATTTACGAAATGCACCTACAACTTTGATGAAGGACATGGGCTACGGGCAAGAATACCGTTATGCTCATGACGAACCTGGTGCCTACGCAGCTGGCGAAAAGTATTTGCCGCCTGAAATGGGCGAAACACAATACTATTTCCCAACAAAACGAGGCTTAGAGACCAAAATTGGCGAGAAGCTAGATTATCTGGCGGATTTGGACGCAAAAAGCCCACAAAAACGCTATGAAAAGTAGTCTTTTTTGGATATCGTTACCTAGTCATAAAAATTCAATTAAATCGTTTGAAATTGGTCGAAATAGCACCAGTTTTAGGGGTTTAGCAGTGATTCAGTAGCAATCTACTGAATATTCAAATAACTAAAGCATAGGATTAGCAATGCTGGATTCTAAATTACTTCGAGCTGAGCTGGATGAAACAGCGGCAAAATTAGCACGTCGAGGCTTCACCCTTGATGTAGAGACAATTCGTGAACTTGAAGAAAAACGTAAGTCCCTTCAGATGAAAACTGAAGAGCTGCAAGCGTTACGTAACTCTCGATCGAAGTCCATTGGTCAAGCGAAAGCAAAAGGCGACCATGAAGAAGCTGAGCGTATCCTTGCTGAAGTAGGCAACTTAGGCGCAGAACTAGACCAAGCTAAAGTAACATTGGCTGAGCTTCAATCTGAGCTAGAAACGATCACCATGTCAATTCCTAACTTACCTGATGCAGAAGTGCCAGACGGTAAAGATGAAGACGACAACGTAGAAGTTTCTCGTTGGGGTCAACCTAAGACTTACGACTTCGAAGTGAAAGATCACGTAGATCTTGGCGAAATGTCTGGCGGTCTTGATTTTGCTAGCGCAGTTAAAATCTCAGGTTCTCGTTTCATCGTGATGAAAGGCAAATTTGCACGTCTACACCGTGCTATTGCTCAGTTCATGCTGGATCTTCACACTGATGAGCACGGCTACACAGAAATGTACGTACCGTACCTAGTGAACCACGATAGCCTATACGGTACTGGTCAACTTCCTAAGTTCGGCGAAGACTTGTTCCACACAAGCCCACTAACTGAGCAAGTAAGTGACGTGCCTCTTAAAACGCTATCGCTTATCCCTACAGCAGAAGTACCGGTAACGAACATGGTTCGTGACACTATTACTGATGAAGCTGAACTGCCACTTAAGATGACAGCTCACACGCCATGTTTCCGTTCTGAAGCGGGTTCTTACGGTCGTGACACTCGTGGTCTTATCCGTATGCACCAATTCGACAAAGTTGAACTAGTACAAATCACTAAGCCAGAAGACTCAATGGCAGCGCTTGAAGAGCTAACAGGTCATGCTGAGAAAGTACTTCAACTTCTAGAGCTTCCTTACCGTAAAGTGATTCTATGTACAGGTGACATGGGCTTCGGTTCTGCGAAAACTTACGACTTAGAAGTATGGGTTCCAGCACAAGAGACTTACCGTGAAATTTCTTCTTGTTCAAACATGTGGGATTTCCAAGCGCGTCGTATGCAAGCTCGTTTCCGTCGTAAAGGCGAGAAGAAACCTGAACTTGTACACACACTAAACGGTTCTGGTCTTGCTGTTGGTCGTACTATGGTTGCTATTCTTGAGAACAACCAAGAAGCAGATGGCCGTATTGCTATCCCAACAGTACTTCAACCATACATGGGCGGCGTAACGCACATTGGTTAATCAGTAAAACTGTTATACGAAAACCCAGTCAATCGGCTGGGTTTTTTATTATCTGTTACACCGGAAAGCAGTAAGTCGAGGGCCAGTTTCATTACTCATTTGTAATAGTGTTTCTCTAATTTTGGTTATTATTACATCACTCAAAAATGGTTATAATGTGCTCTTACCGCGGTAGGTACAAATTTTCTCATGCAAATACAGAGGAGGACTTATGGCCTTAGGATGGGCAGGTGACGATAGCGTCAGTCAGCAAATTCAAAATACCATTGATGATGAGATCTCTCGTGTAAGAGGGAACATTCAAAGTGGGGAAAGCTTGCATTATTGTGACGAGTGCGGTGATGAGATATCAGAAAAGAGACGGCTAGCGATTAAAGGCGTGCGTTTCTGTATTGGATGCCAGTCCATGTTTGAACACGTTGCGCATCGTCACTCATTGTTCAATCGCAGAGCAAGTAAAGACAGCCAACTTCGTTAGAAGGCGGTCGTTCTCTATTGTCGATAATAACTAACCGACCTCTCCTTAACTTCAATATTGCAGATAGCAAATGAACCAGCAAGGAGAGGTCATAGTTTTGTCTTCTATTTAAAGCAGCGGCTATCTTTTAATGCGCAATCAATTGCGCAAACAAGTTGTTCGATATGTTCCGGTTTGCTAATGAACGGAGGCATCATATAAATCAACTTACCAAATGGGCGGATCCAAACACCTTGCTCTACAAAGTGCGCTTGGATGGTTTCCATATCGACAGGCGTGTGAGTTTCGACAACGCCAATAGCACCAAGCCAACGAACGTCTTTAACCAGTTCATGCTCGAGTAGAGGCGGTAGCAATTCAGAAAAGAGTTGTTCAATCTGTTGAGTCTGATTTTTCCAATGGCCTTGCTCGATGATGGATAAACTTGCTGCACCCACAGCACAAGCTAAAGGGTTACCCATAAAGGTAGGCCCGTGCATAAAGCAACCGGCTTCACCGCCACATACGGTGTCTGCGACTTCTTTGCTCGCAAGTGTCGCTGACAGTGTCATATAGCCGCCAGTTAAAGCCTTGCCTACGCATAAAATATCGGGTTGAACATCGGCATGCTCACAGGCGAACAGTTTGCCTGTTCGGCCAAATCCGGTCGCAATCTCATCCAAAATAAGTAATACGTTGAATTCATCACACAGCAAGCGAACCTGTCTCAGGAACTCAGGGTGGTAGATGCGCATGCCGCCAGCGCCTTGAACGATAGGCTCTAAGATTACGGCGGCAACCTCTGCATGATGCGCTGTGAGTTTCTCTCGAAAGCTATTGATGTCACTTGAATTCCACTCATCCCAAAAGCCAGTTTTTGGCGAATCAGCGAAAATGTGCTCAGGCAAAAAGCCTTTGTAAAGGCTGTGCATCGAGTTATCTGGATCGGTCACCGACATTGCCGCGAAGGTATCGCCGTGGTAACCATCTCTTAGCGTTAGGAACTTTGAACGAGGTTGCCCTTTAGCATGCCAGTACTGCAGTGCCATCTTAAGGCTAACTTCCACGGCCACTGAACCTGAATCGGCCAAGAATACGTGCTCTAGATTACTTGGCGCAAGTTTCAACAACTTCTTACATAAATCGATAGCGGGCTGGTGGGTGATACCACCAAACATAACGTGTGAAACCTTATCGATTTGACTGTGTGCGGCGGCATTTAACTCAGGGTGATTGTAGCCGTGGATGGTTGACCACCAAGATGACATACCATCAATAATTCGTTTTCCGCCTTCTAATTCTAGGTAAACACCGTCTGCGTTGGTGACTGGATAGCAGGTCAGAGGTGTTAACGTTGATGTGTAGGGATGCCAGATATGCTGGCGATCAAAGGCGAGATCCATAGTAACTTCCATTCTTGGTGTGATTAAAAAATAACCAGATGTAAACTTTTGATATTATCAATGTGTTGACAGTCTAAAGCTTGTCGGTAGACTAGCCAAGCATAAATGCAATCTCTATTGATAGAGATGCAACATCAAATAATAAAAAAGGATCGACACGTGGAAGTTCGTCATGACTGGACAGTTGCTGAAGTAACAGCACTGCTTGAAAAACCGTTTATGGATTTAATGTTTGAAGCTCAAGTCGTTCATAGACGGTACCAAGAGCACAACCACGTGCAAGTGAGTACGCTTCTATCGATAAAGACGGGTGCTTGTCCTGAAGATTGTAAGTACTGCCCTCAAAGTGCTCACTACCGAACGGATGTCGACAAAGAACGCTTAATGGAAGTCGAGCGTGTTTTGGATGCTGCGCTAAAAGCTAAGAATGCGGGCTCAACTCGCTTTTGTATGGGCGCTGCATGGAAAAACCCGAAAGAGCGCGATATGCCTCACCTTACCGACATGATCAAAGGTGTGAAAGGCATGGGCTTGGAAACCTGTATGACACTGGGCATGTTAACGCCCGATCAAGCGGGTGAATTAGCGGATGCGGGTTTGGATTACTACAACCATAACCTTGATACGTCTCCTGAGTTCTACGGCAGCATCATTACTACTCGCACTTACCAAGATCGTTTAGATACCTTATCTCACGTGCGTGATGCCGGTATGAAGATCTGTTCTGGTGGCATTATTGGTATGGGCGAAAGCACTAATGACCGTGCAGGTCTACTTGTCGAGCTAGCGAACCTCCCAGTACACCCTGAGAGTGTGCCAATCAACATGCTCGTAAAAGTGAAAGGCACACCGATGGAAAACGTCGATGATGTTGAGTCTTTCGATTTCATTAAGCTGATTGCGATTGCTCGTATCATGATGCCAATGTCTGCGGTTCGTCTATCAGCGGGCCGTGAGAATATGAATGAACAGATGCAAGCGATGTGTTTCATGGCTGGCGCGAACTCTATCTTCTACGGTTGTAAGCTACTGACTACACCAAACCCAGATGAAGACACGGATATGCAGCTGTTTAAGAAGTTAGGTATCAACAGCCAACAAGTGGCTCAGAAGCCTGATGAAATTCAAGAAAACGAATTGTTAGATCAAGTGGTGGAGCGCGTTGCTGCTCGTCCAACGAAAGATGACATGTTCTACGATGCCACTGTTTAAATCTCGCATCAAAAGTGCCCTTGCTCATCGCCGTGAGCAAGGGTTAACTCGTCAACTTAAGGTACTCGAAAACAGCAATAGCCCTTTGCTTACTAGTGAAGGTTTTAACTTCGTTAATTTTTCGAGTAATGACTATTTAGGTTTGGCAAACGATCCTGAACTGGTCGATGCATGGCAAACCGGACTTTCCCAATATGGTGCTGGCAGTGCAGCATCGCCATTGGTCACGGGTTTTAGCCCTGCTCATCGAAATTTAGAGGCTCAGCTGTGTGAATGGCTTGGCTTTGAACGTGCCATTCTCTTTAACTCTGGTTTCAGCGCTAACCAAGCCTTGTTGTTTTCTCTGCTCGAGAAAGACGATTCTCTATTGCAAGATAAGCTTAACCACGCATCTCTAATGGAAGCGGGGATGCTTTCTCCTGCGACAATGAAACGTTTCAAGCACAACGATACTCAGCACCTCGAGTCTTTACTAAGCCGCTCTCCACAATCGTTAGTCGTGACTGAAGGTGTGTTTAGCATGGATGGCGACAAAGCGCCTCTTAGCCAGATATTTAACCTGACTAATCGATACGACAGTTGGTTGGCGGTTGATGATGCCCACGGTATTGGCGTATTAGGTGATAAAGGGGCTGGGAGCTGCAGTGCGGCACAAATCTCACCTGATATCTTGGTGGTGACTTTTGGTAAGGCATTTGGCCTTTCTGGTGCTGCGATTCTTTGTTCGTCAGAGGTGGGTGACTACTTAACTCAGTTTGCTCGTCATCATGTGTATTCGACAGCGATGCCCCCTTCACAAGCGGTGGCTTTGTCTCATGCTTGTAAGATGATTCAGACGCAAGAGTGGCGTCGAGAGAAGTTGACAGAACTTGGCGCCCTTTATGCTGAGCAGATGAGTGGCGTGAAAGGCTTTATTGATACTCAGACCCCAATCAAGCCGTTCGTTATTGGCGAAGCTCAAGCTGCATTATCTATTGCCGAAGAATTAAAGCGTAACCAAGTTTGGGTAACGGCAATAAGGCCACCAACGGTGCCTATTGGGACTGCTCGTTTGCGTATTACCTTAACGGCGAACCATAGTCAGGAACAGATTCTTCAGTTAACTGACTCGTTGCTTCAAGCAATAGAGCGAAGCAACGACTCTGGAAGCCAACCAAGCATAGAATCAAGCTTTGAATTAAAGAAAGAGGCTCAGTAAATGTCACAAGAAGCAGTAGTGCATAATTACGTAGGCCAAGATAAGAGTGCGATTGCCGAAGCCTTCGGTAAAGCAGCGACAACGTATGACAAGCACGCTGAGTTTCAGCGCGATGTTGGTCACCGACTCCTAGACAAGCTACCGAGAGACCTCTCTGGCTTAAAGGTGCTTGATTTAGGTTGTGGTACTGGCTACTTCTCTGAACAGATGGTGAAGCGCGGTGCTGAAGTGGTGTGTGCTGATCTTTCTGTTGGAATGTTAGAAAGGGCAGAGCAGCGCTGTGGTGCATCGGTTTCTTTATATCAACAAGCCGATGCTGAACAATTGCCGTTTGAAGATGGGTGTTTTGACATCGTTTTTTCAAGCTTAGCGTTGCAATGGTGCGATGATTTATCCTCACCTTTAAAAGAGATGAAGCGCGTTGTAGCGGTTGGCGGACGTGTGATTTTCTCAACTTTGCTTGATGGGTCACTGTTTGAACTGGAAAAATCATGGTCCAAAATTGACGCACATCAACACGTTAACCATTTTATTACAATCAATCAGGTAAAAATTGCGTTAGCGCAATCTAGCTGTACTGCTCATCAACTAGACTTGCCCACCATCACCGTTTGGTACGACACTGCGTTTGAACTGATGCGCGACCTTAAAGGTATCGGCGCGAATCACGTAAGTGGTCGCTCACAAGGTTTAACAAGTCGCCGCATGTTGCAGTTTGTTGAACGGGAATATCGAGAGTTTAAAAACCATCAAGGTTTCTTACCAGCAACATATCAAGTTTGTTTAGGGGTTATTCAATTATGATTGATGCATTATTCATTGCAGGTACGGATACCGAAGTGGGAAAAACTGTGGTTTCAAAAGCGATTCTTCAAGCTTTGGCCGCACAGGATTTATCAACAATTGGTTATAAACCAGTTGCTGCAGGGTGTGAACAATACCCAGAAGGGTTACGTAACAGTGATGCATTGCACCTTCAGGAAGCTGCGACGCAAGATGTTGCTTACGAAGACGTTAACCCGTATGCATTGTTGCTACCATCATCGCCTCACATCGCGGCAAAGCATGACGGTGTCGTGGTTGATGAAGCGGTATTATCAGCGAAGCTAGAAGAGCATAAGCAAAACTCTGACATCGTTTTAGTTGAAGGTGCTGGTGGTTGGCGTGTACCCGTTTCAGATGACGAATATTTATCTAGTTGGGTTAAGAAAGAGCAGCTTCCAGTTGTCCTGACTGTTGGTATTAAGCTGGGTTGTTTGAGCCACGCTCTGTTAACTGCTGAAGCGATTCGTGCAGATGGTCTAAACCTAGTAGGTTGGGTAGCGAACCGCATTAATCCAGGCACTGAACATTATGCTGATATTATTGCGATGCTTGAAGACAAGCTAGGTGCGCCGAAGTTAGGTGAAATCCCTTACGTACCAAGAGCAAAGTCTAAGAACATTGGTAAGTACATTGATGTGCAGCCTTTACTTGCGCTTTGATTCTCACCTTGTGTACTAAATAAGAAAAGGGCTGCGATTGCAGCCCTTTTGCTATGTTAAGCCTTTAGACCATACGTTTGTAAAAACGGGTCTTTTGAACAAGTTTGGGATTAATGTTCTTTTGTCAGTCCCATTAATGCTTGTTGCGTTTCTGTGATTTTTGTCTGTGCCGTTTGTGGAGTTAGGATCCCAATCTGCTTTTTTGCTTCTTCTTCAGTAATCCCTAGGTGACAGCACAGTAAATCGATAGCCATTTGAGTGTTAGTACCTTCAACCATGATCCTTCCCTTTTTGTACATGGACTAGCCAATAAATCATCTGACGTCACTGTAAACGGATTGTTATATCGACACCATACGACTTAGGTCTAATAGATCGTGATTAACTCATCTACAATCTCGTAATCAAATGTTGCAATTTAATGCTTAACCTTGTTTTCTTAATCTAAGACTATATGTATAAGTAAGTATAAGTCTTCAAGGTTGGAATCTATTGCTGTCTGCCTTGTCTATAACAATAAGTTTTATAAAAACAGCTTTCATGCGGAGATAAGTAATGAAGCGAGTAATGTTGTTCCTTGCAACCAACCTTGCGGTTGTATTGGTACTAAGTGTTGTTCTTAATATTGTATATGCAGTCACAGGTATGCAACCAGGAAGCCTTTCAGGCTTGTTGTTAATGGCTGCGGTGTTTGGTTTTGGCGGTTCATTCATCTCATTAATGATGTCAAAGAAAATGGCGCTACGCTCAGTAGGCGGCATGGTAATTGAAAGCCCACGTAACGAAACAGAACATTGGTTGATGGAGACGGTAAGCCGTCAATCTCAACAAGTTGGTATTGGTATGCCAACAGTGGCGATCTACGACTCGCCAGACATCAACGCATTCGCGACGGGTGCTAAGCGTGACGATTCATTGGTAGCAGTATCAACAGGTCTGCTGCACAACATGACGCGTGATGAAGCTGAAGCTGTATTAGCGCATGAAGTGAGCCACATCGCAAACGGCGACATGGTGACCATGACGTTAATGCAGGGTGTTGTGAACACGTTTGTTATCTTCTTATCTCGTTTCATCGCCAACATTGTTGCGTCGAACGATAACGAAGAAGAGGGCGGCAGCAACATGATGGTGTACTTCGGTGTGTCTATGGTGTTGGAATTGGTATTTGGTTTCTTAGCAAGCTTCATTACGATGTGGTATAGCCGTCATCGTGAATTCCATGCCGATGCAGGTGCAGCGAACCTAGTAGGTAAAGAGAAGATGATTGCAGCGCTAGAGCGTCTAAAGGTGAGCCATGAGCCACAACTAGAAGGTTCTATGATGGCATTTGGTATCAATGGTAAGAAGTCTCTAACAGAGCTTCTAATGAGCCACCCACCGCTAGACAAGCGTATTGCGTCTCTACGTAACATGTAATTTCTAATACAAGCAGTTGTCGTTAAGCGGCAATAGGTATTCTAAAGGCTTCCTTAGGGAGGCCTTTTTTGATCTTGGCATTTAAGGATGTTTGTCTAATGTGGTTTGCAGTATTTGAATTGGGGGAGGTGAGTAGGACAAGTCAGGTTTGATTGACGACTGTTGTTTACTTAGGGACTACTGTTCGAGACATTTGTTCTACGCAACAAAAAGGCTTCCACATGGGAAGCCTTAGTCTATTCTGTGATTCGAAATTCGAATTTTACAGCTTGTCAGTTAGCTCGATTGCTTGACCGATGTAGTTCGCTGGCGTCATCTCTTTTAGACGTACTTTCTCGTCTTCAGGGATTTCAAGACCATCGATGAATGCACGCATGCCTTCGCCATCTACACGTTTACCACGAGTTAGCTCTTTTAGCTTCTCGTATGGCTTCTCGATGCCGTAACGACGCATTACTGTTTGTACTGGTTCAGCCAATACTTCCCAGTTTTTGTCTAGTTCAGCAAGTAGCGCAGCACGGTTAACTTCTAGCTTGCTAATACCTTTCAGAGTCGAAGTGTATGCAATGATTGCGTAGCCAACACCAACACCTAAGTTACGAAGAACTGTAGAGTCAGTAAGGTCACGCTGCCAGCGAGAAACTGGAAGTTTTTGTGCTAGGTGGCTAAATACTGCGTTCGCTAGACCAAGGTTGCCTTCAGAGTTTTCGAAGTCAATTGGGTTAACTTTATGCGGCATTGTAGAAGAGCCGATTTCGCCAGCAATAGTCTTCTGCTTGAAGTGACCAAGAGCGATGTAGCCCCAAACGTCACGGTCGAAGTCCAGAAGGATTGTGTTGAAACGAGCAACAGCATCAAACAGCTCAGCGATGTAATCGTGAGGCTCGATTTGAGTTGTGTACGGGTTCCAAGTTACGCCAAGAGATTCAGTGATGAACTCTTCGCTGAACTGGTGCCATTCAACTTCTGGGTATGCAGAAAGGTGTGCGTTGTAGTTACCTACAGCACCGTTGATTTTCGCTAGGATCTCAACGTTTTCGATTTGCTTGTATTGACGTTCCATACGGTACGCAACGTTAGCCATCTCTTTACCCATAGTAGAAGGAGAAGCTGGCTGACCGTGTGTGCGAGACAGTAATGGAATATCACGGTACTCGTTCGCAAGTGCTTTGATAGCATCAATTACGTTGCGGATTTCTGGAAGAATCACGGTATCACGAGCTGCTTTAAGCATAAGCGCGTGAGAGGTGTTGTTGATGTCTTCAGAAGTACATGCAAAGTGAATAAATTCGTTTACAGCGTGAAGTTCAGGAACGCCAGCAACTTTCTCTTTCAAGAAGTACTCAACCGCTTTAACGTCGTGGTTAGTCGTGCGCTCGATCTCTTTGATACGTAGAGCATCTTCTTCACTGAAGTTAGCAGCTAGTTCATCAAGAAACTGGTTAGCTTCTGCACTGAACGCTGGTACTTCTTTGATTGCATCTGTAGCTGCGAGCTTTTGTAACCAACGAACTTCAACGATAGAGCGGTACTTTAGTAGGCCAAACTCACTAAAGATGCTGCGTAATGCAACAGTCTTGCTTCCGTAACGGCCGTCTACTGGTGAAACAGCAGTCAATGCTGACAGTTCCATGGTGTTCTCCTGAATTGAGTTTTCTAAATTTTGAGAGGTTTATACCAGTAACAATCTCAATTGTCACGCATATTGCGCAATCGTTTGCGTGAGAGTTGTGTTGGTACAAAAAACAAGCTCGCGACGAGGCGCGAGCTAATAAATTACATGCGAGCTAGCAGGATTTGAGCCTGCTCGATCATCTTCTTGCGACCGAAGATAAGGTGGCGACGTTTACCGCCAACTTGACGCCATAACACAGCGCTTCGAATTCCTGATAGCAGCAGAGCACGAACCTTATGCTGGCTCGATGTCTGTTGAAGTACTGCTGGCGTACCAGAAACCTGAATACGAGGGCCAATAGGGCTCACTACATCTAAGTAGATGCTCGCAAGGTTGCTGATCATTTGCTCGTCAAACAGATCGAAGTGCTCAGTTTGACGCTCTGCAGTTAGAATGCGATCGCCAAGCTGTGACATAGAGTCATTACGAGCAGATAGTTTACGTTCAAGCGCCATCAAGCTGATGATGTAGCGAGTAATGTCGCTACCAGCAGGAGTACTGTCGATACCTTTTACTAAGCATTCAAGGCCTAGCTTTAGGTTCGCCTCACGGCCAAATACACCCACAGTGTTCGCTGGGTTAGTATTTAAAATGGCATTGAGTGAAGCTTCGAAGGCATCTTTATCACAACGGCCGTCTTTCGCTACTTGTTGAACCAAAGCCACAGCTTGGCAAATTCCAGCGAAAGCAATAGTACGGTCATAAAGTGTATTAGCCACGTAGTAACTCCTAGTTGTTTTCTATCGTTTGTTGTTCGTTCGATTAGATTCGATTAGATGCGCTTTTCAATGATACCACCACCAAGACAGACTTCATCTTGGTAGAACACAGCCGACTGGCCTGGCGTTACAGCGATTTGCGGCTCATCGAAGATAACCTTAATGTTATCATCGTCAATTGGGATGATTGTACAAGGAATATCAGTCTGACGGTAACGTGTTTTTACCGTGCATGTCATAACTTCAGTAATTGGTGTGCGATTTACCCAATGAAGCTGAGAAGCGATCAAACCTTCTGATTTTAAAAGAGGGTGGTCTTTACCTTGTACCGCGATCAGAACATTACGTTTAAGGTCTTTTTCACCAACAAACCATGGGTCTTCATTACCGCCACCGCCTTTGGTGCCACCGATATGCAGGCCTTTACGTTGACCTAGCGTGTGGTACATCAAACCTTGGTGTTGACCAATAACTTGGCCTTCAGGTGTCTCGATGTTACCTGGTTGAGCCGGTAGATATTTGCCAAGGAATTCTGTGAACTTACGCTCACCAATAAAGCAGATACCTGTTGAGTCTTTTTTCTTCGCTGTGATCAAGTCTTGCTCTTCAGCAATGCGTCGCACTTCAGGCTTCTCTAATTCACCAACTGGGAATAGGCTGCGTGCCACTTGATCTGAACTTAGCGTATATAGGAAATAGCTTTGGTCTTTGTTGCCGTCTAAGCCACGTAGCATTTCTGGTTTTACGCCAGCATCGAGCTCTTCTTGTGTTGGGAAAGTACGACGAACATAGTGACCCATCGCGATGTAGTCTGCGTCTAATACTTCATCCGCAAACTCTAAGAATGCTTTGAATTTGATTTCTTTGTTACAAAGGATATCTGGGTTCGGTGTACGACCCGCTTTGTATTCTTCAAGAAAGTACTCGAATACATTATCCCAGTACTCTGCTGCAAAGTTGATAGTGTGAAGGTGGATACCTAGTTTGTCACATACCGCTTGAGCATCAGCAAGGTCTTCAGCTGCCGTGCAGTATTCTTCGTTATCGTCTTCTTCCCAGTTTTTCATGAAAAGGCCTTCTACCTGATAGCCTTGTTGCTGAAGAAGATACGCCGATACTGACGAATCTACACCGCCGGACATACCGACAATTACTTTCTTTTCGCTGTTTCCAGAGCTGATATCTGACATGTCTAAACACCGTTACTATTACTTGGTCGCAGATTCTAACAGAAAGAGAAACACCGCGACAGATCCGAGACCGGAATCACAGTTTCATTTGCACAAATATTGCGCTGAATTCGTTAGAGAATCGCATGAACGCGAGGAGACTCGCTAGGATGTCAGATCTATATGTGGCATAGTCGCTCGAAATCCAAGACCTGAGATAAAAAATGTCTGAACAAAATGAGTTTATGCAAGAAGAACAGTTGATCGAGATTATCGAAAACCAACTTGAAGATGGCCAACCTGTGAAAGTGAAAGAGACGCTGATGCGTTTAATGATGACAGGAACTCCTCGTGAAGAGGCGATTGCGGCTATGGCATGTGCACTGGCTATTGAAGTATTTGATGTAATGAAAAACGGCGCTGAGTTTAATCAAAAACGTTACGCCGAGCATTTGGGTATGCTACCTGACTTAAGCTTTATGGAAGGCGAATAAAAAAATAGCCTCGCAAACGTTTGCTATAGTTTGAAAGATTGCCGCGTTAAATATAGCGCGGTAGAATCCGCCACCTATTTCCCCTTGACTTAGACTAGCCTTATGAAATTCCCTGGACAACGTAAATCAAAGCACTATTTTCCGGTTCACGCTCGTGATCCTTTAGTAAGCCAAGCTCAAACTAGCAAAAGAATGTCACGTACTCATATTATCGGTATTGATCAAACTTTGGTGGATATTGAAGCGAAAGTGAGTTCTGAGCTAATCGAAAAATATGGCCTAAGTAAGGGACACTCACTGGTTATTGGTGATGACGCTGCTGAATCCTTGTATCAAGAATTAAAAGAACAGTGTCTGATTACCAATGAATACGCTGGTGGCACTATTGGTAATACATTACACAACTATTCAGTACTTGCGGATGACCGTTCAACGCTATTGGGTGTAATGAGCCAAGATATTAAAATTGGTAGCTACGGTTACCGCTATTTATGTAATACATCAAGCAGAATGGATCTGAACCATTTACAAGGGGTAGATGGCGCAATTGGTCGCTGCTTTGCATTAATTACAGAAGATGGTGAACGTACTTTCGCAATTAGCGAAGGACAAATGAACCAATTAAAACCAGAAAGCATCCCTGAGAAAATTTTCAAAAGTGCTTCTGCTTTAGTGTTAACGGCGTATTTAGTTCGTTGTAAACCAGGTGACCCTATGCCTGAAGCAACAATGAAAGCTATCGAATACGCGAAGAAATACGATGTGCCTGTTGTTTTAACTCTTGGTACTAAGTTCGTTATTCAAGATGATCCAGAGTTCTGGAAAGATTTCCTTGAACAGCACGTCACTGTTGTTGCAATGAATGAAGACGAAGCTGAAGCCTTAACCGGAGAAAGCGATCCTCTTGCTGCTTCAGACAAAGCACTAGAGTGGGTAGACTTAGTTCTATGTACGGCAGGCCCTGTTGGCTTATTCATGGCGGGTTATACTGAAGACGCGGTGAAGCGTGAAACTTCATTGCCGTTGTTACCAGGCTCGATTGCAGAATTTAATCGCTATGAGTTTAGCCGTCCTGCACATAAAGAGTTATGTGACAACCCAACGAAAATCTATTCGCATATCGCGCCTTACATGGGTGGTCCAGAAAAGATCAAGAATACCAATGGTGCAGGGGATGCGGCGCTGTCGGCTTTATTACATGATATGGCAGCAAATAAATATCATAAAGAAAATGTACCGAATTCTAGCAAACACCAACATGCATTTTTAACGTATTCATCTTTCTCACAAGTTTGTAAATATTCAAACCGTGCAAGTTATGAAGTGTTGGTTCAGCACTCTCCTCGCTTGTCTCGTGGCCTTCCTGAAAGAGAAGATAGTCTAGAAGAAGCATACTGGGAAAGATAAGATATCTTTTTCATTTATATTTCTAATAGTGAAATATAAAAAAGGCTCCGAAAGGAGCCTTTTTTGTTTCTGAATATATTGAAGCCGTAAATAATACTTTAGTCGACTTAATATTAATTCTATTGCTTAGTGTTTTATTGATTATTCACTTAGCAAACATGATGCCTTAAAGAGCAAACTCTTCTAGAGATTTACCAGCATCTAGCTGTTCTTGGATAGCTGAAGGCGTACGGCCTTGACCTGTCCAAGTTTTCTCGTCGCCGTTTGCGTCTACGTATTTGTATTTCGCTGGGCGAGGAGCGCGTTTAGCTTTAGTTGTTTTAGATTTTGCTTCACCAGAAAGTGCAGCAATAAGATCTGCAACATCAATTCCGTCTTTTGCAATTTGTTCAGCAATAGCAGAAAGCTTAGCTTCTTGCTCTGCTTTAGCAGCACGTTCTTCAGCTTCAGACTCTTGACGCTCTTGTACAACAATAGTCAGCTTGTCTAGCGCTTCTTCAAGTTGCTCAAGAGTTAATTCACGTGAGAACGCACGAAGGCTGCGGATATTTAATAGTGTTTTTGTTAATTCAGACATGATATTTCCCATCAAGGTAAACTAAATAATCCTCCTAATAATAAACAGAGCCTAGGAATAAAACAAATAGTATTTCTTGTATTGGTTATTTAAATATAAAAGTGAGATGAATAGTTGAAAAAGAAACGACTCACTTTTGATGAATTTATAATAATTATTAAGATTATCTTAAAAATCGATATGTGACTGGTGGAGTAATTGTTATATGTAGACTATTTTTTTATTGATTAGTTCATTAACAAAAAGACATTTTTGTCGGAATGATATGTTGCATTGTTGCTCTTGATGGGTACAATTGCGGCTACCTGATGCGATGCTTTGGTTAATTTGTTGTTAAACTCTGGTTTACACAGTTAATAATGTTATCGCACGTAGAGGCGCAATTATAAAAAGTAGTTTTCGTTGGGGTGATGCCAATGAGCGGGAATGAAAGGTCTAATTGCCGAAGTAAATTGTATATCTAAGCAATTTGCTGGGGTTGTGCTCAATAGGTACAACACTGCCATAGTCTTAATTTTAAACTATGGAGCGCTACTGTAGGGTTGGGTGAAGTGTTCACTTCCCTTTCGCTTAGTTCAACATGAGCTTGATAAGTCGTATCAAGTTTGTCTGCAGTAGATCTCTAGCCAAATAAAAAACTGGTTTTTGAAGATCATGAATTTAATAGATTTTGCAACATCGCCTTTATCGCTGCTTCCTCCTTTGGTTGCATTGACTCTAGCAATTGTTACCCGCCGTGTATTGGTTTCCTTAGGTGTTGGTATTTTTATGGGTGCGATTCTACTTGCTGACTACTCAGTAGGTAACGCAGCTAGTTACGTGTTCACTAAAGCATCTGGTGTTTTCATCGAAGATGGTGGCATTAACACTTGGAACATGAGCATCATCGCATTCCTAATTATTCTCGGAATGACAACTGCATTACTCACACTATCTGGTGGTACTCGCGCATTCGCTGAGTGGGCACAGTCTCGTGTGAAGAGCAAACGTGGTTCAAAACTACTTGCTGCCTTCTTAGGCGTATTCATCTTTGTCGATGATTACTTCAACAGCTTAGCGGTAGGTGCTATCTCTCGTCCTGTAACAGACCGCTTCTACGTATCTCGCGCTAAGCTAGCTTATATTCTAGATTCTACCGCTGCTCCAATGTGTGTGATTATGCCGGCTTCTAGCTGGGGTGCTTACATCATCACTATTATTGGTGGCATCCTAGTGACACACGGTGTGACAGAGTATTCTGCACTGGGTGCTTACGTTCGTCTTATCCCAATGAACTTCTACGCTGTGTTCGCACTATTAATGGTATTTGCCGTTGCATGGTTCGGTCTAGACGTTGGTAAGATGCGTGAACATGAGATCGAAGCATCTCAAGGCCGTGGCTTTGAAGGAGACAACGATCAAAAGCAAGCTCACGATCTAAACGAAGAGCTAGACATTCAAGAGAGCGAAAACGGTTCTGTTTCTGATCTCGTTATGCCAATCGTATCGTTAATCGTAGCAACAGTTGCCGCTATGCTTTACACGGGTGGCCAAGCGCTGGCTGCTGACGGTCAAGCATTCAACCTGCTTGGTGCGTTCGAAAATACAGATGTAGGCAAGTCTCTTGTTTACGGTGGTGTTTTAGGTCTGCTTGTTGCCCTAGCGACAGTGTTTAAGCAAAAGCTACCAATGTCTGATATCGCAAGAACAATGTGGATCGGTGCTAGCTCTATGTTTGGCGCTATCCTGATTCTTGTGTTCGCTTGGACTATCGGTTCTGTCATCGGTGACATGAAAACAGGTTCGTACCTATCATCTCTAGCAACTGGCAACATTGATTACCACTGGCTACCGGTTATTTTGTTCCTTCTTGCTGGCCTAATGGCGTTCTCGACAGGTACATCATGGGGTACGTTCGGTATCATGCTACCTATCGCGGGTGACATGGCTGCAGCCTCTGACATCGCGCTAATTCTGCCTATGTTAAGTGCGGTTCTTGCTGGTTCTGTATTTGGTGACCACTGTTCTCCAATCTCAGACACAACGATTCTGTCTTCTACCGGTGCTCGTTGTAACCACATTGACCACGTATCGACTCAGCTTCCTTATGCGCTGTCTGTGGCATTCGTATCGTGTATCGGCTTCATCACTCTAGGTATGACATCATCAACTGGCATCGCGTTCGGCGCAGCGTCTCTAACGTTTGTGGCAGTATGTTTTGCATTGGCTTATTTCTCACGTTGTAAAATGTCGACGTGCAAAAGCTAATCATCACTTGATTGAATAATGAAAAGGGAGGCGTTTGCCTCCCTTTTTTTGTGCTCGTTAATTTAATTTTAAATTTCGTGAAAAAAGTTCGAATAAATGGTTGAAAAAGGGTGTCAGCTTAGTTAGTGTGGAGACAAGACAGCAAACAACCTAAGAGCCGATAAGTATGCGTAAATTAGTAATGAACATTCATCACCATCATCACCCTATCTAGTCTTTCGGGGAGATTTACGTATACCCGGGAGCAAGAATTCTCCCGGAGGTTAAGTCAAAGAATTTAGATTTAAACCCTCGGGACGACAAAGTCTTCCGAGGGTTTTTTAGTTTTAGCACTTTTAAATAATCAATAAATTCAAATATTTGCACAGGGATACAGCAATGCAGACACAACGCCTAAGAATCGCAATTCAAAAGAAAGGTCGCTTAAGTAAAGAGTGCCAAGATCTACTTAAAAAATGTGGTGTTAAATTTAACATCATGGGTGAGCGCTTAGTTGTTCATTCACTAAATATGCCAATCGACTTGTTATTAGTTCGTGATGACGACATCCCAGGTCTTATCATGGATGGTGTGGTTGACCTTGGTTTCATCGGTGAAAATGAACTAGAAGAAGTTCGCCTAGACCGTGTTGCTTTAAAAGAGCCATCAGAGTTTCGCACACTACGTCGTTTAGACTTCGGTGGTTGCCGTCTTTCTATCGCGATTAACAAAGACGAAGAATACAACGGCCCACAAGATCTAGCGGGTAAACGTATTGCGACAACTTACCCACAACTACTGAAAGCCTACATGGACGAGCAGGGTGTTGAATTCAGCGCTTGTATGCTAACGGGTTCGGTTGAAGTTGCGCCTCGCGCAGGCCTAGCAGACGCTATCGCCGATTTAGTTTCTACAGGTGCTACGCTAGAAGCGAATGGCCTAAAAGAAGCAGAAGCTATCTTCCAATCTAAAGCAACGTTAATTCAACGCACTGGCGAATTTGATGCAGACAAAGAAGCATTAATTGAAAAACTACTGACTCGTATGCAGGGTGTTCAACAAGCGAAAGAGTCGAAGTACATCATGCTTCACGCGCCTACATCTCAGCTAGAGCAAATCAAAGCATTATTGCCCGGCGCTGAAGATCCTACTGTTCTTCCACTATCAACAGACAAAGACAAAGTTGCCGTTCACCTTGTAAGTACTGAGAACTTGTTCTGGGAAACGATGGAACAGCTGAAAGAGTTGGGTGCAAGCTCGATTCTAGTATTACCAATCGAAAAAATGATGGGGTAGTGACGATGAGAACCGTTGTTTGGCAATCTTTAAGTGAATCACAGCAAGACTCGGTACTAGAGCGTCCAGCTATTACTGAAGGTGCAAACATCACAGCGACTGTTTCTGATGTTATTGCAAAAGTACGAAATGAAGGCGATGCCGCACTTAAAGAACTGACTGAAAAGTTCGATCGTGTGACTCCAGAATCCATTCGAGTCAGCTCGACTGAGATAGAAGAGGCATGTGCTCGTTTAACACCAGAAATGAAGCAAGCGTTAGAGCAAGCTTATAGCAATATTGCTAAGTTTCACGAAGCTCAGAAGCCGCAGCCAATTAAGGTTGAAACACAGCCAGGCGTTGTGTGTGAGCAAGTGACACGCGCTATTAATACTGTTGGACTTTATATTCCGGGTGGCAGCGCGCCACTTCCGTCAACGGTTCTTATGTTAGGTGTTCCTGCTCAAATCGCGGGTTGCCGCAAGGTTGTGCTTTGTTCACCTCCGCCAATCGCGGATGAAATCTTGTATGTCGCTAATCTTTGTAAAATCGATGAGGTTTACAATGTAGGTGGTGGTCAAGCCGTTGCTGCCATGGCGTATGGTACGGAGAGTGTCTCTAAAGTAGATAAAATTTTCGGTCCTGGTAATGCGTACGTAACGGAAGCTAAGCGCCAAGTGAGTAACGACTTCCGTGGCTCTGCTATTGATATGCCAGCAGGCCCATCGGAGGTGATGGTAATTGCAGACGAAACTGCAGATGCTGACTTCATTGCTGCTGATCTACTGAGCCAAGCTGAACATGGCCCAGATTCACAGGTTGTATTAGTAACACCATCGCCAGTTATTGCCGACCAAGTAACCGATGCGGTTCAGAAGCAACTGAAAGAACTGTCTCGTGCGAACATCGCTCAGCAAGCATTGGCTTCAAGCCTAATCATCATTGCTGAATCGATCACTCAAGCGATCGCGATTTCTAATTTCTACGGCCCAGAGCACTTGATTGTTCAGACCAAGAATCCACGTGAATTGCTGCCGTTACTAGACAATGCAGGTTCAATCTTC
>NZ_JANVFC010000001.1:126916-149947 GCF_025195005.1 Vibrio sp. NC2
AAAACCTATTCAAGTTTAGGTTTGGCTGATTTCTCTAAGCGTATGACGGTACAAGAGTTAACGGCTGATGGCTTGAAAGGCCTAGCGCCAACGGTAGTCACAATGGCGGAAGCCGAAGGTTTGGATGCGCACAAACGTGCTGTGACCATACGAGTTGAAAAATTAAATCGATTTGAACAGCTAAATAAAGCGAAATAAGGGTAGGGCATGGAAAAGTTAGCAAGAAAACAAGTTCAGGCTCTTACACCTTACTTGTCTGCAAGACGCATTGGTGGCAGCGGAGATGTGTGGCTAAACGCTAACGAGTCTCCGTTTGATAACGAGTACAACCTAAACTTGTCTCGTCTTAATCGCTACAGCGAGTGCCAGCCTAAAGAGCTGATCGATGCTTACGCTCAATATGCAGGCGTGAAATCAGAGCAAACGCTGACCACTCGTGGCGCTGACGAAGGTATCGAACTTTTGATTCGAGCTTTCTGCGAGCCGAACGAAGATTCGATTCTGTACTGCCCTCCGACTTACGGTATGTATGCCATCAGTGCCGAGACGATTGGTGTTGAGCGCAAGGTTGTGCCTCTGACGGCTGAATGGCAATTGGATCTTCCTGCTATTGAAGCTCAACTAGACAACGTGAAAGTAGTGTTTGTTTGTAGCCCAAACAACCCAACGGGTAACTTGGTTGATCGCAAAGACATCATCAAACTGCTTGAAATGACGCAAGACAAAGCGATTGTGGTGATGGATGAAGCGTATATCGATTTTTGTCCAGAAGCATCAACCGTTGATTTGCTGGAGCAATATCCAAACCTAGCGATTCTGCGCACTTTGTCGAAGGCCTTTGCTTTGGCGGGCTTACGTTGTGGCTTTACGCTAGCGAACAAAGCGCTTATCGATGTACTGTTGAAAGTGATTGCGCCTTACCCAGTTCCAATTCCAGTTGCTGATATTGCCGTTCAAGCGCTTTCTGAACAAGGGCTTGCGCGAGCGAAGTTCCAAGTTCTGGATTTAAGTGCTAACCGAGCGTATTTGCAAGCGGGTCTATTAGGCATGCCTCAAGTGACGGTTTTTGATGGCTGGGGTAACTACTTACTGGTGAAATTCCCGAACGGCGATGAGTTATTTAAAGCGGCTTGGGATACGGGTATTATTTTGCGTAATTCACCTATTGAAGACTGTGTTCGCATTAGTATTGGTAACCGAGAAGAGTGCGAAAAGACACTTGGATTCATTCGTAACTTTTTTCAGTAACGAAAGGCTTACCATTAATAACATTTGTCAGTCTGAGTTGATTAAAAACAGACTGGCAAATGAAACCAATATTTTGGGTTAGCGTTTGATTTTAGCTAGGCCAGCAGATTTAAAATTAAAAGGAAGTTCAAGTGAGTAAACAACAGAAAATACTTTTTATAGACCGTGATGGCACCTTAATTGTTGAGCCGCCAGTCGACTTTCAAGTAGACCGTTTAGACAAACTAAAATTCGAACCGCTAGTGATCCCTAGCCTACTGGCATTGCAAGATGCGGGTTACCGTTTAGTGATGGTGACTAACCAAGATGGTCTAGGTACAGATAGCTACCCACAAGAAGAGTTCGATGCGCCACACAATATGATGATGGAGTTCTTTGAGTCTCAAGGTGTTAAGTTTGACGATGTGCTTATTTGCCCTCACTTTGACGAAGACAACTGCTCTTGCCGTAAGCCTAAACTGGGTATGGTTAAAGAATACCTACAAGGCGGCAAAGTCGACTTCCAACATTCTGTTGTCATTGGCGATCGAATGACGGATCTTCAACTTGCAGAAAACATGGCAATCCGCGGCATTCAATATGGCCCGGATGCAGAAACGGAAAGCACACTCAACTGGCCACAGATCGTTAAAGATTTAACGGTTAATGCTCGTGTTGCTGAAGTGGTTCGTACAACGAAAGAAACTGACATCAAGGTAGCCGTAAACCTCGATGAAACCGGTGGTAACAAGATCGATACTGGCATGGGTTTCTTCGATCACATGCTTGATCAAATCGCGACACACGGCGGTTTCCAAATGAACCTGACTGTGAAGGGCGACCTACACATTGATGATCACCACACAATCGAAGACACCGCTCTCGCTTTAGGCCAAGCACTTAAAGATGCATTAGGCGATAAACGTGGTATCGGCCGTTTCGGTTTCAGCCTGCCTATGGATGAGTGCTTAGCTCAGTGTGCTCTAGACCTATCTGGTCGTCCGTACCTAAAATTTGATGCTAAGTTTAGCCGCGAGCAAGTGGGTGACCTTTCTACGGAGATGGTGGTTCACTTCTTCCGCTCTTTAACCGATACACTGGCTTGTACATTGCACCTTTCTTCAGCTGGTAATAATGATCACCACATTATTGAGAGCCTGTTCAAAGCGTTTGGTCGTACTCTTCGTCAAGCAATCAAAGTTGAAGGTAATGAGTTACCAAGCAGCAAAGGCGTTCTGTAAGGCTAACGTTAGCAAGGAAAAACAATGAAAGATCAAAAAGTCGTTATTATTGATACTGGTTGTGCCAACGTTTCCTCAGTGAAGTTTGCGATTGAACGTCTGGGCTACGCAGTTGAAATTTCGAAAGAACCAAAAGTTGTTCTAGCTGCGGACAAGCTGTTCCTGCCAGGAGTAGGTACAGCAAGTGAGGCAATGAAGAACCTGCAAGAGCGTGACCTTGTTAGCCTTGTGAAACAAGTAGAGAAGCCTCTGCTGGGTATCTGTTTAGGTATGCAACTGTTAGGCAAACTGTCTCAAGAGAAAGGCCAAAAAGCTGACGAGTTAGTTGAATGCCTAGGATTGTGTGATGGCGAAGTTCGTTTACTTGAAACGGGTGATTTGCCATTACCACACATGGGTTGGAACACAGTAACCGCGACACCTAACCACCCTCTATTCAAAGATATTGAAGAGGGCGAGTACTTCTACTTTGTACACAGCTTCGCAATGCCAGTGGGTGACTACACAATCGCACAATGTGATTACGGCAATCCGTTTACTGCCGCAGTGCAAAGTGGCAATTATTATGGTGTTCAATTCCACCCAGAGCGATCTTCGAAAGCTGGCTCTAAGCTGATTCAGAACTTCTTGGAATTGTAATAAGGATTAGGCAGCGGCTACCGTTGCCAGATAAGGAATGTAAATGATTATTCCCGCGTTAGATTTAATTGAAGGCCAAGTTGTTCGCTTATTTCAGGGGGACTACGGGCAAGTAACAGAATACAAAGTCGATCCAGCAGAGCAGTTCAACCTGTATCACCAAGCTGGCGCTGGCTGGCTTCACCTTGTTGACTTAACAGGTGCAAAAGACACAACGGCTCGTCAGTTAGACTTGATTGCTAAGCTACTGGCTAGCACGCCTGCGAACATCCAGATTGGTGGTGGCGTGCGTAACGAACAAGATGTTGTTGATCTACTAGAAGCTGGCGCACAGCGCGTTGTGATTGGTTCTACAGCAGTTAAGCAACCTGAGTTGGTTAAAGGTTGGATGGAAAAGTACGGCGCGGAAAAAATCGTGCTGGCTCTGGACATCAACATTGACGAAAGCGGCACACGTAAAGTGGCGATTTCAGGTTGGCAAGAAGATTCAGGCGTGACCATTGAAGCGCTAATTGAAGATTACCTCACGGTTGGCCTTAAACACGTTCTGTGTACAGATATTTCACGTGATGGCACGCTAGAAGGGTCAAACGTAGAGCTCTATGTTGATCTCTGTAAACAGTACCCACAGGTGCAATTCCAGTCATCGGGTGGCATTGGCAGCCTAGCTGATATCGAAGCACTGAAAGGCAGCGGCGTTGCGGGTGTGATTGTTGGTCGTGCACTGCTTGATGGCAAGTTCACCGCAGAGGAGGCATTTGCATGTTGGCAAAGCGAATAATCCCTTGTTTGGATGTCCGTGATGGGCAAGTGGTTAAGGGCGTTCAATTCCGTAATCACGAAATTATTGGTGACATCGTTCCGCTAGCACAACGCTACGCAGAAGAGGGCGCTGATGAATTAGTATTTTACGATATTACCGCATCAAGTGATGGCCGTGTGGTCGATAAAAGCTGGGTGAAACGCGTAGCAGAAGTGATTGATATTCCTTTCTGTGTGGCTGGTGGTATTAAGTCTGCGGAAGATGCAGCACGCATTCTTGAGTTTGGTGCAGATAAAGTATCCATCAACTCGCCTGCATTGGCTAACCCACAGCTAATCACTGACCTAGCTGATAAGTTCGGCGTACAGTGTATCGTTGTCGGTATCGATTCATACTTCGATAAAGAGACGGGTAAATATCAGGTTTACCAATTCACAGGCGATGAAGCGCGTACCAAAGCAACCAAGTGGGAAACCAAAGATTGGGTGCAGGAAGTACAGAAACGTGGTGCAGGTGAGATTGTGTTGAACATGATGAACCAAGATGGCGTTCGCAACGGCTATGATATCGACCAGTTAAACATGGTACGTTCAGTGTGTAATGTACCCCTGATTGCATCAGGTGGCGCAGGTGCGATGGAGCACTTTGCTGAAGCCTATAAAAAAACCAACGTGGACGGAGCACTTGCGGCTTCGGTATTCCACAAGCAAGTCATCAATATTGGTGAACTTAAACAGTATTTGAAACAACAAGATGTAGAGGTGCGACTATGAGTTTTGAACCCGTAAGCTTATCAAAAACAGAAGTAGGCGCATTGTCAGAGCGTATTGATTGGGAAAAAGTAGATGGCTTAGTGCCGGCTATTGTTCAAGATTACCAATCGAGCCAAGTGCTGATGATGGGATACATGAACCCAGCAGCGCTCGAGAAAACAGGTGAAACTGGCCAAGTGACGTTTTTCTCTCGCACTAAAGAGCGCCTTTGGACCAAAGGTGAAACGTCGGGTAACGTATTGCAACTGCAAAACATGTCATTGGATTGTGACAACGACACCTTGCTGGTTAAGGTTAATCCCATTGGCCCAACGTGCCACACAGGTACAACAACGTGTTGGGATGGAGACAAGCAAGAAGAGTCTCAGATGGTGTGGCTTCATCAGCTTGAGCAGCTACTGGCTGCCCGCAAGGACGCAGACCCTGAGTCTTCTTATACTGCCAGTCTATATGCCCGTGGCACCAAGCGTATTTCGCAAAAAGTGGGCGAAGAAGGCGTTGAAGTCGCGCTTGCGGCGACGTCGGGCGATAAGGCGGAACTAGTGTGTGAATCAGCAGACTTGATTTATCACTTGATGGTTCTTTTACAAGACCAAGGCTTATCGATGAACGATGTGGTGAACAAATTAAAAGAGCGCCATAAGTAAGCTCTTTTTAGATTAATCGAACTACGTAACAGATAGATAAAAGCCCCGTAAACAATTATGTTTACGGGGCTTTTTAGCTTTTTAGCTTTTTAGCTTTTTAATTTTCAAGATTTCAAGATTTCAAGATTTCTAAGCCCTGCGTCACTTTTCTAAACTCTGACTTTACGTCATTCCGAGGAGCCTAAGCGACATCAGGAATCTCTTTACTTAATCAAACATTTTAGCTTTTTGACTTACCCGCAGCACTTCTTATATTTCTTTCCGCTACCACAGATACATGGGTCATTGCGGCCGATTTTAAAGCTCTCAACCGTTTGGTTTAGACGCGGGTCAATCTCTGGCTCTGATTGTTCTTCTTGTTCATCTTCTTGCTCAGGGAAGGTGCCATCAATGTAATACCAAAAACCGTCTTCACGGACAAAGCGCGAACGTTCTTGCATACAGAACTGCTCAGCTCCGTCGTTGAAGTAAGCTTTAAACTCAACAAAGCCTTCGTTCTCATGTGAACCTGCGGCTGTACCGATGACCTCTAAACCCGCCCAATCACTATCTATGGATTCGGCAATACCTTCTCTCTGTGCTTCTGCATTACAAGTCGGGTGGTAAGTAGCAACCACATAATCAACCAAACCAAGTACATGTGCAGAATAACGAGAGCGCATTAATTGCTCGGGTGTTTCAACTGCACTGTGGTTAAGGTGTGCTGATTCGCAACATTGTTGGTAAGTATTTTTGCTACCGCATGGGCATAAAGACATAGTCAGATCCTGTAAAAAAAATGGCCTCTATTAAGAGGCCATATATGAATGCGTTGGAGTTTACCAAGAAACGATCGCTCACCAAAGCTTAGTTTCTATTGAAGCAGCAATGTGAAGTGAACTATTTCAACGAAGGTGATAACAGCTCTTGAGCCCAAGTAGTGGCTTCATCATAAGCTTGACCGAGTTCCGCTTCACTTAGCTTGAGAAGTTTACGGATGCGCGTTGCTTCGTCCCAGCGAGCTTGTTCATAGGCAATGACCATTGCCATAATGGCGCCTAAGACACCTTTTCGTTGAATCAGAGCTTGCTTGATCTCTTCATCGATTGGTACTGAGTCCAAGACTTGCTGTAACGGTTGGTCAAAGAGTGAATCAAGTAGAGAGAACATGCCGGTTAAAAAGGCTTGTCCGGGTTCTACCTTTACATTCATCTTTTCTACTAAGAGTTCACACTGACGAGCGCGCAGTACCGCTAAACCATAGAGTGAATCGGGTTTATCTTCTTTCGCAGAGGCAATTGCTACTAGTGAAACGAACTTACGCAGTTTTTGCTCGCCAAGGAAAATAAGCGCTTGGCGAAATGAACGAATGGTCGTTGCTGAGCCACCTGCGGAGTTTACATACGCAAGTACTTTATAAGAAAGCGTCACATCTAACGTAATTAAACGTTCTACTTCGCCAAAGTCGATAGGGTCGTGCGCAATCTCTTTTAACAGCTGAACAATCGTCAAGAACGCAGGGTTGAGAGCGCGAGTTTGAATCATTTCCGGCTTGCTGAAAAAATAACCTTGGAAGTAGGTGAAGCCTGCTCGATTTGCTTCTTGATATTCATCGTAAGTCTCGACCTTTTCTGCGAGGAACTTAATATCCAACCCTTTGAGAGAGTTCATGAACATCGAAGCTTTCGCGATTGAGATTAAACGGATATCAAACTTGATAATTGAAACGTACGGTAAAAAGCGCTTCCATGCTTTGCTTGGTACAAAGTCGTCTAACGCGATAGTGTAACCCGCGTCATAGATAGCTTTTATTGCTTCAAGTAGTTCGTCTGTTGGTTCGCAGTCTTCAAGAACCTCAACAACGAGGCTTTCTTTGGGGAACAGAGTCGGGACTAAGTTGATTAGGCTTGCATAAGGGAAGTTCACGAACCCCAATTTATCACCCAACGTATTATAGTGAGTTGATAAAAAGTGATCGGAAAGCAAACGGCTAGTAGCGAGCTCCGGCTCTACTTCAGGGAAAGTGTTCTTAGGACCATCCCTGAATAGCAACTCGTAACCTATGGTTTTCTTGTCTGTATCGAGTATTGGTTGACGCGCTACGTATGAATATTTCAACTTGGTACTGTGTTCTGTTTATTTCTGGTAGAGAGATAATAGCTAATTCAGTAGAAATTACCATACACTTTCTATGAAAGTCTGACCGATAATAATAATCAAAGTGAAAGTTTAATAGTGATGTTAAAAGCGGTTGCTAAACTCTCGATTCTGTAGTTCAAAACTTTGCGGAGTGAACAACAGCACTGAACCTTGCGTATACCAATCACCCAATACGATACGAGTTTTAGTACAATTATTAGCATTGAAGGTGTGAATGTCAGGGCGATGAGTATGGCCGTGGATCATAAGATCGACGCTGTTTCGTTCCATCACATCTTCCACTTCTTGTTGTGTCACATCCATGATGTCGAGAGATTTGGTCTGCTTGTCATCTTTGATGTCAGATTGAACCTTCGAGACAATTTTCTTCTTGATGAAAAATGGAATTCTGTTGAAGACCCATTGCAGCCATGGTTGATGCACTTTTTCGCGGAAGGCGAGGTATTTTACATCTTCGGTACACAGGGTATCACCATGCAACACCACCGCTTTTTGCCCGTAGATATCGATCGTTGATACTTCATCTAGAAGTTGCACACCCGTTTGCTTGGCAAATTTTTTACCAACTAAAAAGTCACGGTTACCTTGTGTGAAGTAGCAAGGTACGCCCGTTTTCACTAAGTCGATAAACGCTTGGCGGATAGAAGTCGCGAACTCACTCTTATCGTCGTCACCAATCCAGAATTCGAAAAGGTCGCCTAACACGTAAAGTGCATCCGCTTCTACGGCTTCTTTCTTCATAAAGGTTAAGAAGCAGTCAGTGATATCTTGTCGTGACGGAGTAAGGTGCAGGTCTGATATAAAATATGTTTTCATAGGTCTAAAAAAAGGGAGCGATTCGCTCCCTATATCCTGATTTTATCGGCTCATCAATTATTAATACTAACCGAAAGCAAGTGATTAAGCTTCGATTGTAGTACCAGTGATGATCACTTCTTCTAGAGGTACATCTTGGTGCATACCCATAGAACCAGTGCTAACACCTTTGATCTTGTTTACGATGTCCATGCCTTCAACAACTTCTGCGAATACACAGTAGCCCCAACCGTCTAGGCTTTCGCTACGGAAGTTTAGGAAAGAGTTGTCGTTAACGTTGATGAAGAACTGAGAGCTCGCTGAATGCGGTTCCATAGTACGAGCCATTGCTAGCGTACCAACTTTGTTCGCTAGGCCGTTGTTTGCTTCGTTCTTGATAGTTGCACGAGTTGTTTTTTCTTTAAGGCCAGAAGTCATACCGCCGCCTTGAACCATGAAACCATCGATAACACGGTGGAATAGCGTGTTATCGTAAAAACCGTCACGGCAATACTGTAGGAAGTTTGCGCTTGTTTCTGGTGCTTTTTCTTCGTTAAGTTGAACTTTGATGTCACCAAAATTTGTGTGAAGGATGATCATGATTGTTACCTTACTGTCTTTTTAATATGAAGTTCGAATTCTAGCGCATGTTGGCGGACTTTCAAATCACCAAATCATTAACTTAACTTGGTTGTTTGAGGTAATTACTGCTTTGGGGGATTACCTAATAACGCATGAATTGATATACTTGACCTCTTATTTTGATTAATACACAAATATAGATAGAGATCATGCTGAAAATTTATAACACACTCACAAGACAGAAAGAGGAATTCAAACCAATTACAGCTGGCAAAGTCGGCATGTATGTCTGTGGGGTAACCATATACGATCTCTGTCACATTGGTCATGGCCGCACGTTTGTTTCTTTCGATGTAGTAACTCGTTACCTTCGTTACCTTGGTTACGATTTGAACTTCGTTCGTAACATCACTGATATCGATGATAAAATCATCAAGCGCGCTAATGAAAACGGTGAGTCTTGTGATTCTCTGACTGAGCGCCTGATCGGGGAAATGCACGCGGACTTCGATGCATTGAACATGAAGCGCCCTGATGTTGAGCCTCGTGCGACTGAATTCATCACTGAAATCGTTGAGCTTGTTGAAAAGTTAATTGAGCGTGGTTTTGCTTATGTTGCAAGCAACGGCGACGTGATGTTCGAAGTTAAGAAATTTGACGAATACGGTAAGCTTTCCAAGCAAGACCTTGATCAGCTTCAAGCGGGTGCTCGTGTTGATGTTGATTCTGCAAAACGTAGCCCGTTAGATTTCGTTCTTTGGAAGATGTCTAAGCCAGGTGAACCTACGTGGGAATCACCATGGGGTCCAGGTCGTCCGGGTTGGCACATCGAGTGTTCAGCAATGAACTCTTCTATTCTTGGCAATCACTTCGATATCCACGGTGGCGGTTCAGATCTACAGTTCCCGCACCACGAGAACGAAATCGCACAATCTTGCTGCGCACACGGCACCCAGTATGTGAATACTTGGATGCACAGTGGCATGGTGATGGTAGACAGAGAAAAAATGTCTAAGTCACTGGGTAACTTCTTCACGATCCGTGACGTACTTCAGCATTACGATGCAGAAACAGTACGTTACTTCCTAATGTCTGGTCACTACCGTAGCCAACTGAACTACAGTGAAGATAACCTAACCCAAGCTCGTGCATCACTTGAGCGTCTCTACACATCACTTCGTGGCCTAGACGTTACAGCAGCTCCGGCTGGTGGTGAAGAGTACGTGACTCGTTTCTCTACAGCGATGAACGATGATTTCAACACTCCAGAAGCTTATTCAGTACTGTTTGAAATGGCTCGTGAAATCAACCGCATCAAAACTGAAAGCGTCGAAAAAGCAAGTGCACTAGGTGCATTGATGCGTGAACTGGCAGACATCATCGGTATTCTTCATCAAGACCCAGAGGCTTTCTTGCAAGGTGATGCGGCAGGCAACGATGACGAAGTGGCTGAAATCGAAGCGTTGATCAAACTGCGTAACGACTCTCGTGCTTCGAAAGATTGGGCGAATGCTGACCTTGCACGTGACAAGCTAAACGAGTTGGGTATTGTTCTGGAAGATGGTCCAGAAGGTACGACTTGGCGTCGTAAGTAAATATTATAAAAAGGGCTGATTTTCAGCCCTTTTTTCTAGCAAAAATTCTCTAATATCACCTTTTTATCTTCAACTTTTAATTAACAGGAATATTTCTGTGGCTCAGATGTATTTTTATTACTCGGCAATGAATGCGGGTAAATCAACAACACTTCTTCAGTCTTCATTCAACTACCAAGAGCGTGGCATGACGCCAGTGATCTTTACGGCTGCATTGGATGATCGTTATGGTATCGGTAAAGTTAGCTCTCGAATTGGTTTGCAATCTGAAGCTCAACTTTTTAAAAATGACACCAATATGTTTGACGCTATCCAAAAACTCAATGAAGAAGAAAAGCGTCATTGTGTTTTGATTGATGAGTGTCAGTTCTTGTCGAAAGAGCAGGTGTACCAGTTAACAGAAGTGGTCGATAAACTGCATATCCCTGTACTTTGCTATGGTTTACGTACCGATTTCTTGGGTGAACTGTTTGAAGGTAGTCGTTACTTATTATCTTGGGCAGATAAACTGGTTGAGCTTAAAACCATTTGTCACTGTGGCCGTAAAGCTAATATGGTGATCCGTACCGACGAGCACGGTGTGGCGATTGCTGAAGGTGACCAAGTGGCTATTGGCGGTAATGATCAGTATGTTTCTGCTTGCCGTCTCCACTATAAAGAAGCGTTAGGTAAATAAACCGATCTCATAGTTCAGCTTGCTAAAACGAAAAACGGTGACCAAGTGTCACCGTTTTTGTTTATTGAGCCTGTGTTTTTACTTTATTCCAAGTCACGCCTTTGATTTATTCGAAATGAAGCTTTTGATTTATTCGAAGCCGAGCTGCTTCAATGCTTGATAGGCATGATCAACGTCATCGGGGATTGGCATCTCAATTTGAAAGCCTTGGGCTGGGTAGAATTTGATTCGTTCATAATCAGCAATCAATGCGCCCAACACCATGTCTAACGGCAACTCTTCGTTAAAGTAATCATCCCAATTTTGCCATTGTGAAGTCACGGTTATTTCTACACTCTCTTCAGGCCATTGTTTACTAAACGTGGCGTAGGTACGTTTCTCCATAAAGGGCTTCTGTACTAAGGTCAGTCTTTTCGGTGACAGCCCACGCTCAATAAGCAATTTGTGGGTGAATCGTACATTTTCTCCTGTGTTTGTTGCGTGTTTCTCTATGATAATGTCAGAGTCTGGCACGCCAGCATCTCGTGCAATAGAAGCGAAAGTTTCGGCTTCTGAACGTTCAAAGCTTCCTTCTGTAAAACGTCCCACACCCCCAGAAAATACGATATAAGGCGCCACACCTTGGTGATAGAGCTCAGCTGCGTATTCAGCAACGCGAGTGTCATTACTGCACAACACAAAGATGCAATCTGAAGGCGTAACCTTGTGACCCATAGACATGAAGTTCCAAAGGGTGTCGATCGAACGATGTAGCTTAATCCTTGAGTTATTTGCAGGTTGCTTAGCTATGTCTTGGTTAGCTATGTCTTGGTTAGCTATGGATTGATTAGTCATAAAGAGCGTCCAGCGTGGAATCGAATTTAAACGAGTAACCTAAGTCGAGAATCTTCTTCGAAGAGATCAGCTTGTCTGGTGTATCGACCACGAGGGGCAGTGGCTCACTGCTGTTGGCGCTTTTCAGTGCAGCGGCATAAAATTCCGCCTTACTCACTGTGTTTGGGGTCGTAACATTAACCACTTCGTTGTGCAGTTGGTTGATAGCGAAGTTGACCGCGCCAATCGCGTCGTCAAGATGAAGCATGTTGGCAGGAGCTTGAGTGCTGACCTGTTTCAATTTGCTTGCAAACCTAGAGGGGTGGCGGCTAGGGCCGATTAACCCACTGAAGCGAAGGATGGTGTAGTCGATACCGGAATCAATGATGCACTGTTCTGCTTGTAGCATGACTCGTGCATTGTCTGAAAATGAGTTGGCCTGTTCATCACTTAACGTAGAAATCGCTAATGAGGCATCTTGCTCGTATAAGATCCCTGGCTTGGTCGGGTAGACCGTAGTCGAGCTAACCATGATCAGCTTTTTGACATTGGCTTTCTGACAAGCTTTGGTTAGCTGTTGCCAGTATTCAGCATATTCTTGTCCCGCACCTTTTCTAAAGCCGGGAGGGAAGCTACCAATGACGATCTCTGCATTATTTTCGAGTAACAGTGAATAGAGTTGCCCGATAGTATGCTCAGGCTCCGATGAGTCAAAGCTGAAAACTTCACATGGGATACGTTTGTTACCAATGGTGTCTGCACCCGCTCGGGTCGTTTTTGTGACCACCACTTGGTTACCGTGTTTTTCTAGATGCTTAGATAAAGGTGCACCGACCCAGCCTGCACCAACAATAAATATAGAAGCCATGTGTTCCTCACAACTGCAGATGACGAATTTACATTAAGCCTAACAAACCTTTGGCCAAAAATGAAAAAACTCCACGGCCGAAGCGAGTGGAGTTTTTACTAGAACAATGGAGCTTTAGTTTAGTACGCGAAGTAGTTTGTCTGCGCGCTCTGCCATCTGTATACCTTCATCTGTTAGGTAACCGCCGTCTGGCTGAGTACAAAGGTTCTTTTCGAATAGGCGCTTAACAGCGTCTTGAGTTTCTTGAGCTGCTTCTTGATGAACTTTAATTCCAGTAGCGGCACTACTTACATCAAATTGAAGAAGGAGGTTTAAATCAGCAATGTTTTCAGCGTTGTACTTCATAATTAACCTATATATTCATAACGTTCTCTACCTTCACCTTAGTGCGCATTCACGGCTCAGGCAATAGCAAATAAAGAGAATTGATAAGTGATACCAAATTGATTGATTAATCATCGAGTGATGGGTTTATTTTAGTTATATTGGGTGATTTGCACCCACTTAAATCATCAGTGATGTTTATTGCTAAGTGGTTGTAATATATTGTGACTAGAAATAATTTGCATTGAGCGAATATTGTATAAAAAGGATATGCATAAGTGAGAGCGAACAAAGTAGCATTAATGATCAGTATGCTATTTGCTATCGCAGGGTGTCAGAGTACACCTTCAGAGCAGACAGACGCGAACCAAACCACAAACAACAATAACGAATCTACAATCGAGGTTCGTTCATTTCAGTCTGTCCAAAGCGTCTACTCCGAATGGGAGGCTAAGCTTGAAGACCACGCTCAGTTGTCTCTCTATGCTCCAGAGAATTACAATGAACTATTAGACGCTTGGGACGACGCTGAAAGCATTTATGCGGATTTACTGAAAGACGAAACTCGGCTCACCAAGAGTTATTCAATTTTTTCGAGCCTGACTTACGCTGAAGCTTTTGATGAAAAAATTGCGTTGATCAAATCAAATTATGACTCGATATTAGTGCTAAAGAAGAAGGCTGACCGAGTACTAGCGGATTCGATTGTGCAAATGGATTACCTCAAGTTCCTTGGCGCAGATACCATGTTTACCTCGAGCTACAAACGCTTGTATTCAGAATACAGCGAGTTGTTTGAGTATGTGCTGGTCGATGAGCTTGAAGACGCTCAAGAAGCACAGGTGGAGTTTCTTAATAATGCTCGCTTATTAGAAGTTAAAGTGGCACATAAGAAATACATCGAACCATTGAAGGACGAGTTAGAGTTCTTGGAAGATGAAGATTTTGATGACGTTGCTCCACTGACGTTTGCTAAAGCAGCATCTCAAATTGCTTTGGCAGAAAGCCAAGTAAAAGCCAGTCCCCGTGAAAAGTCGATCATTGAAGATGCGGTGCACGCTGCGGAGTTTGAGTTGAACCACGTGCGCAGTGTCGCTCATGAAGTAAAAGTGCTCGCGAGTGTAAAAGGTGACAAGTTCGAACAATCGGTTTTGAATGCAGAGAATCAGTTGCTGAGCATTTCACAAGTGGTTAATGATGAAGATTACCGAGATGTTGGGTTGCGTCAGCAATCTCAGAAGATTATAGCGAGTGTGAAAGCGTTAAAAAGCTTAGATATGACAGCGTCATTAAAGTCAGAAATTGAAACTTTGACTGAACAACTCGCTAAGCTAGAGAGTGATAATCAGAAGCAGGCGCAACAATTGTCTGAGGCGACTAAGCATAGCAATCTTCTAGATGAGCAGATTACCAAGAGTGATGCGCATATTAAGAGTTTAGAAGAGCTAGTGGACAGCTTGAGGAACCTAGGTGGTAAAGTTGCCAATGAAAGTGATTCTGATGTAATCCCTTTGAGTCCAGAGTCGAATCTAGAGGGCTCTGCTTTAGAACAATCATCAGAAGAAGTGATTGAACCTTCGGTTTAGCATCACTAATTTCTGTATTTGTGATTCAGTTAAAAGCGCCTAAGGGCGCTTTTTTACGTTCTGTTGATCTATATCAAAATCTAGAGGCAACAGCGATCTGTGAGTCATTATAGTGTACGTTATTCCTTTGCTTTCGTTCGTAACTTATTGATATTTATAAGTGTGCCATTTTTTAAGTTGATGACCTTTCATTCAGCATAGTTTTCTTTTTACTACTAAAGTTGTATGAATTTTGAATAACTTGGGCTATTTCCTTTCCACAAGGTTGTGGGAGGTATTTTGAGTCCCAAATAGCTCTTGAATTCAGAAATGAAAGAGAGGATTATCTCGCTCCCGACAACATGTTTCAAAATGTAAATCATCATGAATCTGAACCAATTTGACTCATTATTACCGCCACAAATGGCTGAGCGCGCTGCAGATATTGGCGTAGGTAAAGCAACCAAAGATCCAACCAAATCTTTTCTCCTAGCGATTTCAGCTGGCATACATATCGGTATTGCGTTTGTGTTCTACACAATTGTAACCACTGGCGCTGGTGATTTACCTTGGGGTATTACTCGCGTCCTAGGTGGCCTTGCATTTAGCTTGGGCTTAATCCTCGTTGTTGTTACTGGCGGTGAACTGTTTACCAGTTCGGTGCTTACTCTTGTTGCTCGCGCAAGTGGCAAGATTACCTGGGGAACCCTAGTAAAGAACTGGGCGACCGTTTATATCGGTAACCTTATTGGTGCTTTATTGCTAGTGGCATGCATGCTTCTGACTAAACAGTACATGTTCGACCATGGGCAAGTGGGTTTGAATGCGATGGCCATTTCTCAGCACAAAATGCACCATGGTTTTATCCAAGCTATCGCGCTTGGCATCATGTGTAACGTATTGGTTTGTATCGCGGTATGGATGACGTTTAGTGGACGAACACTGACTGACAAAATTGCAGTACTGATTTTACCTGTCGCGATGTTTGTATCATCGGGCTTTGAGCACTGTATTGCGAATATGTTCCAAGTCCCTTTAGCTATCGGTATCAAAACATTTGCTCCAGCTGAATTCTGGACAATGACAGGGGCTAATCCGGCAGACTATGTTGACCTAAACATGATGGACTTTCTGATGAACAACTTGCTGCCCGTTACTATCGGTAACATCATCGGCGGCGGTATCTTTGTTGGCATGTGGTATTGGTTGATTTATTTACGCGATTAATAAAGATGGCGGATCAACAAAGCTTGCGTGACTAGCTCAGTGACAAGATTAGTTAAAGCTCAGAGTGGAAACATTGAACTGACTTATGACATTTACAAGACGGCCTGCATTGCAGGCCGTTTTTTATTTGTGGAAAACTTACTCGTTGATTTCTTAAATTATCATCTGAACGCTTAACAAGGCAGTTCTGCACGTGTGTATATGTCTTTGAAATCACCCAAGGATCAATGGCAATGATCTTTGCTCGAGCCGAAATGGACAAAAAAGGATCTATATTGATTTGGTTATCCACAATTTCTGTGGATAACCTGTATCAAATTCAGTGAGTAACCAGATCTAAGAGGAGTCGGGAGGTTATTTTGAAGGCTGTATTTGAGCGAGAACTCGCCCTTCTTTGGTCAGAGAAGTCTTTAACGATAGGTGAAGTGCAAGCGCTAAGGAGCAGCTCATCATCACGAAAATAGCCAACATGATCATCAGTTGATACTTAATCGCGATCATTGGTGAAGCACCCCCTAAGATTTGTCCTGTCATCATTCCTGGTAGCGTTACCAAGCCTGTGGTTGCCATTGAGGCCATAATAGGAGACATCGCTTTCTGTATAGCATTACGCACAAAAGGCGCAGCAGCATAGGAAGGAGAGGCACCTAAAGCGATAGCCGCTTCGTACTCTGATTTCTGCGTTTCAAAAGCACCGAACAAGTTCTGCAATGCCACGATGTTACTGCTTAAGCTATTACCTAACAGCATCCCTGCAATAGGGATTAAGTACTGCGCGTTAAAAACCGGTGTTGGTTTAATGATGAATAAGCAGATAAACAAGACAATGGGTACACAGGTTACCGCTAGGCTCACTGCGACTGGGACTAACAAGAGGTTTCGGGGTAACTTGGACTTTTCAACAATCGAGCTTGCCCCAACGATAATCATCGTAAATAACCACAGTAAATTGACCCACAAGCTATTCAAAGTGAACAGGTATTCTAGGTAGAGGCCAACCAGAAATAGCTGAACAGTCATGCGAATGATGCTGATAGAAGCCTCTTTGCCAAGGCCAAGTTTTAGCTTGTGGTTGATTACAATTGGCAGCAAGAGAAGTGAACTGAAAAACAATAATTGCCACCAAGATATATCAATAACGTCTTGCATAATGCTTCCTTTTAATAAGGCTTCTATCATATCTGAAAGTGCCAAATGATGCATTTCAACTGCAAAGTCATCGATTCGAAAAACGATCAATTATTTAACAAACAAAACACAAAATAGTGGTTGTTTGAGGCTTTTTTGGCTACTACTTAGTAGGTAAAAAGTTAAAATCGGTTGTCAAATAGTTGCGCGGGTGTTGGTTTTTAACATTTGTGAAATATACTTAATTCTTCACATTTGTTAATACTTTTTAATAAGTTTGTTTAACTGAAAACAAGTTTGGATGACCTCAAAAAAGTATTGATTAGCAAGGGTTATAACAGGAGATTTGATTGAACCCTACTTTGTGTATGGTCTAAAATTTGTTGTTAGATACTCAAGAACTTTAGCTCCTTAGAATGAGCTACTCGAAATTACTAAATACAAAATAGGCAAAATGTATGAGTGATGTTAATAAAATTGAAACTGGCGAAAAACGCTCGTTGGAGTGGAAGTCATTCCTCTTCATCGCAGTGGTTCTCTTTCCAATATTAAGTGTGGCTTTTGTAGGAGGCTACGGCTTTCTAGTTTGGGCACTGCAAGTGTTTGTATTAGGTCCTCCAGGTGCACACGGCGGCATGTAATGCCCTCTTGCTATCACATTTTTATTAGAACTAATTTTTAAGAGAGCTAAACATGAAATCATTTTTAGTTAAATTATGGCGCACAATGACTCGCCCAGCAGTACACATCAGTCTTGGTGTACTAACCATGGGTGGCTTTATCGCCGGTGTTATTTTCTGGGGCGGTTTTAATACAGCGCTAGAACATACAAATACAGAAGAGTTCTGTGTAAGCTGTCACACCATGCGTGACAACGTATACGTAGAACTACAAGAAACGGTTCACTGGAAAAACACTTCTGGTGTACGTGCTACTTGTCCTGACTGTCACGTTCCACATGAATGGACAGCAAAAATTGCTCGTAAGATGCAAGCATCTAAAGAAGTCTTCGCTCAAGTATTTGGTGACCTAGATACACCTGAGAAATTCGAAGCTCGTCGTATCGAACTGGCTAAACACGAATGGGATCGTTTCTCTTCGAACAAATCTCTAGAGTGTAAAAACTGCCACAACTACGATTCAATGGATTTCGAAAACATGCGCCCAACAGCGCGTATCCAGATGAAGAACGCGGCAGAGCGTGATCAAAGCTGTGTTGACTGTCACAAAGGTATTGCTCACAACCTTCCATTAGATATGGCATCAGCGAGCGGTATTGTTGGCGAGCTAGAAAATGTAGCAAGCAGCACATCTTACGCAAATGGTTCTGACGTGATCTCTATTCGTCACCTACCAATGTACACAGATGAAACAGCAACAGTTGAAGCGGGTCTATTAAGCCCTGCAAGTAAAGTTGCGGTTATCGACGAAAAAGGCGACATGATCAAGATTCAAATCGACGGTTGGCGTAAAGCGAAAGGCTTCGGACGTGTAATCCAAGAAGACTTCGGTATGAACATCTCGACTGCAATCTTGACGAAAGAAGTATCTCAAAGTGACGTTATCACTGTTGGTGAGAAGAAAGAAGATGAGCTTACTGGCCTTCCATGGGAAGAAGTTAACCTAGCACTTTGGATGAAGAAAGAGTCTATGGTTGATAACTTCGATCCAATCTGGAACGCAGCAGGTCAAGCGTACCAATCTAACTGTTCAACGTGTCACTCACAGCCAGATGAAGCTCACTTCAGCGCTAACGGTTGGGTAGGCATGCTAGATGGTATGATTGCGTTCGTTAACTTCGATACAGATACAGAAGCACTTGTTCTTAAGTATCTACAGAAGCACTCATCAGATTTTTCTGAAGGCCATCACTAATAAGACGTCAATTGGAGTAACACAATGGCAATTACAAGAAGAAGTTTTCTGAAAGGTGTCGCTACTACAAGTGCGGCATCGGTTATCGGTCCAAGCTTATTGGCGTCGGCATCAGCGTCTGCTGCAGAAACAGACGGCGCGTGGAAAGTCTCTGGTTCTCACTGGGGTGCATTCCGAGCTCGCGTTTACGCGGGTAAAGTGCAAGAAATTAAACCTCTAGAAATCGATCAACACCCAACTGAGATGTTGAAAGGTATTAAAGGTATTATCTACAGCCCATCACGTGTGCGTTACCCTATGGTTCGCCTAGATTGGTTGAAGAAGCATAAATACAGCGCTGACACGCGTGGTAACAACCGCTTTATTCGTGTGACTTGGGATGAGGCACTAGACCTTGTTTACCGCGAACTAGAGCGCGTACAGAAAGATTACGGTCCATGGGCACTTCACACAGGTCAAACTGGTTGGAGACAAACGGGTCAGTTCCACAGCTGTACTAACCACATGCAACGTGCAATGGCACTTCACGGTTACTCTGTGAAGAAAATCGGTGACTACTCAACAGGTGCTGGTCAAACGATCATGCCTTACGTGCTAGGTTCGACTGAAGTTTACGCACAAGGTACATCTTGGGAACTTATCCTAGAAAACAGTGACAACATTGTTCTTTGGGGTAACGATCCAGTTAAAAACCTTCAAGTAGGTTGGACATGTGAGACTCACGAGTCGTTCGCATACCTAGAACAGCTGAAAGAGAAAGTTGCTAAGAAAGAGATCAACGTTGTTTCTGTTGACCCTGTTCAAAACAAAACAGGCCGTTACCTAGAAAACGAGCAGATGTACATCAACCCACAAACTGATGTGGCGTTCATGCTTGGTGTTGCTCACGTTCTTTACAACGAAGGCCTATACGACAAGAAGTTCATCGAAACTTACTGTCTAGGTTTTGAAGACTTCATCAAGTACGTTCAAGGTGAAACGAAAGATAAAGTTGAGAAGACACCAGAGTGGGCTTCGGCTATCTGTGGCGCAAGCGCGGACTCTATCCGTGAATTCGCTAAGATGCTGGTTAACGGTCGTACGCAGATTCTTGTTGGTTGGAGTATCCAACGTCAAGAGCACGGTGAACAGCCGTACTGGATGTGTGCAGTTATCGCAGCAATGGTTGGCCAAATTGGTCTTCCGGGCGGTGGTATCTCTTACGGTCACCACTACTCTGGTATCGGTGTATCTTCAACTGGCTTCGCTGCTCCGGGTTCTTTCCCGTTGAACATCGACCAAGGTCAATCACCTAAGCACACCAACACAGATTACAACGGTTACAGCCGCGTAATCCCTGTTGCTCGCTGGGTAGATAGCTTGCTAGAGCCAGGTAAGAAGATCAAAGCGAACGGTTCAACGGTGACACTGCCTGACATCAAGATGATGGTATTCAGTGGTAACAACCCGTGGCACCACCACCAAGATCGCAACAAGATGCGTAAAGCGTTCAAGAGTCTACAAACTGTAGTGGCTGTTGATTTCGCTTGGACTGCAACTTGTCGTCACTCTGATATCGTGCTTCCAGCATGTACTCAGTGGGAACGTAATGATATTGATGGCTACGGTGCGTACTCTGGCCGTGGTTTGATCGCAATGCACAAGCTAGTGGATCCTCTGTTCCAGTCTAAGACTGACTTCGAGATCATGTCTAGCCTAACTAAGCGTTGGGGTCGTTACGACGATTACACGCGTGGTATGGACGAAATGCAGTGGGTTAAATCTCTGTATGACGAATGTCGCGCGGAAAACGAAGGCAAGTTCGAAATGCCTGAGTTTGCTGAGTTCTGGGAAAAAGGTTTCCTAGACTTCGGTAAAGGTAAGCCATGGACTCGTCACGCTTCATTCCGTGAAGATCCAGAGATCAACGCACTAGGTACTCCTTCTGGTTTCATCGAAATCACAAGCCGTACAGTTGGTAACATGGGTTACGAGCACTGTCAAGAACACCCAATGTGGTTCGAGAAATCTGAACGTTCACATGGTGGTCCAGGCTCTGACAAACACCCGTACTGGCTACAATCTTGTCACCCAGACAAGCGTCTTCACTCTCAGATGTGTGAATCTGAAGAGTGGCGTGCGACTTACGCGGTACAAGGCCGTGAGCCTATCTACATCAACCCAGTCGATGCTAAGAAGAAAGGCATCAAAGATGGCGATGTAGTACGTGTGTTCAACGACCGTGGTCAACTACTAGCAGGTGCTGTTCTAATGGATAGCTACGCTCCTGGTGTTGTTCGTATCGAAGAAGGTGCTTGGTACGGCCCGATCAACGAGAAAGTGGGTGCGCTAGATACATACGGCGATCCAAACACACTCACTCAAGACATCGGTACGTCTGAACTTGCTCAAGCAACGTCAGCAAACACATGTTTGGTTAACTTCGAGAAGTTCCAAGGCAAACTGCCTCCAGTAACTTCATTCGGTGGTCCAATCGAAGTTTCTTAAGTCTTGTACTTAAGAACCAAGACTAAATCTTGAATTAAAGCCCCTGTAAGTACTCTTACAGGGGCTTTTTGTTTTTCTAGTACACGTGTTGGGATTTCTAACTAAGCTTTGTAATAGCGCCAAGAGGGGCGTTTTTGAGACAGGCTGTAACGTGCTGTTTGAGGTAGGCTGTAGAAACATAAAGCATTAGCATGAAGCCGGAAGGGAATGCACAAAGAACCTGTTTAAGGGCTTAGGCAGATGGAAACAAAAAGGCCGATACAAAGACCGACCTAATAGAAATCTATGGAGTAAAGCTAAAACCTTGAAGATAAACCTGGGCCTTGAATAAAAGTTTAAGCCTCGGATATAAACTAAAGCTTCAATTGTAAACCTAAGCTTCGAACGTAAGCCTAAAGTTCGAACGTAAGCCTAAAGTTCGAACATAAACCAGTAACCGTAGGCACAAATCAAAGCGGGAACACTGGAGTACAAGGTCGCGACAAGAGCGGCTTTCGGTGCCATCGCAATCGCAGGGAATAGCGCATCACCGTCATTCGAAATTGCGTTACCTACCTGAGCTGACAGTGGCAGTGCACCAGAAAGGTATAGGCTAGTGACCAGCAATTGCGGACCACACCCCGGTAGCAAGCCCATCAACACACCCGCCAGGGGGAGCATCATGCCCCAGCTTGAGAATAGCGTCGCAAAATCGACATTTGCTATCACAGAGCCAAATTCGAAGAAAAGAAAAGCAACCACCACCCATGCAGTAACGAAGTTAGTATCTTGAGCCGTTTTTTGTAGTGGATGAGAGCCTACACATTTCTCGTCTTCACTTACGGCTGATTTGTAATCTTCAATTTCACGGGTGAGACCCCATAGAAACATCGAGCTAATCAGCAAAATAGTGCCTGCCCATTCCATCGACATTTCGGGCAAAGCGAGCAACTCATTCACATCCACTTGAAAAGAACCAAGTAGGGCAACCGCAGCACCTGGAATAATGAGTACAGACCATAGATAACCTTGTAGGTTGATCGCTTTCTTAGAGACCGATTCTTTGTCTTGAGATTGAGATGCACAGCTGCTCACCGCTTCATTTTCATCTGCTTTTTTTGGGCGCAAGAAGTCGTCTGCGTGAAACAAGTTAATGATTCGACCTGACGCAGTTCCGACAATCACGCCCATCGCCATCATGGCTAAACCAGTCTTGGGTTCGCTTGCAATGAGCAGGAAGGCCGCATCACCCATGGTTGAGACCAGTACTGCAACAACGGCTCCAAATCCTAGCTTCCCAGAAATAAATTGCGTGGTAACCACTATCGCACCACCACAACCAGGCAATGCCCCCATCAGCGCTGCAAACACCACTTGGTTAGACCGAGACTGATGCACGAGCTTGTTGAAGACGTTATCTTTGTTGATATACAGGCTTAACCCGTGGTAAATCGCTAAGGTCAAAGCAACATAACAAGACACAGCCCAAAAGGCGTCTGACAAGGTCGTGACCGTCAATTCTCGCGTGGCAGGCGCCATAACTAAAGCTGCAAGTGAGATAGGTAAAAGCAGGCGCTTAAATGACAGTGAAAACTGAGTTGTTTTCGCAGCGCTACTGCTTGGCAAAAAAGAGATTAGTCGATCCATAGGTGTTACTCAAAATTAGTGGCTTAAGATAAATATATACG
>NZ_JANVFC010000001.1:149971-340431 GCF_025195005.1 Vibrio sp. NC2
TTGTTGTTTTTTTATCTATTGTTACCATTGGCTAAACCTACGAAACATGACCAACCTGAAAAAATGAGGTAAAGTATGGCTAATAAAGAGAGGCTCTAAAGGTAGAGTCATAATTGTTAGTGTAATAGGAAGAAACATGATTTTAGTTGTTGGTCACAAAAACCCTGATAGTGACAGTATTTGTAGTGCGTTAGTTGCAACAGAGCTTCTTAAAGCTCGTGGCGAGGAAGCGACACCAATTCGCCAAGGCGAGATCAACCGCGAAACTCAACACATTCTAGAAGTCGCTGGTGCTGAAAAACCAGAACTTCGTACTTCTGTTGCTGGTGAAAAAATCTGGCTAGTAGACTACTCAGATCTAGCACAAGCACCGGACGATGTTGCTGAAGCTGAGATCGTAGGTATTGTCGATCACCACCGTTTAGGTGACGCGATGACAGTTAACCCTATGGAAGCTTGGATCTGGCCTGTTGGTTGTACAAATACTGTACTTTTCAACATGTTCAAGATTGAAGGTCACTCTATCTCTCAACAAATCGCTAAACTGATGATGTCTGCAATTCTTTCAGACACGGTTGGTTTTGCTTCTCCAACATGTACTCAAAAAGACAAAGACGCGGTTGCTGAGCTTGCTGAAATCGCTGGCGTGACTGACGTTGATGCATTCATCAAAGCGCTTCTAATCGCTAAGACAAACATCGAAGGCCTATCTGCTGCACAACTAGTAGAAAAAGACCTTAAAGGCTACCCATTCAACGGTCGTGATGTTGTTGTTGGTCAAGTTGAGCTTGCGACTCTTGACCAAGTAGATGGCATGATTGAAGCGCTAGAAGCGGATCTTGAAGAACGTTGTGAGAAAGACGGTCTAGCATTTGCTGCGGTAATGCTAACAGACATCACTACTGCGCAAACTCACCTTCTATACAAAGGTGAGTGGGCTGATAAACTGGTTAAGCACGAGAAAGACGGCGTATTAATGATGGAAAATACATTAAGCCGTAAGAAGCAAGGCTGGCCTTGGTTACAGGGTGAGCTTGTTTAATCAAGTCGCTTAATTATAAACGCCTGCTAATTTAGCAGGCGTTTTTCTTTGAAGTGGATTTTCTTCTTCATCAAAATGTTTGAAGTTAAAAGCTCTCGGCATAAAATAGCTTTAAGAGCAAAGTTACTGACTAAAGTAGGAAATTAAGATGACTACACAGCTAGACGATAAAAAAATCGCTGAAATCAATAAGTATACGGGTGAGCAACGCCTAAAGTACTGTGTGAAAGAAATCGTAGCGAACCGTGAAGTATGGATCTTAACCGATGAACACGGTTGTGTAATGCTTAACACAGAAGATGAAGATTGTGTTCCAGTATGGCCAAATCAAGAGTTTGCTGAATCTTGGGCTACGGGTGATTGGTCTGAGTGTAAAGCTGAGTCTATCTCGTTGAACAAATGGCACAGCCGTTGGACTAACGGTCTAGAAGATGACGAGCTTGCAGTGGTTGTGTTCCCGAACGAACAGGAAGAAGGTGTTATCTTGTTCCCGGATGAATTCGACTTCGAATTGAAAAAGCAGGCTGCTAAGCGTTAGTGCTTTCGTAACACGGTTACACGGTTACATGGTAAGTCAGCGTTGCCTTTTCTTAGGCAGCGCTATCATTCTATTTTCCCATCTAAGCTGTTCAGAAAAACAAAGTAACGTCCCTGTCTATTTCTGGTAGTACTCAATTCTTCCGTTAGCCCTCAATATTCCTGTTCGTGGCTAGTTATTCCGTTAGTACTCGATCATTCCGTTAGTATTCAATATTTCTGTTTGTAGCCGGTTATTCCATTAGTACCCAATTAACTGATACAACGGTGCTTGCTGCGCGGCTTTTGAAGCTTGTTGGAGCACGCCAGTTTCGCTGTATTGCTTTAGTATCTTTCGAACAATAGGTTTTACTTCAGGTTTTGTCATTCCAGCTTTCAATTCAGGCTCATACAGTAGTTTTAGTAGCACCACATCTAAGGGTGACAATAAGTCTTCTGGCGTATGGTCATTAAAAATAGAAGGGTAGGCTCTATCTGAATCATTCGGCAGGCCTAAAACCTGTGTGATTTCTTCCACGATACAGGCGACGAGCTTACCTCGCGATCTTGCTTGATCAACGGGAATAACAATCCCAGCGTAAACAATCTCACCTTTAGAATTTGTTCGATAACCCGCCGTGCAAATAGCGTTGTTTAAATGCTCAGTTGATTTGAGTTTGAGTACTGATTTCGACTCAGATACCCACTGACTTTGCCTCGTGTATATCCATTTTACGTTCGCTTCAGACTCTTTGTTGACGATTGTTATCGGGTGCTGAGTGACTTCGGATAAGTGTCGGATATGAAGCTCTGTGAGCTCTTGATGCAATTCTTCATCGCCCACTCGATGATCAACCCATATCTTGATCGGTTGTTTCCATTTAGCGAGTGGCTTGTTGCCTTGGGAATATTCGTGTTGAAGTGCGACGTTATAAAAGGCAGTTTCGACGAAGCTTCTATCTAGCCAGGTGAGGGGTGTGCTTGCTGCGTTAAAGGAAAACAGCGCCAACAAAAGGGGAAGCATTGAAGCTCTTAAAAACATACCTTTCCCCTTTGTTGAACGTAGCGTGATTCGAGATTAGTGGTTCGGCGCTTTGGAGAAATGGCTCTCAACCAATCTTTGGGTGATTTGGTGAGTTGGATTGGTTAACACTTGATCTGTTTCCCCACTCTCAACCACATTGCCTTCGTGCATGACGATGATTTTGTCGGTAATGTGTTTAACAATACCGAGGTGTTGAGATACATAAACGAACGATACGCCCATCTCTTCTTGTAACTCTAAGAACAGGTTGATGATTTGCGAGCGCATTGCCATGTCCAAACCATTCAACGCTTCGTCTGCAACAATGATTGATGGTTGAAGGATTAACGCACGAGCCAAACAAACCCTTTGTTTTTGGCCTGCAGCCAGCATCTGCGGGTAGAAGTAAGCATGTTCCGGTAGAAGGCCCACACGCAACAGGGTGTCTTTCACACGACGCATACGGGCTTCTGGTGGCATATTGGTGTTTCGCTTTAATGGACCTTCAAGAATTCGACCAATCTGAATGCGCGGGTTAAGCGAGGTGTTCGGATCTTGGAAGATCATTCGAATCAGCTTACAGCGAGTCGAGTAGTCCTTGTGCTCTAGCCTTTCACCGTTCACACGAATCTCGCCTGCAGTTGGCTCTACCATGCCTGCTAGCATTCTTGCTAATGTCGACTTTCCTGAACCATTCTGACCAATAAAACCAATCGTCTGTCCCGCCTCAAGCGAAAAGCTTACTGGTTTCACTGCCTGATGAATCTTTTTACGGAAAAGACCAGAGCGAGTCGTAAAGTCTTTAGATAAATCAATGACTTCTAATAATGCACTCATGATTTCTTTTTCTTCTCCATATTAAGAGGGAAGTGACAATTAAACTTATGGTTTTTGATTCGTTTGGTATAAGGAATCTCAACACATTGCCTTTGCGCATACGGGCAACGTGGTCCTAGTCGACAACCAATAGGAAGGTGCTGCAATGGAGGGATTGAACCTGGCAAAGACTGTAGCTTCTCTTTATGAGGAATCCAGTCGTTAAAGTCAGGCATCGCTTTCAGTAGCGCGACGGTATATGGGTGTTTCGGTGCATCTAACAGCTTCTGCGTATCCGCTGATTCCACAGACTGACCACAATACATAACGGTAATGCGAGTTGCCCATTGGGTAATGGTGGTTAAGTCATGGCCGATCAGCACGATGGTCGTGTTATTGATCTGATTCATACGACTCAACAGACGCAATATTTGAGACTGTGTAATCGGATCTAGATCGTTGGTTGGTTCATCAGCGATCAAGACTTTTGGTTTGGCTGCGATAGCCATGGCGATCATGACTTTTTGACACTCACCATCGGTCAACTCATAAGAGTAACTGTCCATAAGACGAGAGTGATCTTTAATACCGACTTTGTGCAGTAGAGCGATGGCCTGCTTCTTACGCCATTTGAATCTCTGCCACCACCGACCTTCAAACGAATAGGAAGGAATCGCTTCAATCAGTTGATGGCCCACTTTTTCAGATGGGTCAAGGCAGGAGGATGGCTCTTGAAAGATCATCGCGATATCACGAGCAATAACTCGGCGTCGTTCTTTGGGTGTCAGTTGCAGGAGGTCGATATTGCCAAGGCGCATTCGGTCTGCAGAAACCTTCCAGTTTTCTTTACATACTCCGACGATCGCTTTTGCAACTAAGCTCTTGCCTGAGCCTGATTCACCTACTAAGCCGCGAATTTCCCCTTCATTGAGGGTAAGACTCATTCTATCAACGGCTTTAACCATCCCTTGAGGGGTCTCAATCTCGATGGTTAGATGTCGAATATCAAGTAAAGGCATTATTCGATTCCTGCATTTAGCGCTTGGCGAACACCTTCACCGACGAGGTTAATCACAATCACTGTAAACATAATGGCTAAACCGGGTAGGGTTACTGTCCATGGTGCGAGGTAAATCAGCTCTACAGAGTCACCCAAGATTGAGCCCCATTCGGTACTTGGTGCTTGAGCGCCAAGCCCTAAGAAACCCAAAGCCGTGATATCAAGAATGGCGACTGACAATGCCAGCGTAATTTCAAGTGCCACCACGGTAAGAATATTAGGAAGGATTGAATTCCATAACAGGTAGAAGTCGTTCGCACCATCGAGGCGAGAAGCCAAAATATAGTCTTTTTCTACTTCAGCGTGCACGGCAATATATACCGAACGAATAAAGCGTGGAATCAATGCTAAACATAAGGCAAGCAAGATATTAAACTCGCCAAACCCAAGAAACGCCACGAAGATAATTGCCAGTAACAGAGACGGAATCGACATAACGGTATCAAGCAGGTGGTTTAGCGTGCTTGATAATAATCCACGAGTCATCCCCGCAAGTACGCCAATCAGGCAACCAATGACTGCTGCGATAAAGGTAATCACAACCGCGGCACCAAACGTCAGCTGAGAGCCGATAATCAGACGAGAAAGAATATCTCGGCCTAAGTCATCGGTACCTAAGAAATACTCAACAGTTCCTGAGGGATCCCAAGAGGGTGGGGTTAACAGGTGTCCCGTTTGTTCTTGAGCATCATGCGGAGCTAGCCATGGTGAAGTGACGGTGATTAGAATGATCAAGGCCAAACACCACAGTCCAAACATAGCGAGATTATTGCCACGGAAGCTGCGCCAGAAACGCTCGAACTGGGTTGGAATCTGCTCTTCTTGGTAGACGTTATTTGTTAGCATACCATTCCTTCCTTACCAGTGGATTGACCATCGCGCCCAGTAGATCGGACAGAATGTTTGCGGTCAAAACCAAGGTTGCTACCACTATTACGCCAGCTTGAATTGAAACGTAATCTTGATTAGATAAAGCATCCAATAACCAGCGGCCAATACCCGGCCAGTTAAAGATAGACTCGGTAATAATAGCGAGCGTTAACATACTTGATAGTTGAACGCCGACCTTAGGAATAATCGGTGGTATCGCATTTCTTAACACGTGCTGCGTGACGATCTCTCTTGTTGAAAGACCTTTAATTCGTGCGGCGCGGATGTAGTTTTGAGTCATCACTTCAGCCACTGACGCTCTCATCAGTCGAATTACCTGAGTGGTTGGCGCTAATGCCAAAACCAGACAAGGCAATGCCATATGTTCGATAACACTTTGCAGTGCGTGTGCTCGATAACGACCTTCAGCAAAAAAGGCATCAATTATAGCGAAGCCAGTGACGTGTTCAATTTCGTAAAGCAGGTCGTATCGCCCACCAACTGGGAACATCTCAAAGTGCAACGAAAACACCATGATCATCAGTAGTGCGACCCAAAATATAGGTGCAGAGTAACCGGCCATTGAAGTAAACGATATGGTGGTATCGACAAACTTACCCTGTCTCATGCCAGCAATAGTGCCGAAAGGGATGCCGATAAACAGCGCAAGCACAAAAGCAAAGAAACACAGCTCTAACGTTGCAGGGAATACCACGACAAGCTCATCGATGATAGGCGCTCCGTGCTTGCTCAAGCCAAAGTTCAGTGTCGATAATTCTGTGATGTAGCTAAGCCAACCGGGCCAAAAATCTTGAATCGCCCAAGGTGAGGTTTGGTCTAGTCGAAGCAGAGCGAACCCCACTAACGTCAGGATGCCCAGTGTGATAATGAATAAGTTTACACGTCTTAATGTATACCAAAACATCACTGCACCTCTCTTCTGACTTGATCAAAAGGTTGAGCATTGAACGGGCTCTGCTTAAAGCCACTTAGCGAACGATCGTGCACGCGGAATTGCACGCCATGAGCGAGAGGAATCACAGGAACTTCTTCATTGAGAATGTTTTGGGCTTGTCGATACAAGTTCACACGGTGCCTTTGTTGATTGATCTCTAATGCTAAGTCGAGAAGGAAATCAAAGTCAGAGTTACACCACATAGAGACGTTTAATCCTGCGCGCTCTGAGCTACATGAAAGAAGCGGACGCAAGAAGTTGTCTGGGTCGCCCGTATTGCCGATCCAACCTGTGAGCAACAAGTCTGTTGAGGAAATGGATGATAGCTGTGTACGATCAAATCGGTCGTCGGTATAGAGCTTAAGTTCGATACCAATATCAGCTAAATTTGCTTGGATTAATTCTGCCGTTTTCCTTGGGCTTGGGTTGTAGGCTCTTGGCTCTAATGGCACCCACATTGAAAGTTCTAGCCCAGGTTCTACCCCGGCTTCTTTAAGAAGCGCAACTGCGTAGTTGCGGTCATAGCGAACTTGAACGCTGTCTTTTTGGTAAGCCCAAGAGGTCGGTGGCAAGAGAGTGTAGGCTTTCGTGCCCGTACCGTAATAAACAGAATCAAGAATGTTCTGACGATTGATAGCCAAGTTCAGCGCTTTGCGCACTCGTGAGTCACGCAGTGCAGGGTGCTCGGTGTTCAGGGCGATGAAAGAGACATTAACCGCAGGCGTGGCGGAAATCTTCAACTCTTCATGAGCTTGAATAATAGGAATCTGACTAGAAATCGGTGAGTTCAATACATCACACTCACTACGAAGTAGCTTGGCAAGAGTCCCTGTCCCACGTTGTGAAGTATCAAACACAACTTGGTCCATTTCTACGTCACCCTTCCAATAGTGCTTGTTCTTTTTCAAGCGAACTAGATCATTGATTTGGTATTCATCCAAGTAGAAAGGACCTGTGCCAACGGGCTTGGAGTCTATTTCATTCTTTTCATCCGTAGCAATGAGTTTATTGGCATATTCTTTAGAATGAATGACCGCATAGCTGGTGGCGATATTGTTGAGGAATGAATTGTCTGGGCGACTTAATTGGAATTTCACCGTCAGGTCATCAACCGCAGTGATATCAATGATCAGGTTTTGGAAGTCGATACCGGCAAACCATGGGTATAGGCCGCCGCCCACATAATGAAATGGGTTTGAACTGTCAATGATTCGCTCAAAACTAAAGACCACATCTTGTGCATTCATACTGCGAGTTGGGGTAAACCAGTCTGTGGTTTGAAACGCAACATTAGGGCGCAGTTTGAAAGTGTACTCTGTACCCGATTCATCGACAGACCAGCTTGTTGCCAAGTTCTGTTTTGGTCGATAAGTCATTGGATCAAGAGTGAGCAGTGTATCGAAAATTTGAGGGCTCAGCGATTCTGAGGTAATGCCACTATCAACCAGTTGTGGGTTGAAAGTACTAGGGTTACCTTGGCCGCAATAAATGAAGCCTTTTTCACGGATTTGCTCGTGATTCACACTCTCACCACATCCAGCTAAAAAGCTCAGCGTGCAGATGCTCAGTGATAGTCTTATTAGTGCTTTCATAAAAAGAAATACTTTTCGAAACGAGGCGTTAGAGGAGCCTCAAGATCCGGATAATTTAACATTTTATTTATTCGGCTCCAAATAATAATCAAGTGCTGACAGCTATTTATCGTTAGCTTGTCCGACAATCGCGTACTTCCTCACCATTCCACGTAATTGGTTGTAGGTTAATCCAAGTAATTCTGCTGCTTGTTTCTGGTTGTACTTGCTCTGTTTTAGGGCTTGATTGAGCAGCTTAATGTCTTGTTGTTCTTGCCATGCTTTGTAATCAAGTGGCAAAGAAAACGAGCTCTCTGATGAAGTATGGCTGTTGGAGGGCGCATTGCCAATTTCATGCGTGGAATCTTGATCTATTTTCCATGCGGGTTTGAATGGGTTAAACACCAAAGATTCAATAGGATATGGGTCTTTACCGTGCTGGTAGACTGCGCGCTCAATAACGTTCTTGAGTTCTCGCACATTCCCTGGCCATGAATAATCCAGCAGCGCCTCAACGGCAGACGGAGCAAAGCCAACAAACAACTCCAATTCTAATTCACGGCACATCTTAATGGCGTAGTATTCTGCCAGCAGCGTGATGTCTTCTTTTCGCTCTCGAAGAGGGGGGATAGTAATCACGTCAAACGCGAGCCTGTCCAATAAGTCGGCTCTGAATTCGCCCCTTAATGCCATGTCTGGCAAGTCAGCGTTGGTCGCGCAAACCAGTCTTACGTTGGCACTTAAAGCTTTTTGTCCGCCGACACGTTCATACTGCCCGTATTCAATAACGCGCAATAGCTTCTCTTGAACGGCTAGGGGCGTGGTCGCGAGCTCATCAAGAAACAGTGTTCCACCTTCCGCTCTTTCAAATCGACCCTGATGACGACCTTTTGAACCAGTAAAGGAACCAGACTCATGACCAAACAACTCAGAATCAATCAAACCTTCACTGAGCGTTGAGCAATTAAGTGAGATCAACGGCTGATCCCAACGTCTTGAAAGGTAATGCAGCCTTTGAGCTATGAGCTCTTTACCCGTTCCACGCTCTCCAATGATCAGGATCGGTCTTTCGATTGGTGCGAGTTGAGACACTTTATCTAAAACGGAGAGAAAACTGGGTGATTCACCAATGAGGTTCTGCTGCATAGCGGGTCCTTGTGCGATTTGAGCGCCGATGGATGTGATTTAGAAAGCCTTATTTAAACCACGTCATGTAAATAGCTTAAGTATAAGAGTCGTAGTGGTGAAAAATACCAATACTTGGCTAAATTCATCATAGCATGGTTCGGGTTAATCACCATTTTATTGTAAGTGTCTGATAATAAATGGCTTAAAAGTTGGCACGCTACTTGGATTACTTATGGTAGGTTTAACAACAAACGTAAATTTTTGAGCAAGTGGATTGAGAAATCGAATAACGCTTTAAAGCACATTTGCCATCATTGTAATTAAGGAGTTCCTCATGGGTATTTTTTCTCGCTTTGCAGACATTGTAAATTCGAACATCAGTGCACTTTTAGACAAGGCTGAAGATCCTGAAAAGATGATTCGCCTGATTATCCAAGAAATGGAAGATACGCTGGTTGAGGTTCGCACTAACTCCGCTAAAGCTATCGCAGATAAAAAAGAGTTAGCACGTAAAGTTGAAGCTATCGAAACTCAGATTCTAGATTGGCAAAACAAAGCGACACTAGCACTGACTAAACAACGTGAAGACTTAGCTAGAGCGGCGCTAATCGAAAAGCAAAAACTTGAAGATATAATCAAAAGCCTTCACACAGAGCAAACCTTGGTTCACGAAACCATCGAAAAGCTGACCAGTGAGATTGGCAAGCTTGAAACCAAAATCGCAGAAACACGTGCGAAGCAGCAAGCATTAATGATTCGTAATAATGCGGCAAGCAATCGTCGTGATGTTCAAAAGCATCTGCATTCAAGCAAAACCCACGAAGCAATGGCGAAGTTTGAGCAATTCTCGCGTAAAGTGGATGAATTAGAAGCCGAAGCGGACGTTTACGCGAAAACAGGTAACGCAAAATCTTTAGACCAAGAGTTTGCAGAGTTACAAGCTCAAGATGAAATTGAAAAAGAGCTGGCGAAACTGAAGCAACAAGTTGAAAACCGCGATAAATAATTTAGGAGTTGTCTATGTCAACATTTCTAATTGCAGGCCCACTGATTGTCTTTTTAATCTTCGTGGCACCGCTATGGTTGTTCTTACATTACCGCAGCAAGAAGAAATCCAGTAATGGTCTTTCAGAAACGGATCTTCAGCGTTTGCACAAGCTTTCTGCTCAAGCTGAATCGATGCAAGACCGAGTGAAAACACTAGAAAAAATACTGGATGCGGAGTCGCCAAGCTGGAGACGAAACTATGAGTAGAGAACTGTATCGCGACCCAATTAACGGTAAGTTATCTGGAGTGAGCGCAGGGTTAGCGAACTACTTTGGCCTTGAAGTGTGGTTGGTTCGCATCTTGGTTATCTCGGCGGCACTGCTTGGTGGTAGCTTTTTGGTGTTATTAGCGTATGTAGCTTTGACATTTATGCTTGAAAAACAACCACCTCAGTATGTCGATCAGATGAAGGCCAAACAAGAGCACACGCTCAAGCAAAAACCTTGGGAAAAAGGGCAAACCGCAGAGTCGTTACTGGGCACTTTAGAGGGTGATTTCCAGAAATTAGAGACCAGTGTCCGCAATATGGAAGCTTATGTGACTTCGGATACTTTCAAAGTCGATCGCGCATTTAAGAACATGTAGTGGTAAACCTGAAAAACATTAGATAACGGTTTAGGAAAATTTATTCCAAGCCGTTATTTTTTTTAATAATTTTGTCTCAATAAATCTTACGATAACTGGTAAGTTACATGTGATTAATCTATGTTATAAAAATATTTATAGTTATGGATGATCACTAATGTATAGAGCCTCCGTTGTCCTATTGACAGCCTTAGCTGGGTTGTCTGGGTGTGGTAAGGAGCTTCCTCCCGTACCTGAACCTGATTCTAGACCCGCCAAACTCTTCACTGTCTCCGTCGGTAGTAATGCCTTTGAACGTAGCTTTCCAGCCACCACAGAAGCTGGTGACAAAGCAGTACTGGCATTTCGTGTTCCAGGATTACTTCAGACTATCGATGTTACATCTGGTCAACAGGTTACCAAAGGTGATGGGCTTGCAACGCTTAACCCTGACGAATATCAGTTGTTAGAGAAGCAAGCGAGAGCCAACTTTAAGCTTGCCGATGTTCAATACCAACGTTCCATTAAGTTGCGCAAAGATCGCGTCGTATCTGAGCAAGACTTCGACCAAGCGAAGGCCAATCATAATTCTGCTAAAGCGGTGCTTAACCAAGCAAAAGCCAACCTACGTTATACCACTTTGGTTGCGCCTTACGATGGTACTATCTCCATCATTCCTGCTGAAAATCATGAATATATCGCTGCCAAACAAGGCGTGATGAATATTCAAACGAATCAAATCCTCAAAGTCGTATTCTTATTACCCGACCAACTTATCACGCGCTTTTCTTCAGGGTTTGAGACGGATGCAACCATGGTTTTTGATGCTTTCCCGGGTAGCTCCTACGCTTTAGCATTCCAAGAGGTTGATACTGAAGCGGATCCCAAAACCGGGTCGTACAAAGTCACCATGGTAATGGAAAGACCCACCGATGTTGGTATTTTGCCGGGTATGTCAGGCACGGTTCATTTAGTTTCAGCGTTAGCGGCCGCCACAAAAATTCCCACATCAGCAATGATGACTGATGGAGATGATGTTTCTGTGTGGCGCGTGAATAGCGACGGTATTGTTGAAAATGTCGCAATCATCATCGATGAAAAGCGCCATATTGTTTCAGGGTTGAACGATGGTGATCGCATCGTAACTTCTGGTGTTAATGGTCTTGAACCGGGCGTTAAAGTTCGAGAGTGGATCAAGGAAAGGGGGCTATAACATGAAAACACTTAAAGTGGCCGCTGGACTGTCGTGTTTGGTTTTACTTACGGCTTGTGAAGATAAACAAGTTGTAGAAGTGAATAACACGCCCTTGGTTAAAGCTATCGAGATTTCAGTCATCGACTTTAGCGACAAACTCTATTTCCCTGCGGTTGCAAACGCTGCCGAGAAGGCTCATCTCAGCTTTCGAGTCGCTGGAGAAATCAATAAGCTTGATGTGAAAGAAGGTGAGCGTGTTTCACAAGGAGACATCATTGCAGAGCTTGACCCTACCGATTATCAACTGGATGTCGACAATGCTCAGGCGCGTTACACGGTAATTAACAGTCAATACAGACGTTCAAGTCCGCTAGTGAAGAAAGGTTTATTGGCGAAGTCACAGTTTGATGAAATTGCTGCTCAACGCCAGATCGCTTATGCCGAGCTGGAACTCGCAAAACTGCGCTTGTCGTTCACTAAGCTTCGTGCCCCTGTTGATGGGATCATTTCTCGTGTCAGTGTCGATCAATATGAAAATATTCAGGTAGGCCAGCAGGTGGTGAACATTCACAGTGTCGAAGATGTTGAGGTTGTTATCCAACTGCCTGACCAGATTTACGTGAATCAGCCTAGCGAACAGCTGTTATCGAATGTTGAGGCTGTGGTAAGAGTGCCCAGTGGCAATGAATACACGGCGGCTATTAAGGAGTTCACCACTGAACCTGACCCAAGCACGGGCACGTTCACGGTGACGCTTGCTCTACCTATGCCGGAAGATGATTTAATTCTGGATGGTATGGCCGTTGAGGTGACGTCAAATGGGCGAGATATCGGCTTGGAGTTAAAAGCTGGGGTACTTATCCCAATCGAAGCTGTGTTTAATGCGGATGGCGATGATTTAACGCGCCAGAACTCTTATGTATGGGTGCTTAATGACGACAGTACCGTCTTGAAACAGCAAGTCGTAATAGGAAAAGCCAATCAGAAAACATTGCAGATCATGAAAGGATTAGAAATGGGGCAGCATGTCGTTGTTGCAGGCGTATCGCGATTGCGAGATGGGATGACAGTGGAAGTATTGTCTCAGGAGACGAACAATGAGTGAAGTAAACAACAAGCCCCAAAATGACGATCAACAGGGTGATGATCAGATCACAGGTGTTGCTTCTTACTTTATACGTAACAAAGTCATTAGCTGGATGCTATCTCTGATCTTTCTTATTGGTGGTGTCTCTGCCTTTTTCGGCTTGGGTCGTTTAGAAGATCCTGCCTTTACCATCAAAGATGCGATGGTTGTGACCTCTTATCCAGGGGCCACACCTCAACAAGTTGAAGAAGAAGTTACTTACCCACTAGAAAAAGCGATTCAACAACTTACCTATGTGGACGAAGTGAACTCTATCTCTAGCCGCGGCCTATCACAGGTAACGGTGACGATGAAGAACAACTACGGCCCAGATGATCTTCCGCAAATATGGGATGAACTTCGCCGAAAAGTGAATGATCTCAAGGTTGAACTGCCACCCGGCGTCAATGATCCTCAAGTCATCGATGACTTCGGTGATGTTTACGGTATTTTGCTGGCGGTGACGGGGGATGGCTATAGCTACAAAGAGTTGCTGGATTACATTGATTACCTAAGGCGAGAGCTAGAGTTGGTTGATGGCGTAAGTAAAGTCTCCGTTTCCGGCCAACAACAAGAGCAAGTGTTCATTGAGATATCGATGAAACGGATAAGCTCTCTGGGTCTGTCTCCAAGCACGGTATTTAACCTTTTATCGACTCAAAATATTGTATCAAGTGCAGGAGCAGTAAGGATTGGTGATGAATATATTCGAATCCATCCAACCGGTGAGTTCCAAAACGTTGAACAGCTTGGAGATTTGATTCTTACGGAAGGTGGCGCTCAAGGGCTTATCTATCTAAAAGATGTGGCGAATGTAACTCGTGGTTACGTTGAGGTACCGAGTAACATCATTGGTTATAACGGCGAACTCGCGCTTAACCTGGGTGTCTCTTTTGCGCAAGGCGTGAACGTGGTCGCAGTGGGTGAAGACTTTGATCGAAGACTCGCCGAGCTTAAATATCAACAACCCGTCGGTATCGACATCTCCGAGGTTTATAACCAACCTAAAGAGGTGAACAAGTCGGTAAGCGGATTTGTGGTGAGTTTAGGGCAGGCGGTTGCGATCGTAATCGTGGTGTTACTGTTCTTCATGGGAGTACGATCGGGTCTGTTGATTGGTTTGATACTGCTATTGACCGTATTCGGCACCTTTATTTTCATGCAGTACTTCAAAATCGACCTTCAACGTATTTCACTGGGCGCGTTGGTTATTGCCTTGGGGATGCTGGTGGATAATGCCATTGTGGTGGTGGAGGGGATATTGATCGGCACGCAGAAGGGGCGAACCCGGATGCAGGCCGCCACTGATATCGTGACCCAAACCAAATGGCCACTGCTTGGCGCAACGGTGATTGCGGTCACTGCGTTTGCTCCAATTGGTTTGTCTGAAGATTCAACGGGCGAATACTGTGGCACCTTGTTCACGGTGCTATTGATTTCATTGATGCTGAGTTGGTTTACTGCCATCTCGATCACGCCGTTTTTTGCCGATATCTTCTTCAGAGGACAGAAGGTTGATCCCGATAACGAAGGCAAAGATCCATACAACGGGATGGTTTTTGTTATCTATAAAAACTTCCTTGAGTTCTGTATGAAACGCGCGTGGCTAACCATGATCGTTCTGGTGATTGGTTTAGGTGCTAGTGTGTACGGTTTTGGCTTTGTGAAACAAGCATTCTTCCCATCTTCAACTACTCCGATGTTCCAAGTGGATGTTTGGATGCCGGAAGGTACGGATATTCGAGCAACTAATACCAAGTTGAGAGTGCTTGAGAGTTGGCTGTCGGAACAAAGTGAAGTTGAACATATCACGACCACGGCCGGTAAAGGTCTGCAGCGTTTCATGTTGACCTACTCACCCGAGAAGAGTTATAGCGCGTATGGCGAAATCACGGTTCGTGTGAAAGATTATCAGGTACTTGAGGGGCTGATGCGTCGCTTCCGTGAACACGTTGACAGCCAGTTCCCTGAAATTGATTACAAACTTAAGCAAATTGAATTAGGCCCTGGTGGCGGTGCGAAAATTGAGGCTCGAATCGTCGGTTCAGACCCAACCGTGCTACGTTCAATCGCAGCTCAAGTTATGGACATCATGCGTGCCGATGACGGAGCGTTTAACGTTCGTCATGATTGGCGTGAAAGAACTAAGGTCTTAGAGCCTCAGTTCAATGAAAGCCAAGCGCGTCGTTATGGTATTACCAAGTCTGACGTTGATGATTTCCTAGCGATGTCTTTCTCTGGTAAGTCGATTGGTGTGTATCGTGATGGTACTACGTTGATGCCTATTGTGGCTCGTTTACCTGAAGATGAGCGAGTTGATATTCGCAACATCGAAGGTATGAAGATTTGGAGCCCGGCATTAAGCGAATATATTCCGTTGCAGCAAGTGACGCTTGGCTACGAATTGGAATGGGAAGATCCACTTATCATCCGTAAGAACCGTAAGCGTATGCTGACGGTAATGGCCGACAACGACCTATTGGGTGAAGAAACGGCTTCGACGTTACAGAAACGCTTACAGCCACAAATTGAAGCGATTGAGATGCCACCGGGTTATTCGTTGGAGTGGGGTGGTGAATATGAGTCATCTGCTGATGCACAAGCGTCTCTGTTTACCACTATGCCGATGGGTTACCTGTTCATGTTCTTGATTACCGTGTTCTTGTTCAACTCGGTCAAAGAACCGCTGATTGTTTGGCTAACGGTTCCATTAGCGCTAATCGGGGTAACGACAGGCTTATTAGCCTTGAATACACCATTTGGCTTTATGGCATTGCTAGGCTTCTTGAGTTTATCCGGGATGCTACTTAAGAACGGTATCGTACTGCTTGATCAAATTGAGATTGAGATGAAGTCCGGTAAAGATCCGTATGTAGCGGTTGTTGATGCGGCACTGAGTCGTGTTCGTCCGGTATGTATGGCAGCGATTACAACGATTCTTGGTATGATCCCCCTACTACCGGATATCTTCTTCAAGCCGATGGCAGTAACCATTATGTTTGGTTTAGGCTTTGCGACTGTACTCACGCTAATCGTAGTACCTGTGCTGTATCGTTTATTCCATAAAATTGAAGTGGCTTAACGTCAACTAACCTTTGAAATAATGCCCCTATTTGGGGCATTATTTTTATGTACGATTACTAAAAGAGACTATCGAAATGGAAGCGAATACAGTGGATAGAACGTGTGCATGGGCACTTAAGCACGAATTAGAAAGGGAGTACCACGATGCAGAGTGGGGCGTGCCTGTTTATGATGACCAAGTTCTGTTTGAGTTCATTACTTTAGAAGGCGCTCAGGCGGGCCTGAGTTGGATTACGATCCTTAAAAAGCGTGAAGGCTATCGTGCTGCATTTGATAATTACGATCTCAACAAGCTAGCTGAGTTGAATGAAGACAACGTGCCTCATATCATTGAAAACTTCGATGTGGTTAAGCATAAGGGCAAGATCGCCTCTGTATACGGTAATGCTCGAGCAACACTTGAACTCCAGAAAGAGTTTGGCTCTTTATCAAATGCTTTATGGCAATTTGTCGATAACAAAGTGATAGAGAACAACTGGACTGAGATGTCTCAAGTTCCTGCTTCTACTGAGCGGTCTAAGGCAATGAGTAAGTTTTTGAAGAAGAGAGGCTTTAAGTTTGTAGGGGAAACAATCTGTTACGCGTTTATGCAAGCGACAGGTATGGTTAATGATCATTTAGAAGGTTGTCCACACAAATAAAAGTGTTATTTCTCGTCGCGAAATAATTGCGTGAAAATTGGAAAATTTACTGGTCATTTGTAAACTATTTAATATCATATGCGACCGAATTCAAACCTAGAAGACGATAGTGAAACAACAAATCTACCAAATATGTGATGCTCGTTATGATCCCTTGCTTAGGCAGTTTGTGCGTGAAGATGGCCACGTAGAAACTATCGCGCCGTTAGAAGGTAAGGTGTTTCTATTCTTGCTTGAAAATGCTGGTGAGTGCATCGAGCGAGGTCTGATATTTGATAGGTGTTGGGGTAATGTAATTGTTTCAGAGCAAGCGCTGACTAACGTTATCTCAAAGATTCGAAAAACACTGTCTAGGGTAACTTGTGGTTGCGCGACGATTCGTACCGTTAGTAAGACAGGGTATTCTCTTGAAATCGACGAGTTGAGCCGGTCCACAGTAACTGAAGAGGTGCCTTCTCAAGCGAGTAAAGAAGTCTGCGAACTCGGTGTCTCGCTTGCCGATTCTACGTTGAAGCAAAACGTACCTTTGCCCCAAGAAATATCCCAAGACCCGTTAACAATAAATGAAGCATTGATTGATGCAGATTCTGCGAAAGTTGTTTCTTCCGAGCTACCTAGTGAGTCACACCTAGATCAGAGTGCAGTTAAGCAAGAACAGGCAAATGTTGTGTCTAATAGACACCTCGCTAAAGCCGGTTATTTACTCGCTTTGGTTTGTGTCGCAGTAACGGCGTTCAATCTTTTCCAAACCTACTATACGCCCCTGCCTTATTTTATTGATAAAGCGGAATATCGTGACAGTTACACCGACAATACCAACCACTACTTCTTCCATATTGCTCATAATGACTCCTATTCGTTGCCTGCGGTCACTCAAAAGATTACAGCGGTGATACCGAGCCACTGTAACGTTGATGTCTTTGTCCGTATTTACCCATCAGTTGACCAACCCGAAGATGACGCGTTATACATGTTGATTCAAAGGAAAGATGGTGAGGCTCTGAATTATAGTGCTTCGGTTTTCAATGTAGAATCGTCTTTTGATTCCTTTGCTCAGTATATGAAGAAGAGGAGTTACTTTTGCGACTAATTGGTTTACTCATTTTAGTGGTAATTGCTGCTGCAAGTTTTTTGCCAGAACAGAACGTATTAGCGGGCACTCGATGGCATTGCAAAACGATTAAAACTGATTTTTTATCTCAGGCATTCCAACCATATCAATCGCTTTATGAGCGTATAAGCCTTACTTTTCAATCTGACCATACCTTTAGCATGAGAGAGTTTGTGACGATTACAGAGCAAGACGGTAAGGAGAGTACTATGGAAAATCTGTATTTCGGACACTATGAGCTTGATGGGAATAATTTGTCGATGAGCATTATAGATGTGAGAACGGCGACCCCTTTCCATGATCCAATTATTAACAATGAATATAGTGAGTATAAAGGGGTAACGATTGATTACGCTATTGCAGTCAAGGATCAGTCTTTGTATTTGTTCAATGAACACCGCTCTGAAATTTTCAATTGGGCGTGCTTTGACGTTCAGTAGCTTTTTAAAGCGATGTGTCTAATGCGCTAATCTAAAAAAGGCAGGAATATCCTGCCTTTTTGGTCTGAGTCTACTAACGCTTTAAATTAAACGAACGCGTTGTAACGCTCCAATCCTGCTTCTAGGTCTGCAATCAGGTCATCGACATCTTCTAAGCCGATATGAACACGTACCAAGGTTCCTGTGAAGTTAGGGTTCGCTACTGTTCTTAGGCTATCGAAGCTGTTCGGTTCGTTCGCTAGAATTAAGCTTTCAAAGCCACCCCATGAGTAACCCATACTAAAGTGCGTCATACCATCAAGCAGCGCTGTGGTCGCTTTTGTATTTGAGTTCTTCAGCACGAAAGAGAACAAACCATTACCGCCAGTGAAATCTCGTTTGAAGAATTCATGGCCTGGGCAAGACTCAAGGGCAGGGTGACGAACATGATCAACCTCAGGTCGAGTCTCCAACCATTTTGCGACTTTCAAGCTGCTCTCTGCATGTTGGCGTAGTCGAACGTCAAGAGTACGAATACCACGAAGGGCAAGGTAAGCGTCATCTGGTGATACACATTGCCCCATCAAATAGCTCTGTTCTCTTAGTTGATCCCAACACTTCTCGTTGGCAACAGCCGTACCCAACATCACATCAGAGTGACCAACAATGTATTTGGTCGCAGCTTGAATCGAGATATCAACGCCAAAATCAAACGGTGAGAAGTTCACACCAGCAGCCCATGTGTTATCGAGCATCACGATGATGTCGTGTTCATGAGCAATACGCGCTAGCGTTGGAATGTCTTGCACTTCCATGGTGACTGAGCCCGGAGATTCGGTAAACAGCACCTTAGTGTTTGGCTTAATAAGGTCTTGGATGCCTTCACCGATCGTTGGCTCGTAGTAGGTCGTCTCTACACCCATCTTCTTCATGATAGTGTCACAGAAATCACGCGTCGGTTCGTAGCAGGTGTCGACCATCAGAATATGATCGCCTGTTTCTACAAAAGAAAGAATGGCATTTGAAATGGCTGCAGTACCACAAGGGTAAAGTGCACAGCCTGCGCCGCCCTCGACTTCAACCATGGCATCTTGGAAAGCGAAGTGAGTGTTGGTTCCACGGCGTCCGTAAAAAAGCGTTTTATTAGCGCGATTAATCGTAGCTTTACGCTTTTCTTCTACTGAGTTGAACACGACAGTAGAAGCGCGCTGTACTGGTGGGTTAACGACACCATTGGTCCACTTCTTATCACGACCTGCAGTGATCAGTTTAGTGGTTTTGTTCTCGGACATGCTGTGAATTCCTTATCAATCGGTTATGTCCTATTTAAAACATGCCAATAGCATTCAAAGCAAGAGCAGAGGGGGAGTTTTTATGCTTTTCTTTCGCTTTTTAACCTTTCACGTCGTTTATTGTGAAAGGTCAAAAATCTGATAATCAGAGAGATATGAGTCGCAGTGGGTCCATTGATTGGATTACAGCAGGGGATTGAACAAATAGAACAATCGTTCGAAGAAGCGGTTACGTAAATTTCTCTGCTCCCATTGCTCCAATTCCACTGGATGAGATGATTCAATATAGGATTGCTGCAAATCAAACAGTTGCTTGGTGAAGTGTACGTCATCAACGGCTAGCGTCACTTCGAAGTTTAGCCAAAGGCTGCGCATGTCAATATTGACCGTTCCGATTAAGCAAAACTCTTCATCAATCACTACCGATTTGGTGTGAAGAAGGCCACCGTAAAATTCGTAAATCTTAACGCCAGCTTCAAGTAACTCTGTATAGAAAGCACGAGAAGCCCATTTAACCATCAATGAATCGTTGTTGTGTGGAATGATCAGTTCGACGTTTACGCCCCTTTGCGCTGTCATTTTCAGCGTTTCTAACAAGTCGGCACTCGGTACAAAATAAGGGGTAGTGATGCGCACAGAACGATTGGCTTGATTAATGGCAATAGTCAGAACTTGTAGGATCAAATATTCCGGCATACCAGGACCAGACGGAACGACCTGAACCGGATGGTGCGTCATTATTTCTTCAATCGGGCATTCAGGTAAATCAGGAAGAATGCGTTCGCCTGTTTCTACTTCCCAATCCCAACCATGAATAGCCGAAAGTACGTTAACGGTTGGCCCCGTGACTCGGACCATTACGTCGATCCATTGACCAACGCCTGAACTCTGCTTGAAATGCGCCGGATCCACCATATTCATTGAACCGGTATAGGCGATGGATTCATCAATCACGATGATCTTACGGTGCTGTCTTAAATCAAGGCGACGTAAGAAAATACGCCATGGGCTTACTTCTAATGCTTGCACAACTTGCACACCAGCGTCTTTCATCATTGAACGCCAATGGCTTTTGAAAAAGCGTGGACTACCTGCTGAATCGAGTAAAACCTTAACATCTACGCCACGCTTGGCCGCTCGAATCAGTGCAGAGGCTACGGAGTCGGTTAGGCCACCAGGATGCCAAATGTAGAAAACCATTTTGATACTGGTTTGTGCGTTTTCTATATCTTCGATAATTGCGTGCAGGATCTCATTGGGTGAAGCTTGCAGTGAAAGTGTGTTTCCACTAAGTGCAGGAATACCCATTCGATTATTACAAAGCTCATCAATCTTGTGGATTGGGGAGCCAACTTTACCTGGAAGGTGAACCTGACAATCATTTAATTGGCGGAACCAATCACCGAACGGAGTAAACATGCGATGTGCGCGCTCAGCCCGCTTTCTACCTAGGTTTAGCTCGCCGAAAAGGAAGTAACAGGCCACGCCAACAATCGGGATAATGTAGATAACCATCAACCACGCGAGAGAAACGCTGACAGAGCGTCGTTTTAGTACGACACGAAAGGTCACACCGGCGACGAGAACCCAGTACAAAGCAACGGAAGCTAAAGTTAAAAAATGGTAGAGCTTTTCCACATTGAATACTCGAAAAAAGAGACACTTAGATAGTAATGCTATTTTGAGGATATGGGAATTTAAGGAATCAACTATTTACAAAATAGAGCAAAAGCTGTAAACAGGTTATAGTTGTTAAGTTTTGGTTAACTTAAGAAGAAAACGATTGTTTTGTATAAAAAGACGGCATTTAACCATAAAAATTTACATTGGTAACGAAATATGTACGGTTCGGACTTCCAATTTTATTCTTAAACTGGTTTACTTGCCATACAACGAGCGTCAATCAAATCTTTTAAGTGTGTAAATTTTTTTATACACCTTATCTTTTAAAGACGCCACCCAAAGCAAAACACAACATCACACAACACAAAAGTTTGGAGTACACGTGGCTACTAGTAATACAACCACAACACCCCGCGATACCTGGGGTTCGAAGTTAGGATTCGTAATGGCTGCAGCAGGTTCTGCTGTTGGTCTAGGTAACATCTGGAAATTCCCTTACACAGCAGGCGAAAGTGGCGGCGGTGCATTCGTTGCAATTTACCTGTTTTTTGTAATCTTCATCGGTTTCAGTGTCATGCTGACTGAATTTGCGATTGGCCGTCATACGCAAAAATCAGCAGTAGGTGCATTTAAATCAACTGACCGTCGTTGGACGTTCGCTGGTGTTATCGGCGTAGTCAGTGGTCTACTAATCATGGGTTTCTACCCTGTAGTAGGTGGCTGGTCTATCGCATACATCGGTAAGATTGCTGGTGGTCTACTAGACGCACCTGAAGCAATTGGTGACAGCTTCGGTGGCTTTATCTCAAACCCAGTTCAACCACTTATGTGGATGGGCCTATACCTACTACTTAACGTTGTCATCGTTATGAAAGGTATTTCTGGCGGTATTGAGAAAGCGGGTAAGATTCTGATGCCACTTCTTTTCATCATCCTTATCGTGGTATCAATCAAAGGCCTAATGCTTCCGGGCGCGATGGCTGGTCTTGAATTCCTATTCAGCCCTGATTTCTCTAAAGTAGACAGCGGTGTAATTCTAGCTGCACTAGGTCAAGCATTCTTCTCATTATCTCTTGGTATGGGTTGTATGTTGACTTACGGTTCTTACCTTAAGAAGAAAGAGAACCTAGTTCAAACTACAGCTATGGTTACGGCGATGGATACAGGCGTTGCTATCCTAGCTGGTGTTGCAATGTTCCCTGCAATGTTCGCATTTGGTATGGAACCTGCGGCGGGCCCTGGTCTAGTATTCGTTGTTGTTCCTCAGCTATTCGCTGAAATGGGCGGCGTAGTTGGTCTTCTATTTGCTCTAATGTTCTTCGTTGGTCTAAGTGTTGCGGCACTGACTTCTTCAGTATCTCTACTTGAAGTTGTGGTTTCTTACCTAATCGATGAGAAAGGCATGAAGCGTGTGACTGCAGTACTGTCTGCAAGTGTAGTAATGGCGATTCTATGTATCTTCGCTTCTCTATCACTTGGCGGCTTCGGTCCAACACTGTTTGGTACTGGTGCATTCGATATCTTCGACTTACTAACGGATAAAATCTTCCTAGCAGTTGGCGGTATGTTGGTATGTATCTTCGCTGGTTGGAGACTAAACCGTGCTGACCTAGAGAAAGAAATCACTAACGACGGTGAAGTATCTTTCCCACTATTCGGTCTATGGTACACACTTGTTAAGTACATCATCCCAGTAGCTATCGCTATCGTAGCGTTCATGGGTATCTCTTCTGGCTTCGACAGCGGTAAAGGTGCAATCATGCTACTAGGTATTGGTATCATTGCTGGCTCTGCGCTTATCTCTAAGAAGTTATAGTTCTGAGAAGCTATAGCTCTAAGAAACCATAGCTCTTAGAAGCTACAATCCGCGAGTTAAAGTAAGTTAAGAAACGGGAGCCATTGGCTCCCGTTTTTTTATGCTACTAACTTAATTATCAAAGAAAAATAAATACTTAAAGTTATTGGTCTGGTAGCCGATATAATGAAAAGTAATAGCTGATTGAGCTGTATTTTATTTAAGTAGGTGTTGTGTGAAATTGTCAGTTAGGAAGAAGTTGTACGCCGGATTTGGCTCTATATTGGCGGTGCTTGTCACGTTAGTCGGTATTGTATGGATAGAAGTCATTGGAGCTCACAAGAGCGCTGATGAAATTAGGATGGATGATGTACCGGGAACGGTGACCTACCTTGTATTGATAGATGAAGCCGGGGATGTTTATCGCGATGCACTTGGTGCGATTACTCAGGCCGACAATGCGCTTAATGATTATCGAACCAACAAGAATGAATTTGCTCAGGCTATTAAAGAAGCAAAACGTTTAGAGAGTCGAGGTTCAGAAGACCATCGCCGTATTGAGCGAATTGAAGACCTGATGGGGCGCTTTACTCAAGAGTTTGAATCTAAGCTTGTACCTATGATCAACGATGAGTCTGCGCTGTTATCGAATATCCAGCAGCTTCGCTCCTTATATGAGAGCAATCTAATCCCGGTTGAAAACTTACTGGACCAAGCGTCTGCAAGTGAGCGTGCCGATACAGAACAATCGCTGCTTGTATTAACCGATTCGTTTACCACCATCGAACGCACCATCATGGTGTTGTCTGCCATTGCGATTGTGTTTGGTTGTGTGATTGCGTTTGTATTATCTAGCTCTATTACCAACCGCCTGACTCGTGTTGAACAAGTAGCACGACGTGTAGCAAATGGTGACCTAACGGCAGGCGACATTATTGATGATTCTGGTGACGAATTGGCTGAACTGGCTACGTCGATTAACCAAATGCAGAAATCTTTGGTCGACCTATTGGGTTCAATCTCTTCTGTGACGAACCAAGTTCAATCGGTGACAGGCGAGCTATCATCAATCAGTCAAGACATCGTTTCTGGTGCCTCTGCGCAAGCTGATAAAGCTAACCTGATTGCGACTGCCGCAGAAGAGCTAAGCTTGACCATTTCTGAAGTCGCTCAGCAAGGTACTTCTACTTATGAAGAGGCGCGTCGCTCAGAAACGTCAGCAGAAGATGGCCGTAACGTGATTGTTGAAATGGTGGCAAGTATCCAACAAGTGTCGACTCAAATGAGCGACATGTCGGTACAAATGAATACGCTAGGTTCACATGGCGAACAGATTGGCAGCGTTATTAAGGTAATCGAAGACATCGCTGGGCAAACCAATCTACTGGCGCTGAATGCCGCGATTGAAGCGGCACGTGCTGGCGAGTTTGGACGTGGATTTGCAGTGGTTGCTGATGAAGTACGAGCACTGGCAGAGAGAACGACCAAAGCGACTCAAGAAGTGTCTGGTATCATTCAGTCGATTCAATCTGGTACGCAAGAAGCGGTGACTTACACTCAAGATAACTGTCGTCTAGTTGAGATTGGTGTTGAGCAAAGCTCTGGCGCAGTTTCGGCGCTAGAAGCGATTGTAAGTGGTGCTGGCAATGTACAAAGCATGGTCAACTCTATCGCTACCGCGGCAGAAGAACAGACAGCGGTGACCAAAGAAATTGCAGCGGATATTACGGCGATCAGTGATATTTCTGAGCAGTCTTTGCAATTAGCGACTCGCAGCTCTGAAAATACCTCAGGCTTGAACGCTAAAGTTGCTGAGCTAGAAGCATTAGTCGGTAAGTTCAAACTCGCGTAGGGCGGGTGGCTTTGTTCTATTTTCCGAATGCTAATCGAGTAAAGACCAAGCACTAATTGCTACTTGCTGAAAAGAAGCCCAATGATTCAATATTTATTGAGTGAGTTGGGCTTTTTCGTAGCTGGAATCTGGGTTCAGACACGGTATACTCCACGTTCTACAATGGAGCTAGCCTTTAAATGTTCGACATTCTTCTGAACCACTCTGATTTTTTACTCATAAACAAACATCCTGGCGTCAGCGTCCATAAAGACGATGGCGATACCATGTTGTTGCAAGAAGTTGCTAAAGCAATCAACGAGCCGAAGCTATACCTAGTCCATCGTCTCGATAAAATGACGTCAGGTATTCTACTGCTGGCAAAAAATGCTTCGGCAGCAAGTGAGCTTTCACAGCTGTTCGCAAAGCGTGAAGTCGAGAAGTACTACCTTGCGATTGGTTCGAAGAAGCCTAAGAAAAAGCAGGGGCTGATTTCAGGAGATATGGAGCGTTCACGACGCTCGAGCTGGAAGTTACTGACAAGCAAAGAAAACCCAGCGATTACCCAGTTTTTATCTGCAACGGCTGAACCCGGTGAGCGTTTATTTTTATGTAAACCCTATACGGGACGAACTCACCAGATCCGTGTCGCGATGAAGTCGATCGGCTCAGCCATTGTTGGTGACCCTATTTATAATCCATCGAGTGAGGCCGACAGAGGTTATCTGCATGCCTTCGCGATTCGATTTACCTATCAATCACAAGCCTACGAACATGTCTGCGATCCAAGAAGCCTAAATTCCTTGGGCGAGAAGTGGCATCAAGAGATCGTGTCTAATGGTTTAGACAACTGGCTTGAACCTTGGTCATTAACTTGGCCAAAGCTAAACACTAAGTGAGTGAAATAATGGAAGCATCAGCTTTACCTCTGTTTTTTAGTCATATTGAACAGCAACTTAATGAAGTGCCGAATGAACTACGCCGTATTTTTCACGGTCGTGGTAAGTTTTGGCCAGGCCTAGATCAACTGACATGTGATTGGGTTGATGGGCAGTTATTGGTTAACGTATTCAAAGAGGTGGATGACGAATTCTTATCATCTCTCAAAGCCGGATTGGTTGATCTGACTAATAAAGACATCTGGCAAGCAAAGCAGGGCACCAGTATTGTTCTGCAACATCGTTATGCCGATGGTGCGCCGTCAGAAGTTTTATGGGGCGAACTTAATGACTCACCCGTTGTAGTTGAGCACGGCCTTAAGTACCAGTTAGACATTGGCCGTAATCAGAACTTTGGTTTGTTCCTCGACATGCGTAATGGTCGCCAGTGGGTACAAGACAATGCTAAGGATAAGAATGTCCTTAACCTGTTCGCATACACTTGTGGTTTCTCAGTAGCGGCTATCGCTGGTGGCGCTCGCCAATGCATGAACGTAGATATGTCGCGCGGCTCGTTAAATAAAGGCCGTGATAACCACCGCTTGAATGATCACGACATGCGCTCGGTTAACTTCCTTGGTTACGATATCTTTAAGTCGTGGGGGAAAATCAAAAAGGGTGGCCCTTACGAGTTGGTTATCATCGACCCGCCTTCGTTCCAAAAAGGCAGCTTTGCTTTAACTAAAGATTACAAAAAGATCTTACGTCGCTTGCCTGATCTTCTAACAGAAGGCGGAGAAGTGATTGCTTGTGTTAACTCACCAGCAGTATCGCCAAACTTCCTAATTGAGACGATGGTAGAAGAAGCGCCAAGCGTTGAATTCATTGAGCGTCTGGACAACCCACCTGAGTTTGTCGATGTCGACCTTGATTCAAGCTTGAAGGTGTTGAGATTTAAAATTAGCGCTTCTGCAGATGCCTAATTAGGTTTAAGTGTTAGCTAGAATATAAAAACGCCGCTCATATTGAGCGGCGTTTTTGTCTATGAGGGATGCGGAAATTCACACTAGTTGGTTTGATTCTTGAGTGTCTGAAACCCAAAGTAAATACGCATAAACGTAGTCAGCCAACACGCAGCGCCAAAGGTATAAGCGATAACTGCAAAGTGTTGAGGCCAAATACAGAAAGCAATGAAACAAGCGATGGTTTCTGTGCCTTCGGTTAGTCCAGACATGTAATAGAGAGACTTATGTTTATAGACTGGGTTTTCAATGCCTCGCTTACCAGCCATAACCGCAAACGCTAAAAAGCTGCTGCCTGTGCCGATAAAAGAGAAAATCAAAAATGTACCGGCAATGGCGTTATGTTCTGGATTGGCGATAACAAAGCCAAAAGGGATTAACGAGTAGAAAAGAAAATCGAGGCTGATGTCGAGGAAACCGCCCGCATCACTAATGCCTTGGACTCGAGCCAAGGCTCCATCAAGCCCGTCGCAAACCCTGTTAAATACAATAAACCCTAACGCCCATTCGTATTGTTGAAATGCCAATGCTGGAAACGCTAAACATCCAACCAGAAACCCAAACAGGGTGGTTTGGTTGGCTGTGATGCCCAATTGGTTCAGTAACTTAGCCGACTGATTTAATGGCCACTTAATGACCTTAATAGAGTACTTATCCAGCATGGTTACTTCTCCATGGCCAAGACAGAACTTTTGCCCCTTGAGGCACATCGGTTTGGTCGTGCGTCACCATTAATGTCGGAATATTCGCTTTAGTGAGTTGCTCAAATACCCAGTCGCGAAACTGGGCTCTGAGTTCTTGGTCGAGCTTACTAAACGGCTCATCAAGCAACGCCAATTTCGGTTTCGCCAATAGCATACGAGTTAAGCTAATTCTCGCTCGCTGGCCGCCAGATATTTGGTCGGGAAATGACTCAGCCAAGCGGGTCAGTTCAATGTCTTTTAACGCTTCCATTGCTTGTTGTTGGCGATCTGAACCCTTAACCGAGTTTGGTAACGAAAAGGCCAAGTTCTCCCATACTTTTAGGTGTGGAAACAACAAGTCATCTTGAAACAGAATACCAACTTCACGCTGATGTGATGGGAGGTCGTCTAGTTGAATATCGTTCAAAATAACGGTGCCAGAGTATGAGAACTCGTCATTCAGGTGACCCGCGATGGCATCTAACAAAGTCGATTTCCCGCAGCCGCTTGGCCCCATCAACGCCAATATTTGGCCTGATTCTAATGTTACGTTTAGCGCTGAAAACAGCGATTCGCCACCGTTTTTATGGATGGCGAGGTCGTTGAGGTGCAGACTCATTAGTAAGAAAACCTTTAAAAGTAAGACGGCGATATCTAAGTTGAAGTCGGCTGACTAATATCGCTAAAGAGAAAAAGAACAGAGGCAACAAGGCCTGCCAAATGGCATAAATTGCGGTTACCCTGCGGTCGAAACCACTGGTTAGGGCAACGGCTTCTGTGGTGATGGTGCTAATACGACCAGCACCGAGCATCAATGTCGGTAAGTACTGAGCTAAGCTCACACTGATCCCAACCGCCCAAGCGAAGGCGATGGCGGGCAGTAATATAGGCAGCTTGATCGAATACCAGCTTTGAAATGGCGATTTACCCAAGCTCAGTGAAGCTTTTATCAGCCCATCGTTGAAGCTTTTCCATGGGCCGTCCAAAGACAAGTACACAAATGGAAAGGCGAAGAAAACATGCGCCCAAATAACCCAAAGCTCATAGGCACTACTGCCAATGTATAGAGTGGTGATTTGCATGCCGAACAACACCGACAGTTGAGGTATCAACATTGGAATAGCGATAATAAAGCCTGGGACTTGCCACTTGTATTTGATTCTGTATTCGTGAGCAACCAACGCAAGCAACAAAGCGATTGAAGCAGCAATCAGACCAATCCATAAACTTTGACCAACGGTGCTCATGATGCCATCCCACTCGAATTCCCAGAAGCGCATGCTGTAGCGGCTAGGCAGTAAATCAGGGAAGCGCCAGCGCTGAGCAAAACTCCAGATAATCATCAAAGGAATGATCATCAGTGACAAAGCTGCAAGAGCTGTGAATACGGTTTTCCCCGGTAAGTTAGCCCCTGTTCTTCCTGAATACTGCCACGTCCGAAAATATTTAAGAATTGCCCATTCAACTAATCGCGCCAAGGCGATGATCAACGAAGCCAAGCCAAACAAAACGATCGCACCAGCAGCAGCTCGAGGAAGTAGGTTTAGGTCAGGATCGTTGAACCATTGCCATACCAAAACGGCAAAGGTCGGCGGGTTGGTTGGGCCAATGATCAGAGCAATATCGACAACTGAGACACTGTAAGCGAGTACCGCCAGCATAGGGAAGCGAAGCTTAGTAAACCATTGCGGGAAAATACATTTCCACCAGATCTGAGCACGGCTATAACCCAGAGATGCACTCACCTTGGTGATACGTTCTACATCAATTTGCTGAAGTATCGAAATGCTCATCAGCAACAAGAAGGGGACTTCTTTAAGTGCAAGCATAATGATTAAGCCGAACGCGTATGGGTCTTTCACCAATAACGCCAATTCAGAGCTCGTAGCCGATTCGCCGAGCAAGTGATGTACGGCTCTTGCGCCAAGCCCCGTTGGGCTAAACAGAAATGCAAAGCCGATAGCGAAAGCCACATGTGGAATGGCAAGCATTGGTGATAGCGTTAACTCAATCTTTCTCCAAAACTTGTTTCCCCAAGAGGCTTGAAGAATACAAAAGGTCAGGAAGCAGGCGATATAGCTGCTTGCAATTGCTGAACCTAGGCTTAAGCCAATAGAGTGCCAAGCCCCTTCCCATTGAAAGACTTGGCTAAAACCGTTGAGTGTTGGCTCGTCTAAACCTAAGGGCGGGATGAAACTCAGTGACGAAGCCACGACTCCCGCTACCCCAGGAATGGTTGGGATGATACATACCGCTATAACAACAAAATATAGAGCGCGTAGCATGGAGGTTAGTTACCGTATCGCTTAAGCCACTCTTTCTCGAGCGCATTTTGCCAACTAGGATGCGGTTCATCAATCGATTTAAATTGCTGAGTATTTTTAGCGCTGCCGGTTAAGTACTTACTGCTCAATACAGAAGGGTCACCCCAAACATTGAGATCACCTTTGCGAGATTGTGCTTCTGGGCTCAACAAGAAGTTGATGGTCACTTGAGCACCCGCGGTTGCATTGGCATTCCAAGGAATCGCAAGGAAGTGAATGTTAGATAGTGCGCCGCTTTCTAGAGCATAAGCCTTAGTGGTTTCGGCTAGGCGACCACTTGCTTGTGCTGAATAAACAGAGTTTGGATTGAACGTAATCGCGAGATCGATCTGTCCGTCATCCAGAAGTTGGATGCTTTCCGATGTGCCTGCTGGGAATTGTTTACCACCGCGCCATGCTACTTTATGGAATTTATCTAAGTAAGCCCACAGTGGTTCCGTAACGTCTTGGAAGGTATCTTCTGAAACGGGTTTAGCAAGCGCAGGACTGTTGTTTGTTAGCTCAATCAGTAGAGACTTAATGAAGCTCGTACCGTGAAACTCTGGTGGGCGCGGGTAGCTTAAGCGATTCGGGAAAGCCTGAGCGTAGCTCAACATCTCTGAAAACGATAGTGGCGGATTGTGCAGTGTTTCTTGGTCGTGGATGAACACAAGTTGCCCAACGCCCCAAGGTGCCTCCAAGCCTTCTGTTGGCTCAGAGAAATCGACATCGATCGGCAAAGACTTATCCACGTACTGCCAGTTTGGAAGTGTTTGAGTGAATGGTCCAAACAACAAGGCATTTTCTTTCATTGAACGGAAATTCTCGCCGTTAATCCAGACGATATCGACACTGCCTTCAGTGTTCTTTCCTGCCGCCTTTTCTGCGAGTAAGCGAGTGGTAGTTTCTGCAATATCGGTTACTTTCACATGTTTTAAGGTAACACCGTACTCACTTTGTAATTTCTTGCCCGCCCACTGTAGGTAACGATTGATTTCTTGGCTACCGCCCCAAGCGTGAAAGTAGACAGTTTGTCCCTCTGCCTGCTGTTCGATTTGGTTCCAGTTATTGGTTGATGTTGCTTCATCAGCATAAATGGTTGCGCTGTATGCAACGGTTGCCATGATTCCTAACGTACTTACTATCTTGTTCATAAACTTTTCCATTTGGTAGTGAACGGGTAAGAGCATTGTATTTTCAAACTCCCTAGGGCGTGTTGACCTTTCGTGGTTAAATTTTGTTCGAGATAAAAGCGTTATAATCGCGGCGAGGGGGAAGTAGCCTAGTCACTCTAAGCAAATCTCCCTCAACAAAGAGTAAAACGCTTTTAGCCGAACCCTTCGGGCAGCGTTTGCTGGTCATTTCTACTGCGTTATCGGCTTCTCATGTAGGCTAGCTACACATCGACGCCTCTGCCTTGTATAAATACCCAGCAACTCGCTGCAAAAATCAGCTCGAAAGATCAACACGCCCTATTATTCTATCTGTTTCTGAAATAAATTCTAATTCAACAGTAAATTCAATCAATTACTTGAGAACAAGCAGGAAGGGCGTGTTGATTTTTTTGGTTAAACTTTGTTCGATATGCGATCGTCTCGAAAGCTCGACAGACTCTAGGCTCTTACCATCCTAGCAATAGACCGATAAACTAGTGAATTTATTGCATCTAAATGAGAGATATTTGAGGTTTATTGGAGGTTGGTACGAAAAGTAGGCGATGAGTGTTAATTTTGAAGGTGTTGTGAGGGTAAGCAGGCAATAAAAAAGGAGCCATGAAGGCTCCTTTAATCAATATCTATTTCGAGAACGGATTAGTTTACCCAATCACGAATTGTGTACGTTAGCGTGTGTACATCGTTTTTCAGTACTAGCGTATCGTTTGTTAGGGTTACGTCGCTCCACTCGCTTAGAGTAGCAGAAACCGACTGTTCGATTTCCATCGCAGAGCCGTGACACATTTTCATTGTCATGCCCATTTGCTTGATACGGAATTGACCGTCTTTCAGCTCGCCTTGACCGAAGAAGTTGTTACAACCAGCCATGCCGTTTGCAGTCATCTTTTCGCCGATCTCTAGACGAGGAGCTGCTTGGTCTTCGCTTTTCACAATGTCCTTGCCATCAATTTGCGCAAGTTCCCAATTATGGTGCTGTAGATCGGTTGGTGTTACTTGCATCGCGTTGTCACCTGTTGTCGTGCATGCTGCTAGCATCATAGGTAAAGCGGCTACTGCTAGTAATTTTTTTGAACTAAACTTCATATTATAAGGCTCCAAAGGAAAGAACGAAGTTACCGAATAAGTGTAACTTGATGGGTTCAAAGTATAGTTTACAAAACACTATATGTGTCAGTATACGGTCATAGTTTAGTATGAATTTCACGAGCTGGGCGACAAATTAATCGCTTATTTTTTAATTAGTAAGCTCGATTTTGATGTGTAAGGAGGCATGGTGGAGCAGTTAGAGTTTTTCCAGGTTCCAAGCCCTTGCGTTGGGGTTTGCTCAAGCGATGATAAAGGCTATTGCAATGGTTGTATGCGCAAAAGAGAAGAGCGCTTTAATTGGATGTCGATGACTCCGTCAGAACAATTGCACGTGATTAAGCTTTGTCGTCAGCGCTATCGAAGGAAGATAATGAAGCAAAAAAACTTGGTTGGTAAGTCGGTTGACGAAGAGGGAAATACAAGTCCCCAAAGAGATCTTTTCGGTTAAAGAGGAAGTATCAAGATTTTATTTAACTCCGAAGTAACTATTACTTTACATAATGGTTGGGGTGTAATATTAAGGTAGGTACCTTTGTACCAGAAGGAGTGATGTCGGTATGAATAAAAAGAACGTAAAATTCAAAAAAGAACCAGTTAAAGCACTGGATCGAAAAAACATTGGGGCGAAAAATGACCCTGAAGAGAGCCCGCGTGATTGGCATTCGATGTCAGAAGAAGAACGAATGGAAATCCTTTCTCACCTTTCAGACATGCCTTTTCAATAACATCACTGGTTCTTCAGAGTCTTTCTTAACCCGCTGTTTTCTTAAATAAACAGCTTTCTGAAATAAACATATTGCTAAACAAACATGTGATTCGCTTTCGTTACACCACGATGGTATGTACAAAATGTATCATCGGCCTCGGTGGTTTTACTATGAATCTTTATGTTGGTTATCACTTCTACAGCCCCTGCATCGTAACAAGCTTGCTCTGCCTTTTTAACGATATCGAGTAATTGATTGAGTTCACCTTTCATTGTGGTTTCCATCGCACCAACTTGGAAAGGGACATCGGCTGCTTTCACAACTTCAATGGCTTTATCAACTACTTCGAAGTTGTTGCCTTCTTTGACGCGAGGGATCACTTGGAAGGCAACCATCACTTCTTTTTCTCTTTTTAACTCAGACACTTTCTGCTTACTCAATGGTAGGGATTTGTTGCAGATGATAGGTTAATGCGGAGATAAATTCTACAGTGGTTACGCTGCTTTATTTAAGACACGAGTGACTGGAGATATCGGACTACTTGCTACCCCAGTGGTCGCTAACCCAACCACCAATATGCTCATCAAAATGACTACCACTGAACCTCTGGTTGCGTTCCACCGAGGTATCACAGTCGTCTTTGTTGTCGATTAGGTTTTGTATGTAGTTTGCCATTGGGTCATTGGAACTCTGACGATCTCGGCGAGTAGCCACTTCCTTAATCAGTTGTAATCGATATGTAGAGCTTGCACGTTTCATTTCAATGACCTCCCGGTTTTTAGACACTAATAGAAAAATCTAGTTGCCAGATATAGGGGCGTCAACGTGATCAGAAAGTATTTTTTTTGAGCAACCAAGAATCAATACCTTGGCATCATAATTCACAAAAGTGTCATTTAAATTGGCATTTTGTCTGAGTCGTTAGGTTGTGACTTTACATCTGATTGCATATAAAAAGCCCAGTACAAACTGGGCTAATCGATTTTCTATGGTTATTTTGAAGAGCTGGTTATTTTGAATAACTGGCTATTTCGAAGAACTTGGCTTGCTCTTAAATTGCTTAGCACTTTTCTTCTTTGCGGTTCTTCGGTTAGCCATTTTGTCTTTAGGTGGACGTTTGCGAGCTGTGGCTTCAGATGCAGGTTTGTCTGTAACAGGGAAACCTTCTAATGCTTGTAGCACAAGAGGCTTATTGGTCAGAGTACGAATCGCATTCAGGTAATCAGTTTCGCTGTGACTAACCAGAGATATAGCGCAACCAGTGCTTCCTGCTCTTGCTGTGCGACCAACCCGGTGTACGTAAGTTGCGGAGTGTGTCGGCAAATCAAAATTAATCACGACAGGCAGCTGATCAATATGGATGCCGCGAGCCATCACGTCTGTCGCGATAAGCACTCGAGTCTCGCCATTTTTGAAACTTTCTAATGCTTGCTCTCGTTCTTCTTGGCTCTTATTTCCATGTAACGCACTCACACTGATTTTGGCTTTATTCAGTCGCTTGGTTAATGCGTCGGCATTGTCTTTCGCACCAATAAATACCAATACTTGCGGCCATGTGTGTTGATTGAGTAGGGCAATGAGCGCCTGAGCTTTACTGCCTTTGTTCACTAAGTACAGAGTTTCTTCAATAGTCGCGACCACGCTGTTTTCTTGGTGTGTCGTGACTTTAATTGGGTTTGAAAGAAGCAGCTCAGCCTGACTAACCAACTCTGGCGGAAGTGTCGCAGAGAACAACAGTGACTGACGTTTGCTCGGTAGTGCTGCAGTAATCGCTTGAATATCGGGCCAAAAACCCATGTCGATCAGGCGGTCGGCTTCATCAAGAACCAATGATACGCACTGAGTTACATCCAGTTCGCTACTTTTGATTAAAGCAAGTAGACGGCCCGGAGTAGCGATTGCTAATTGCGGTTGGGTTAGTAATTGTTGCTGCTGATCATCAGTATTCACGCCACCGGTTAAGGTTACGAATTTGATATCGAGCGCTGTCGCGACCGGCTCTAAAGATTCAGTCACTTGAGACGCGAGTTCACGTGTCGGGACGATGATAAGCGCTTGCAGTCCATTCACATCATGGTTGATGTCGTTCAGCAAGGGCAAGCCGAACGCCAATGTTTTTCCGCTACCCGTTTGAGCCAACGCAAGTACGTCTTTACCCGCAGTAATTGATGGAATTACCGCTTGTTGTATCTCAGTCGGTTTGTCGAATTGAGAAGGGATCGCTGTGACGGTTTTTGCGTTAAGGGTGAGGTTATCAAATGACATAAATGAACCAAGTATCAAAATGGAGGTGGAGTCTAACAGGGCTATAAATGTTTGAGAATGAGTTTTGCTGCGTTACAGGGTAAACCGGTGAATTATACACGTTAAATTTAAGCGTTATCCATACAACTGAACTAAGGCAAGCGAGCTAAGCCAAGCTAATTAAACATTGGGCATATTGTAATGGTATTGAATGGACGTACAATACCCGCCCTAAAACGATCAAGTATGATTAGGAAGCTTTAAGGAAATGAGAGCGAAATGAGTTGGGAAAGTATCTGGCTGTTTATTGTTATCGTGTTTTTTATTGCCATCATTCCAGGTCCAAATGCTTTGTTGGTATTGAGCACGGCTTTAACTCAAAGAAAGTTGTTTGCGTTTATTAACGTGTTGGGTGTGTCATGCGGGTTCTTGTTTCATGCGTTTGTTTCTGCGAATGGCATGAGCTTACTGTTATCTCAGACTCCAAAGGCCTTTGAGGGACTGAAGTGGGCGGGTGTCTTGTACTTAGTCTGGCTTGGTTATAATCACTTTCGAGCGGCACTGCGAGCTCAAGAGGGTGTGCTTGCTATAGTGAGCGCATCGGGCAGTAAGCTTTACAATCAGTTTTTCAAAGGACTCCTCACTAATCTACTGAACCCTAAAATCGTTCTGTTCTACCTTTCGATATTCCCTCAGTTTGTTTCTAAGGATCACATTGTATCCGACAGTTTAATGCTGGGCGCGATACAGGCGACAGTGGTTGCTACCTGGTTTTTGGTTGTCATTTTGATGGCTGATACGTTTAAGAGATTATTGACGAAAAAGCGCACGTCTCAATGTATGAACATTATGTGCGGGTTGTTGTTTGTTGGCTTCAGTATTCAGTTGGCGCTGTTTCAGCTTTAGGGTTTATAGCTAACAATCGAACCCCTAGCATATACGACTCATATCTCACTTTTTACTGAATGCTCAGCAATCTTTGTTTCTGTGCATAAATCTCTAAAGCATTAGCTCGTAAAGTCGATATAATGGTCAGCTATCAATTCGGTGAATGTGTTCGTTCGAAATCCAATTGAAGCTAAAGGCTATTGCTTTACCGAATAAACAGAGACAGGGAGTCACCGATGAGTGAAGAGTTATTCACCCAGAAACGCAAATATTACCGCTTGAAGTACCCAAAAAAGGCACGTCCAGTGATGCGAATTAAGGATGAGCTTTTTCATGTGAGTGAAGTGTCTGAAAAGGGTGTGCGCTTGATGATGCGTAACATCATTCCTGTTTATCGAGGCTTCTCAATGGCGGGCAGTTTAAGACTGCACGATAACAACACCATTGATATTAGTGGTGCAGTGCTGCGACAAGAAGGCGATGAAGTGATCGTTCAGTTGTTAGAAGGACCAAGCTTCAAAGATATGGTGTCAGAACAAAGACACATTAGGCAAAGATACCCAGTATTTTTTGCTAGCCTCAGAGTGGCATAAAAAGCTTTTAAAGTTAGATGCCTTAAAGCCCAAGTCACTCATTCAGATCCGATATTAAAAAGCCCAGCACTTTCACAAGTGCTGGGCTTTGCTATATATGTAAGCAAACTAACTATACGGACAAACTAAGGCGCTTAGCCTGTCTATGGTTCGTTTTATAGCTCGTCTACTGTTGCCCAAACCGCGGCTAGCATGTCGTGACCAAATGCAACACTGCGCTCTGGAGACCAGCCGTAAAGTTCGTCAGCGTGGCTGATGTGATCTTTAAACGGCATCTCGACAGTGTAAGCCAGACATTTGAACTGCTCACCGATCCAATTTGTGCCGACGGTCATATTGGCTTTGCCCGGTTCGTCTTTATCGTAACCAAATTCATCTTGGAATTCTGGCGTGATAGTCAGAAGCGCTTGCTTGAAGTGATTCTCCAATTTTGCAATGCGCTCGTTGTATGAAGGTGTGCCTTCGCTACCTGCAACAAAGTTATATGGAATCGCTTCGTCGCCATGAATGTCTAGGCACAGATCAACGCCAGTTTCTAGCATGCGTTCGCGCACAAGGAAAACTTCAGGGCTGCGTTCTAGAGAAGGTGATTGCCATTCGCGGTTAAGGTTAACGCCAATCGCGTTAGTGCGCAGGTGACCACGGATGCTGCCATCTGGGTTCATGTTCGGTACAACGCGGAACACAACGCTGTCTAGAAGAGAGCGACCGACTGTGTCTGTCTCATCAAGCAGGCGTTGCAGCAGACCTTCGATTAGCCATTCAGCCATAGTCTCGCCTGGGTGTTGGCGACCAATAACCCAGATGTTTTTCTTCTCTTCACTTGGCTCACCAATGGTTAGCAAGGTGATGTCGTTGTTGTCTAGCGTGTGACCTAGAGTTTCAAGCTTACAAGCCGGGTGCGTTTGAGCACTGTGCAGAAGATCTTGGTGACGATCGTATGAGTACGGCGCAAAGTAGGCGAAGTACATTGAATCGTGTTCAGGGATGATATCAAAACTTAATGTATCGCCATCGAACTGAGATGGAATACGGAACCACTCTTCACGGTCATAAGATGCTACAACATCATAATCTTTCCACCCATCAGGGTAAGCAGATGTTGCCAATTGGCCGATTTCAAAGTGGTGAGCTTGTTGAGCTTCACTTTCTAAACGGAAATGAAACCACTGAGAGATTTCAGTCTGGTTGTCTGCTGGGATAGTCAATTGAATGTTTTGTGGTGAATCTGCTGAAACGACGTGAATGTTGCCGCTTTCGAAATTGCTGAAAATTTTCATTGTAGTTTTTATCTCGTAGTTGAGTTGCCGTAAGACTAGCACACTTTTTTTCGAGCAAACCACTAACTAAATCGTAATGAGATGTTATTTCAATTCTCTATTTTTTGTTATCTACGTTTAAGCTTTCTGATTTTGAACTAGCGGCGTTGGCAAGTCGTACAGCCACGACAGGCTGAGCGTGTGTAGCGATCCAGTTTACTGCGTTGAACCTTACAGTACGCGTTTTTCAGTGCTCTTCTTCCAGAAAACCAATCATCCGGTTTTGACAGGATCAGGTAACCATTGAAGCGCTTCACAAGCTCTATTCTATTTTGGTCGATAAACTTGCTATCAAAGCCAATCTCAAAGTAATCAAGCGCTTGTTCTATGGCGGTGAAACTCGCTATTTTTTGCTGGAATTCTGTTTGGTTCATGGGGATTAGTCTTTGAACTGGTGGCAGCTATTGTACCGAGTCTACGACTTGTTTTATTGACTTTAGTTATGACTTATCTGGATTTTAGTCGTGGGCTTTCTCAACTTAAAATGATCTTTTTAACTCTTTGAAGCTTATAGATAAAACATCAATGAACTGTGCAGGAAAGAATCATGAATCGAATCAACCCAAAGAAGTTACTTCGTAGTAAATGGACTGCTGTTAGCCCAATAAAGAAAGAAAAGCACTTTATGGTCACTGAGGTCGAGTTTGAAGAAGGGGAGGTGATTCGTTGCTTGATAGAAGCAGTGATGACCAAACGAGAGGAAGCCATTAATTGGCGAGATCTAACCGACAAAGAGCATTGGCTTCCAGGTTGGCAGTAAGAACGTGAAGTAACGAAGAGTATCTCACCCCGGCCCGTTCTAACTGCTCGCTACCGTTTGCAATTGCCAGTATTTGAGTCCTTCTAAGACACCTTCAGCGTGTGTTGCTCTGCTAGTGTACACATTGTCTCGATAAGACAAGTGAGCGACCTCCGGATAATGGTTAGCCACCAATATTGAGTTTACGCCCTTTATTGTCAGCATAGAGGTGTCGTTGGCAGAGTCACCGGCAACGCACACTTCTTCAACGCTCAACTCATGTTGTTTAAGTAGATGATGAATCGCTGTGGCCTTATTGACACCTTTAGGCGTGATATCTAGGTACCAATCGTGAGAGTAGGTGAGGTGTACATCTAATCCGTGCAATTCTAAGCTCGATTCGATCAGTTCATGCTGAGGCTCTGAGAGCTTTCCTTCAAAAGTGATTTTGTAATCACCCTGATGGCTCTCTATGCGTTCGCCCATGAAATCGAGTGGCGCCAGTGCTGACTCTACCTTTGATTTGCTCCAAGAAGCTTCTAATTGGTTGTGCCAAATATGATCAGGCTTTTGGGAGTGATCGTGATGAATTCTGGTGCCCACATCGCTGATAATACTGTGTGGTTTCGGGTAGTTATCTGATGCCAAGCCCACCCGAATTGAGGGCAGTGTTCTACCCGTCGCGATGATAAAGCGGATATCAGGTTGCTCCGCTAAGTAGTCAAATAACTGATTAACCCCATGAGATGAACCCCCATCAAGCGTACCGTCAAAGTCACACACCAGCATTTTTATCATTCGAGCGCCTTGTCCTTTTCTTTAATAATCGCGGAAAGCATGTCGATTTCTTCTATAAATAATGGCTCAGCAATGAGGACTCTACAAGTTGTCGTTCGGCTTAGAGAATCGACATTCATTAGTTTGCAGCAAGTATCACACTTGGGGTTATGTTTTGGATATAGAAGATAATTCTATCAATTTGACCAGTGCCAAACTTGGTTTATTCCATCGGCTAATTCTATTTTTATATAGTGACCTTCTGGCCCTCTATTGGTTTAAATGAGCGGTTGTGAATACCTCTGCGTTCTTGCCGAAGCTATACCGATCTTCTTGTTACATCGATAGAGAAAAAGGGGAGGTTTTGCTCTCCGTAAAGCGCAAATGTCCAGTTTTTAGATATCGTTAAAACTGCAATAAGTAGTTTGTATTCGAATTATTTGTGCACGAAGTATTTGCATTGAATCCTAGTCTGTTTCACCCATTAATTGTTTTAATGTGAAATAAATATTCAATAATCTATCAGTAAGTAATAGATAATCTCGAACGCATTTATATTGCTTTAATGTACTTTATTATCAGTGATTTGGTGTTTTTTGTCTGGATGTTGAAACTTGATTTTGGTTGGCGAAATGATTGTTTTTGATAAGGGTTACCGAACGCAACCCCTTGATTTACAGCTCTACATTGCTTAGAGTGCTAATCGTTTTTCGAGCTTAAATAACCATTTTTAAGTTAAAATAGCTAAGAAAGGATTAGATTATATGGATCCCATACTGGAAGTTAAGGGACTGTACAAGGTGTTTGGTGAAGATACCGACCGTGCTTTTTCGATGATTAATGAAGGCGCGGATAAAGACAAAATTTTCGAAGAAACAGGGTTAACGATCGGTGTTAACGATGTTTCTCTTAGTATTCAAGAAGGCGAGATTTTCGTGATTATGGGATTGTCAGGATCTGGCAAATCAACCCTAGTACGCCTTCTTAACCGCCTAATCGAACCTACCAAAGGTAATGTGCTTCTTCGAGGCAAAGACATTGCCCACATCTCAGAAGATGAACTGCGCGAAGTCCGCCGCAACAACATCTCCATGGTTTTCCAAAATTTCGCACTGATGCCGCATATGACCGTTATCGAAAATGCTGCATTTGGCCTTGAGCTGGCAGGTGTTGAAGTAGATAAACGAAAACAGTCAGCATTTGAAGCATTAGAACGTGTAGGCCTTGACGCATACTCAGAATCGTACCCAGATGAATTGTCTGGCGGTATGAAACAACGTGTTGGTCTAGCGCGAGCCTTGGCATGTGACCCAGATATCCTGTTAATGGACGAAGCGTTCTCGGCACTCGATCCTTTGATTCGTACTGAAATGCAAGATGAACTGATTCGTCTTCAAAATGACGATAAACGAACGATTGTATTCATCTCCCATGATTTGGATGAAGCGATGAGAATCGGTGACCGTATTGCTATTATGCAAAACGGTGAAGTGGTTCAAGTGGGCACACCAGACGAAATTCTTAACAACCCAGCGAACGACTATGTCGAAGCCTTTTTCCGTGGTGTGAATGTCGCAAGCGTACTTACTGTGAAAGACATTGCACGTAAGAAACCGGCTGCGGTATTTAAAAAGTCAGAACACGACGGTCCAGCTTCCGCTCTGCAAATCCTAATGGATAACGACCGTGAATACGGCATCGTTGTTGAGAAGAGCAGCCTTTACTCCGGCATTGTTTCTATTGACTCTCTTCGCAAAGCTCACAAAGAGAACAAATCATTAGTGAGCGCGCAGCTCGATGATGGATTAACGCTGAACCCTGATTTACCAATCAATGACGTGCTTGGCCTTGTTGGTGGTGTGCCTTACTCAGTTCCTGTTGTGGATGAGCAAGGTAATTACTTTGGCGTGGTAACTAAGTCACGTTTGCTACAAACATTGGATAAGGGGTAGATCATGTCGTCTGAACAAACAAATAATGACCCATGGTCACAGTCTGCTCCTGCCGCTCAGCCATCAAGTGATCCTTGGGGTCAAGCCGCTGACACTTCACCATCGGCAGATTGGCTAAGCAGTGAAACCGTAGAAACCATTCCTTTTGATCCTCTTAATCCTTTTGCAGAGGCAGTTTTGCCTGTTGATACTTGGGTTGAGTCTGGATTGAATTGGCTAGTTGAACACGGACGACCATTGTTTCAAGCAATTCGTGTACCTATCGATTTCATTCTAAGTTCATTTGAAACGGCATTGGTGTCTACGCCAGCCCCATTTATGCTCATCATTTTGTTCTTGGTGGCATGGCAGTTTTCAAACCTGAAACTGGGTGTTGCTACGGCAGTATCTCTTACTATGATTGGTTTGATTGGCGCTTGGTCTGAAGCGATGACTACGCTTTCACTGGTGATGACATCTGTATTCTTCTGCCTGTTGATAGGTTTGCCTATGGGGATATGGCTCGCCCGAAGTAACACGGCGGCTAAATTCGTTCGCCCAATTTTGGATGCTATGCAAACAACGCCAGCCTTCGTTTACTTAGTACCCATCGTAATGTTGTTTGGTATCGGTAACGTTCCAGGTGTGGTAGTGACCATTATATTCGCACTGCCACCGGTGGTACGTTTAACCATCCTAGGTATTCAGCAAGTACCGGAAGATTTGATCGAAGCGGGTCATTCATTCGGTGCAAGTAAAAAGCAGATGCTTTACCGAATTCAACTGCCACTTGCATTACCAACCATTATGGCGGGCGTGAACCAAACACTGATGTTGTCGCTATCTATGGTGGTTATCGCATCAATGATCGCGGTAGGTGGTTTAGGTCAAATGGTACTGAGAGGTATCGGCCGTCTAGATATGGGACTGGCCGCTGTTGGTGGTCTCGGCATCGTTATTCTAGCAATCCTGCTTGACCGCATTACCCAAGTTCTTGGGGTAAATGCAGGTAATACAAAATTACGCTGGTACCACATGGGCCCTGTTTCTCTTGTGCTCAATGCGATAAATCGCGGTAACAAATCAGAACTACAATTAAGGAAAAACACCAATGAATAATTCATGGAAGAGCAAACTTGCAGTTAGCATCGTTTCTACATTAGCAGTATCAACTAACGTGTGGGCAGCAAGCTTACCGGGTGAAGGTGTATCAGTTCAGCCAGTTCAATCGTCTGTAGCGGAAGAAACATTCCAAACGTTGATTGTTAACCGCGCCCTTGAAGAGCTTGGCTACGACGTGAAATCTACGCAAGAAGTGGATTACAACGTAGGTTACACCTCAATTGCAAAAGGTGATGCAACGTTCCTAACCGTAGGTTGGTTCCCGCTTCATGCTGATAAATACAAAATGGCGGGCGGCGATGATAAATTCTACCGTGAAGGCCAATATGTAAGCGGTGCCGCTCAAGGTTACCTAATTGATAAGAAAACGGCTGAGAAATACAACATTACTAACATTGGTCAACTGACGGATCCGAAAATCGCGAAGCTTTTTGATGCTGACGGTGATGGCAAAGCAGACCTTACAGGCTGTAACCCAGGTTGGGGTTGTGAGATGGTGATTGAACATCAACTTTCAGCGTTCAAACTGGACGATACGGTAACTCACAACCAAGGTAACTACGCTGCAATCATTGCAGATACGATTTCTCGTTACCAAAAGGGTGAATCAATTCTTTACTACACGTGGACACCTTACTGGGTAAGTGGCGTATTGGTGCCTAACGAAGATGTAGTTTGGTTAGAAGTTCCTTTCTCAGCACTTCCTGGCGAGCGTTCGAATGTGGACACGACGTTATCTAACGGCAAAAACTACGGCTTCGAAATGAACTCAATGCGCATTATTGCGAACAAAGAGTTTGCTAAGAACAACCCATCAGCAGCGAAGCTTTTCGAAATCATCAAACTTAACATCAATGATGTAAGTGCTCAGAACATGATGATGAGTAAAGGTAAGAATAGCTCTGCGGATATCGAAGCGCACGTAAACGGTTGGATCAAAGCAAACCAAAGCACGTTCGATGGTTGGATTACAGAAGCGAAGAAAGCAGCACTGTAACTTTGACTTGTATTTGCTCTGTCTTACCAGACATTTTGATTTGAAATGATGAGCGTGTTGAGTGATTGTGTAGAGTCACTGAATCACCTTCAAATCAAGTGAAAAGGCGACAGAGTCAAACATTAAAAAGCCAGCAGTCCATTTGGATTGCTGGCTTTTTGTTTTCTGTTTCTATTTTTGAGCTGTGAGCTTCTAGCTTTTAATTACAGCTCTAGCGTTCGCCTTGAACTTCGAAGTCGTCGCTTACTAAGCGAGCGCAACCATCGGCTTCAAGTGCCCAGTGTTCACGATGAACAACACCAAACGCCTTGTTCATTGTCCAGCTAGCGGTAAGAATGTAGCCGCCTTCTGGGTGCTCTTCCCACTTAACACCGGTGTAATCAACGTCTTTGAAGCCTTGGTCGATGATGTTTTGCCAAAATGCTTGAATCGCTTCACGACCTTCAAAAGTACCAAATGGACGCGCTTCCATTACACAGCTTTCAGTATATTGATCGGCACAACCTTTTGCATCTTGGCTGTTGAATGCTTTCTGCCACGCGTTAATGCCTTGCTTACATGCTTCTAAAATTTGGTTGTCTAACATTGTCTTTCTCCATAACAGTCTTGTTTCAAGCACTGTCTTTTTGATTTGGTATCTCGATAAGTTGAATTGAGTTTAGTCTTGGAAATTGATTTGAAAAACAGAGATAATAGAAAATACTGTTTGTAAAAAGAGAACAATAAGATGAGTAAGCTAAAGCAGATGTCGATTTTCGCTCATATCGTAGAGCAGGGCTCAGTCTCGGCTGCGGCTGAAAAGCTAGAGTTGTCTAAATCTGTCGTCAGTCAACATCTCAAAATCTTAGAACAAGAGCTAGGCGCTTCTCTTCTTAAGCGCACAACACGCAGGCAATCTCTGACCAGTATGGGTGAGCGTTTTTATTTGAGTTGCAAAGACATCAACGTGATCGCTGAATCGGCTTGGGATATGGCGAAAGCTGAGCTAGAAGAGCCCCAAGGTCGGATTCGTATCACGGCACCGAATGCGTTGATGGACTTGTTGATTGCGCCTGTTATTGCGGAACTGATGAAGCAATATCCGAAGTTAAAGCCAGAACTGATAAGCGACGATCAGCATCTAGACTTTATGGAACACGATATTGATCTCGCAGTTCGAGTAGGCAGTTCACGTGATAGCAACCTAAAGCAAAAGCGTTTGGGTGAGTTTAAAGACGTGTTGTGTGGTGTTGAAAGCATGAGAAGTCGTGAGCTTGAATCTATTCCTTACATCGCAAATTCTTGGCAGGGAAAACAGGTGACTCATCACTTTAGTTCGCAAAATGAACAAGACTTTATTTACCAACAGCCAGCCAGCTGCATTACGAACTCCTTTCACAGTTGTCTCGCTTTGATTAAATCTGGCGTCGGTATCGGCGCTATTCCAGACTTTTACCTTCATCAGCTATCCGGTGAGGTGGTCGACATGATACCAAGCTTTCAATTACCCACTAACACGGTTTATGCGTTGAACCCATTCGCTTCAAACACGCCTATCGCCATCAAACTTTGTATTCAAGCGTTGGAAGAAAAGCTCAAGTGTAATTTGGTTTAAAGCTTCTCGTTATAATGCTGTCTTATTAGATGATGTGTTTGGTATAAGAATGGTTCATGTCACATAGTTATTTATTTGTAATATAATAATTCATGATCGTGATGCTTGTTCAACTTGTCGTACAAATATTGTCCTATAGTGGTTCTCGTTACTTCGGTAACACCCTACAAAATATGGAATAAATAATATACGTGAAACATATCATGGAGACTTGTATGACCTTTAAACCTTGCAAACTCACTTCTTGCAAACCTCGAACTCACCAATTTAAACCTTACAAACAATTGTCGTGCGCGGTTCTTTTAGCGATGGCTACTTATGGCGTATCGGCTGAAACACTGAACATTCAATCCGCATCAGACTGGGGTGGAGCGCACAGCTCTTACCCAGCATCGAATACGATTGATGGAAGCACTGATTGGTCATCACGTTGGGCCGCTCAGAATGCGCCCGTCAATTTAGTGCTCGACCTTGGCTCGGTACAAAATGTTCAAGACGTCGCGATAGCTTGGGGTAAAGGCGAAGAGCAAACTTATAAGTTCGAGATCAGAGCGTTAGCTGATGAAAGTTCAAGCAGCTGGAACAAGGTTTATTATGGATATAGTAGTGGCAGCACATCTGGTTTTGAAACCTACGATGTGACGGATGTTCAGGCTCGTTGGGTTCGTATCAAAGTCTTTGAAAACAATGCGGAAAGTGTTTGGACGAATATTACTGAAGTCGAAATCAGTGGCAACGATAGCCCTGACTACGGACTCGATCCAAACCTACCGCCATCAGGCAACTTCGACTTACTGGATTGGTATGTGAGCATTCCCGTTGATGAAGGTGATGGCTACGCGACTTCTATCAAAGAGAACACGCTTGATGCGGGTTATGAAGACCAATTCTTCTATACCGGTAGTGATGGTGGCTTGGTGTTCTACACACCTGTCGAAGGTGTGACAACATCTAGCGGAACAAAATATGTTCGTACCGAATTAAGAGAGATGCTTCGTCGCGGTGATACCTCTTACTCCACTTCGGGTAAAGACAATAACTGGGCGTTTTCGTCTATTCCATCGAGTGACCAGTCGGACTTTGGTGGTATCGACGGGACGTTAAATGCAACGTTAGCCATCAACCACGTGACAACAACTACTTCGAACACTGAACAAGTGGGCCGAATCGTGATTGGCCAAATTCATGCTGAGAAAAACGAACCTATTCGTCTGTACTACCATAAACTGCCAGGTAACGACAAAGGCGCAATCTACTTTGCTCATGAAACCTCGAACTTGAGCGGTGGCGATGAAACTTGGCATAACCTATTAGGTAACATGGTGACGTCTGACGGTGACTTAAACAGCACTAACAACCCAAGTGACGGTATTGCACTCAATGAAACTTTCTCGTATTCCATTGTTGTCGAAGGTGACAAGTTGATTACTACTATTAGTCAAAATGGCTCGGAATTGGCGGCAAAAGAAGTGGATATGAGTAACAGCGGTTATGACGATGCAGATAACTACATGTACTTCAAAGCAGGTATCTATTTGCAAGATAACTCAAGTGACGACAGCGATTATGCGCAAGTGACTTTCTATCAGTTAAACAACAATCACAACTGATCACGCTGTAAATAGTGCGTGACTACGGCAACGAGTTAAATCGTTGCCGTTTGTATTCGTTCAATGATTAAAAGGAGGTGGCTAATTGGTCATCTCTTCTTTTATCTTTCTACCTCTCATTTCTACCATACTGTATTTGTTTAATTGGGTGCATATTGGCAAAAAATCCAACCCTTACTTATAGTTAGTCTTAGTGTCTAGTTGCTTATCAACCGCTAAGAGGTGCCGTTATTGTCTGATCTTTGTACCAAGTCATGCATCGAATGTGGGTTAGTCAGCCAGTTCCGGGAATTACCTTCGGGCAGTGAGGCGTCGTGCCCTCGTTGTCATCATACATTGTGCAGCATCGGTGCGAGTAAGGGACAAGGAGTGATGGCCTACGCAGTGGCCAGTTTGATCACACTCGTGATGAGTCTTACTTTTCCCTACATGTCATTTAGCGTCCAAGGTATCAGTCAACAAATAACCCTTTATCAAGCCGTGGATATGATGAATAGGTTAGATAATTCACTGATTGCCGCACTCTTATTTCTTGCCGTTATTTTCTTACCTGCTTATTTTCTGATTAGCGCGATCTGGTTCTATTCGTTGACTGAAAAAAAGCGCACCCACTCGCCGAACCTAAGCCGTTTAGCGATCTTCATTTTAAAGACTTTGAGCTGGGTTAAACCGTGGCTCATGGTGGATGTATTTTTGATTGGTGTGTTGGTTAGTTTGATTAAAATAGCAGCACTAGCCGATGTCTCTATGGGCATATCATTTTGGGCATTTGGTATCTACGCTATGCTGGTGGTCAAAACCATTTCGTTGGTTGATTTTGATTGGATCTGGGACCGATTGATCCCACCTAAGCCGTTGCATGAATCGGTAACGGGTAGCCTTTTTCAAAAGCACGACCATTTGGTTTGTCATGTTTGTGGGCAGGTTCACTTGTACGATGAACAACTTAGTCAATGCTCTCGTTGTCATGTTCACCTACACCGATTTAATCCAACCAAAAACCTTCAGATAGCGTGGGCTCTATTACTCACATCCATTATTTTTTACATCCCGGCAAACCTATACCCAATGATGTATACGTCTGCATTCGGGACGAGTGAAGGTTCAACCATCATCGAAGGTGTCATCATTCTGTGGAATATGGGGTCATACCCAGTCGCTTTGATCATCTTGCTTGCCAGTGTGTTTATACCGATGGCAAAAATGATTGCGCTCGCATACTTGTATTGGAATGCAAAAAGGGTTCAGGGTTTACCTGTTGATGAAGCGACTCGATTTCTCAAAATATACCGTGTTACTGAGTTTATTGGTCGGTGGTCAATGATAGATATTTTTGTGGTTGCCATTCTGGTTGCCTTGGTTCAATTAGACGGGTTGATGGCGATTTATCCTGGGCCTGCTGCTTTGTCTTTTGCTGCCGTCGTCATTTTCACTATGTTGTCGGCAATGATTTTTGATTCTCGAATTATATGGAAATAATCTCTCGGTAGAGGTGTGGGGTATATGGAAAAACAAAGCGCGTCAGATGCGAAAGTATCAAAAAAAAATGAATTGTCTCCGGTCTGGATTGTGCCCATTATCGCGGTTCTGGTCGGCTGTTGGATGTTGTTTCAGTACTTCAACAATCGCGGACCAGAGATCACTTTGATCTTGCCTGATGCTTCAGGTATCGAAGCGGGAAAGACAGCAATTAAGTCTAAAAATGTACATGTGGGCACTATTACGGATGTCGCGCTGAGTGAAAATTACGAATACATCATAGCCAAAGCTCAGATAGACAAGAAAGCCTCACGCATGATCAATAAAGAAACCCAGTTTTGGGTGGTTGAGCCCCATGTCGGCACCGATGGCATTAGTGGGCTTGAGACTATTTTGTCGGGGTCGTACATTGAGTTGAAGCCGGGTAAATCGAGTGAGTCTCAATTGAAGTTCGATGTATTAGACACACCACCCGTCGCGGGACCAGATACCAAAGGAATTCGTGTGGTGGTTTCACATAATAAGGCCAATCAACTGCGTGTAGGAGAACCTGTCTTGCATCATGGCTTCGTGGTGGGTCGGGTTGAGAAAACAAGCTTTGACTATGAAAAGAAAGAGGGTAAATACCAACTGTTTATCTTTGCACCTTATGATGGTCTGATTTTCGAAAAAACGCAGTTTTGGCTATCTTCTGGAATAGATGTGAAGTTTGGTGCGAATGGTTTAGACGTCAACTTTGCATCAATAGAAAGCATCCTGACTGGTGGTGTGAGCTTTGATGTAGCCGAGAGTATTAAGCCTGGATTGCAGATAAAAGAGAACCTTCAAGAGTACACACTGTACGACAATTACGACGCGGTTTTACAAGGTAAGTACACGACATCGATCGAGTATGTGTTGCTATTTGAAGAATCGGTTCGAGGTTTAAGGAAAGGGGCTCCAGTGGAGTATCGTGGTGTTAGGATTGGCACTGTGGATACGGTGCCGTTACAAATTCGCATGGATAAAGATGGCAAGGTCTCGAACCGTATTCCTATCTTAATCAAGCTGGAAATAGAACGAGTTTCTGAAGTCTTTAGAGCCGTGAATGCCGAAGCCTTTGCTGAACGCGTCAAGCTGCAAATGGGCGAAGGGTTAAGAGCAACCTTGAAAACGGGTAACTTGCTCACGGGAGCGCTGTTTGTCGACATTAATTTTTATGAAGATGAGGAGACTTACGAACCCAGAGAATTTGATGGTTACCCTGTGTTCCCAGTCGTCGCGGGTGGTCTAACCGAAATTCAAAATCAGCTCACCGATTTCCTAACCAAGATTAACGAGCTACCGTTAGACGCGACTATCGCCAATTTAAACGGATCGCTTGCATCATTAGATACTACCTTGAAGAGTGTCGATCAACTGATGGGTAGTGAGGGCGCAAAAGCGTTACCACAAGATCTGAGTGACACCATGAAGCAACTTGAGGCGACATTAGAAAGTTACGATGATGACTCCGACGCTTACAAGCAATTGATCAGTGCATCTGAAGAGTTAGAACATGTGTTAAAAGAGCTTCGCCCACTGATTAAAGTGCTGAACGACAAACCGAATGCGTTGGTGTTTGGTAGTGAAGTAGAAGAAGACCCGATTCCAGTTAAGGGAGTGGAATAATGAGAAAGCTATTTATATCACTGGTTGTGTCAGTCGGGCTCTTGGGGTGCGCAGCGCCTACTGATGGTACTAACGCCTACCTCTTGCCTGAAAGTACATTGGATAAGCCCATCTTTAAGGTCAAAACTAGTGTTGATTTGCCGGATTACCTCGACACGATAGGAATAGCTTATCGCAAGTCTGAAAATGAATTGGTGTCTGCGCGTAAACACGTTTGGGCGGAAAACCTTGAAGGGTTGCTTGAAGAGCGAGTCAATACTTCTGATACATCGGGAGAGCCTGAAAGAGAGTTGACGATAACCTTTGAGCAGTTCAATGGTTCTTATACCGGAAACGCAGAAGTGAAAGGAACTTGGGTATTGAGCGAGCAAGGCTCAGAGCTCGCGCGTGCCGACTTCGAATCAAAAGTACCCTTGAAAGAAGCAGGTTATGAAGCACTTGTTGAAGCCCTAGGTGAAGGGTTAGATGAGGTGTTATCTGAGATACAGACGCAATTGCCTTAAAGCTAATTCTTAGGGCTGTTTTCAATTTGGTAAATCTCGGTTTTCCTCATTTGTTTGGTTGTTGATGGCTAAAGTAACTCTATCGAAAGAAAAACGAATGATGAAATACAGAGGTGACGTATGAACAAGTTAATCGCACTAGGCTTATGGCTTTTTCCATGAATACTGCGTTGGCGGCAGACGGCAATTATACAGGTACAATCGACATGAACCTAACTGCGCCAAATAAGACTAATGTAGAGCGTGTTGAATCAGAACCTGTATTACAAAGTCGCAATGAAGCATCTTCTGGTGGTTTGAAATTCCAAATTGATACAAAAGATCAAGCGATTGAGTTGACTGGTCGTCGAGATTAATTAAGAGCGTAGAACTTAATTGTTTAAGGGTCCGAGTTGAGCATATTGAAAATGCTCAACTCGGACTTTTATGTTTAAATTCTTGTCCTAAAATAAAGGTGAGATGCACATCTAACCTTTTATTAAACTCAAAATGACAAACCTTATTTGGTCGCAGGTTCTTCTATAGTAATCGTTCCAAGTTGAGTTTTGTCACTCAGATGGCAAATTTTGCTTTAACTCTAAAAGCATTCGATAAGCACTTTCGCCAGACATTTCGTACGGGTTAAATTGATCAGATGTTGAAAACTGTAAATTCAACAGCTCGGTTAAATTGGACTGCGGAATGTCTCCCATCGACCAATCTCCAAATTCTCTGCTATCAATCTCTTTAAAATAAAGTATTGCGACGTGATTGTGTCTCTCGTCGTTAAGAATATGATTGTACGTGTGGTTAACGGCCTCTCTAGACCCTTCAATGCATTGAAGAAAGTACTTTTGATTATGGCTGAGAAGCCCCGTTAAATGGCTCTGCCGATTATGATCTCGCGAGATAGCGAGTATCTCCTCCAATGCTTTGGAATCACAACATTCGGAAAGCGTACTGACATAAATTAACCGAGTTAGGAACATAGGCATCATTTCGAATTTTTGTTCAAAGGGTATTGATAAATATAAGCCAAGCTCATGGAATTGCGAGTTATTGATTTAATTGTCACTCGGTGGCTTTTGGAAGAGAAGAGGATGGGGATGAAGTAGAAAAGGGCAGGTCGCAAGATACGCTAAAATGACTCGAATGTTGGCCATTCATTATTTTAGCGACCTGCTTGTGAGCTCGTTAGTTGTTTAGAATTGAAATCGATTCAACGTTTGAAGACGCATCAAAACGAACATTGACCAACACACTCTCTCGTTCGAAAGTCACATCATCAAAGTCAGTAGCCGCGATCTTGAATCCATTTCTTGCGAATAAACTCGTCACTGTTGTTCGTTGTTTCTGTTCCATAGCGCATGTCAGTAGTTCATTCATCGTGATCTCCATTAGGTAACCGTGTGCATAACGTAAGCGTACAGTCTCTTTGTTATGAGATCAATTGCTTAATTGATAAGCTATGATGATATGTTCAATTGAATGATTTTGGTATTCAGAAAATCAATGATCAAGGCGGGTGGTGGTTGTTCTGATTATGAAATATGGAGCGTTATGTGACCGTGGTTCAGCATTCCTAGAGCGTGAGATTCATTGCAAAAATCTCTTTGAAATAAGTAGTTACAAAGCAAGGTGAACCATGCCCGCCGTTTAGTATGTTCGGTCGATTATCGGAATCACTATCGGCCTATATCTAACTTAACTAAAGTACACCGATTTATGATGAGTAGATTCCTTAATGAGCCTTCTTTATATTGAAATTTAAAATGTAAGACGGTGTTGTTATAAGTGTTATTAATTGCATAAGCTTGATTTTAATATTAGTTTGATTTATAAAATAAGCTCTCGTTCATTAACTTCATGATTATATTAGTTTTTACTAACCTCTAATAACATGGAGAAAGGCGATGAAAAAGAATCAAACACGCAACAGGTTAGCGAATTTAGTGCGACTTCGTAGGTCATACAAAGCATCAGATTTTCTGGTGAGCTCTAACGAACTCCAAGTTAAGAAAGATGTGTATAGCTTACGTAAAATCAAACAGTTAGAAATTCGTCAATTGGGTCTTAAAGAAAACGCAATCAATATTGTTTCGTTGGCTTTAGTCCTATCGGCTGCGACTTGGGCATTCGTGCCTCAGTTCGGTTTACCGATGCTCGCACTGACCTTTATTTTGGCGTTTGTTACATGGCGAAGATATGAGTTGCGTGCAGAGTTTAAAGGAGCCGATGAAACTGGCGACCATTGGGTTTCCGTGGCGCGCGGTTGTACTCGAGAAGAGTTCAAAGTGTTGAAAAACGTTGAATTGACGTTACGAGACCAAGTTTCTTAGTAAGCAGGGTGTCGTAATAAGTTAGGTTTAATAATAAACAAGGCTCGTCACTCGTTGGCGAGCTTTTTATTTTCTGAAAAACATAGATAGAACAGGTTACTTTTGTACGCCAACGACGATGTTGGTAATGGTGATCTTTATGAATCTTAAGTCACGGCATTTATAATGGTCTTTAGGACTTTGAACTTAGGGAGACGGTGGCGGTGAATACACAAGTAAATAAGAGTTTCTTCAAAAGGCTCATCCGGGTCGTTGGTTATGTTCTGATTATGGTGTTGAGCTTTAGCCGATTTTCCAATGCTCAAACCATAGAGTTTCCTACTTGTGCACAGAGCGAGGCTTTGAATACAGAGATCCATCTTTATGTTGATGAATCTGTATTAGCCGAATATTCCAAAGCATTTGTTGCCTCTAAAATAGCGACATGGGAAAGCTATTCGAATCTGGTGTTGAAAAACTCCTGCATTCCTATGACGCGAAAAGTCACCAAGGTGATTTATACGTCTGAAATCGACAGCCTTTGGTTTCAAGATTTGGGGGCAGCAGAGAGGTTATTAAAATTATCGATGGAAGAACCGATTCCAGAAACAACAGAAGACGGCGTCCCCATTTTTACTGGGATAGTATTTTCTAATTATAATTTTAGCTTTGAGTCTGATTATTGTGGTATGTCATCTTCGGTATCCTACTTTTTTTCTTTAGCGATAAACTGTCCTGATTACTTAATGGAGCATGAAATTGGCCATTTAAGTGCTGCTAATCATGACTATAAAACGTTATTGAAAGATTTTGATAGTATCGAAAGTTACATTTCTGGAACGTATCCAAGAGCTCCTCAATATTCCTTCGGTGCAATTTGTGCTGACAGAGGGACAGTGATGTCTTATGAGAGAGATGTTATACCTGCTTATTCCAGCCCGGACATCAGAGTGGATGACATAAAGTGCGGGGATAGCAAATACCACAATAATGCGAGAGTGCTTAGAGAGTTCGCACAAGCTTATTTAACCCCATGATTGCCTCGCTGCTAGATTGGTAGTCATCTGATTTAGTTACTTTATTATTAATGGTTATTATGAGATTAATGACTGCTGTGGTCGCGACTAATCCCTCTAGAAATTAGACCAAGAACCAAACCTAAGCAGCAAACCAAGGAGAGAAAATGCAGGTAAGTATTAGGCCCGCCATGCCCAGCGAATTGGCCGCTATTTATGCTTTGGTTATCTCAAATGATGAGTGGACGAAGTTTAACGGCCCTTATTTTCCATACTCACCCCCATCACTAGAAGAGTTTGAAAGCCGTTCGTTTCAACGGTTACTCAATGGATCCGACTTACAGTTGGTGGTTGTAGACGATGTGCCTGTAGGAACTGTCAGTTGTTATTGGGAGTGTGAAGAGACACGTTGGCTTGAAGCCGGAGTGGTCATTTATAACTCCGACTATTGGGGGAAGAGTATTGCTGCGTTAGCTCTTCCTCTTTGGGTCTCTTACCTATTCGATAACAAGCAGGTAGAGCGTGTCGGTTTAACCACTTGGTCGGGTAATCCGCGGATGATGTCACTAGCCCTCAAATTAGGCTTCCAGCAAGAAGCTAGGCTAAGAAAAGTGCGTTATTACCAAGGCGAGTACTATGACTCGATTAAGTATGGCCTATTACGTTCTGAGTGGCTGGAAAGCAAATAGCCATAATTCGAGTTAGTTTGTTGTTTTATTGAACTTTATAAGGCGTGGAGTTCAAAGTGGTAACCCTGTGATCTTTAAATCTAAGACGAGCGTATTTCTCCCAGTTTATTAAGGAAGAGTATGTATGATGTTATCCAAAGAGAATGAATCAAGAATTATTGAAATGGCGTGGGAAGACCGAACGCCATTTGAGGCAATAGAGCACCAATTTGGTTTAAATGAATCGCAAGTGATTCGTTTTATGCGTAGCCATCTCAAGCTTGGCAGTTTTAAGCTGTGGCGCTCACGTGTTTCTGGGCGCTCGACCAAGCATGTAAAACTACGCAGTTCGGACGTTTCGAGAGGTTATTGTCCAACTCAGTACAAGCATCGTTAAAAGAGGGGATGCCCAACCAGTATCCCAAATCAACACACAGATATGGGAAATGAAAGGAATGAAACAATTTTTCGCTCTACTTATAGTGCTGCTTAGTTTCGGCATCAGTCATGTTCAAGCGAATGATACGCGGCTTAAGCAAGCTTACGAAAACCATCAAAGTGATGTTCAAGTACGTGGCTCAGGTACGGTGTATCGAGTACTGCCAGATGATAATAAAGGCTCTCGACATCAGAAATTCATTTTGCAACTCGATAGCGGACAAACCTTGTTAGTCGCACATAATATTGATTTAGCGCCTCGTGTTCAGGGACTGGCAAAGGGCGATCGAGTTGAATTTTATGGTGAATATGAATGGAACAAGAAAGGTGGCGTAATGCACTGGACGCACAAAGACCCTCGTAATCATCACACTCATGGTTGGTTGAAGCATAACGGGAAAGTATACGAGTAAACACCTCCGAGACTTTTCCCTTCAAGGCTATAAGATAAAAAGGAATTTTGATGTTTAAGCTGGAAACTGACAGGTTGATTCTTCGAGATATGAGTATCGAAGACGAGTGTGCCTTTGTTGCGATCTCTCAAGACGCAAAGTATCAGCGTTTCTATGATGAAAGTGATTGCGAACCTAACAAATATCGAGAGCTAACTCAGTTGTTTGTTGCGCAGGCTTTGGAAGTGCCTCGCCAGTCCTATCAGCTAGCGGTTGAAAGCAAAGACTCGGGGAAGTTTATTGGAACCGTTTGTTTGCGCCTTGGGGGCGATAAACAAGCTTCGATGGGCTGTGCTTTCTCAAGGGAAATTCAGGGAAAAGGGCTTTCTATAGAAGCTTCTGAAGCCCTCGCTGATTTTGGTTTCTCAGAGTTAGGCATACACCGTATCTACGCTGAAACCATCAGCAAGAACTTGGCTGCGATTAAATTATGTAAGTCACTGGGAATGAAACAAGAAGCGTGTTTTAAAGATCATCGATTCTTCAAAGGTCAATGGTGGGATACAGTTGTATTGGCGGTTGTTCGATCTGATTGGGGAAAGGCTTAGTGATGGAAAGTGAAAGGCTCAAATTAACCCCTCCATCATTAAAATACAGCGAAGAGATGTGTGAGGTGATAAATGAGTGCAAGGCCGAGTTTTCCCCATTCTTACCTTGGGTTTCTGATTCTCTAACTAAAGAGCAGCTAGAACTTAACATTCAAGATGCTACCAATAATTTCGCCAACTTTACTGGCGAGTTCTGGTTCAATATTATTGAAAAGCAAACAGGGGCATTTATCGGGGCTATTGGCTTTATGATCAGAGACGATACTGTCCCTTACTTTGAAATCGGCTACTGGTTGCAAACATCAAAAACGGGCTTGGGTTACGTGAGTGAAGCTGTCCGAATTATCGAAGAATATGCATTCACTCAAAAAGGTGCGAAAAGAGTCGAAATTAGGATGGCAGGCTCGAATCTTAAAAGTCAGGCCGTGGCCAAACGATGTGGCTATCAACTTGAAGATCGCTTAGCCAATGATCGACGTTTGCCATCAGGAGATATGGACAGCACGCTCGTTTACGCCAAAATAAGCCAGTCTTAAATGTGTGCTGTTGATTCTTAATGTGTGGCACTTTTATTGAGAGAAACCGTAAATTCCCAAGTACTCTGAAAGACCAACATTTAGCGCTTAGTTATCTGGCTCATCGTCTACAGTGACGTCACCATTCATTGAGTTGTAGTCAATGGAAATTCCCGGTACGACTCGATAATGATAGATACACTGATCCGTCTGTATATATTCAGCGATGTAGTCTGTATCTGTAGGCGAATTAAAGCTAGAAACACTAGGGGGATCAAGAAGTAGAGCGCCCCACACCGAAATGCAATCTTCGGTATTGTCCAGTCTTGGAAAGTCTTCTTCTGCGTACCATTGCTGGGCTGGATATCCCCATTCATTGAAATCGAGCTGACCTGTTGCAGATTCATCATAGATAGGTACATTCGTAGATGCACCGCCACCGTTTGAGGTTAAATTTTTTGAATAGGCAAAATCGACACCTGTTTTAAAAGAAGCGCCAGTGCCTTTCACAACTGCAATATGAGAATCAGTACTTACGTTGAGGAACCTTGGAGCAGCAGTTACGGCGAGTATTCCAAGGATCACAATAACGACAACAAGCTCAATAAGTGTAAAACCGTTCTTTTTCATTTAGCACCTCTTTTTAAGGCCGCTAGTATGCATTATAAGTTACTCTTACCAAAGGGAATATCCTTGTTTTAGTGGTAATTTAAATGCTCAATAATGAATGTTGTGATTAAGGTAACTTATATTTTATAAATTCAATGCGTATGGTTTAAGTGCTGTGTATCTCACTTTGATATTAATTTTAGTTCTATGAAGGTTTGGCAATTAATGAATATCGTTGAAACGGTAAAGCTTCATCTTTCAGACGTTGGTTATCCAGAGGCTAGTGTTAAAACAGGGCAGGTTCGATCTATATCGGCGCTCGTTTTTAAAACCATCAAAAACAAAGATATCTCAAATGTTTTGTCCCTGTGTACTCAATTGCTTGAAGAAAGGGATTGGGCGTTAGGTGTTATTGCTTACGACTGGGCTTTTAGAGTAAGAAAACAATATTCGAAAGAAACGTTTCCAATCTTTGAGCATTGGTTAATGGAGTATGTCACTGACTGGAATGATTGTGATGACTTCTGCACTCATGCGTTTGGTGAGTTACTGTCTCAATACAATGAGTTGTTCGAACTCACAACCAAATGGGTCGAACATTCGAATTTTGCTGTACGTAGAGCTGCTGCTGTCATCTTAATTTATCCGATCAATCAGAATCGATACTCAGCGTTGGCTCCGCTTTGTGTAGCAGACCTATTGCTAGAAGATGGACATGACCTCGTGCAGAAAGGATATGGTTGGATGCTTAAAGTCCTCAGTAAAAAGGAACCTCAACAGGTTACTGGTTATTTAAACGCTAAGCATACCGCAATACCGAGAGTTGCTTTTCGCTACGCGATTGAAAAGTTGGACGATAAAACTAAGCGAGAGTTAATGTTACTTTAACCACTGGCACTCCTCAAATCATCATCAGAATCCGGTGCGATTAATTATAACGATTAAAATAGGAACCCAAGGTGCAAGAACAAACTAGAGGACTCGATCGAGAAGGGTTCATTCAAAATTTTTATTCGCCAAAGAACATTGCGCCTGAATTTCAAGACGTGGTGTCAGCAGTCGTTGATTCGCTGCTAAGAGAACTTCCAGGTCAAGTTGATGGTATCTACTTGTATGGAAGCGTGCCTAGAGGAACGGCCATTGTTGGTAGCTCTGATTTGGATGTTTCTATCGTACTCGCTACGCCTGTTGGTCAGAGAGAAAAGGAAGTATTTAACCTACTTTCCGACACCATACCCCAAACCTATCCTCAAGTGACTAAGCTTGATATTGATCCAGGGTCTCTCTCAGAGGTTCTGCAGCCCAACGAAGAATTCCATTGGCAGTTTTGGCTCAAGCATTGTTGCTGTTGTATTTGGGGGAATGATCTATCTATAAAGTTTCCACGATATAAGCCCAGTAATGAAATAGCCCAAGCTCTTAATGGCGATTTATCGACTTTTCTTAAGCAAATGCCCTCGAGTTTCAAAACAATGACTGATGCGGATATCGTTAAGGTAATTGGTAAAAAGTTAGTGCGAGCGGCGTATTATTTTGTGGCCGAGCAAGACGGCAGTTGGTACACCAATCTGAGCCAGTGCGCTGCAGTCGCCAAGCGCTATTACTCCAATCAAAGCGACGATATTGAGCTAGCTCATCAATACGCTCTCGGAAATTTGATATCTAAAACAGAAGCTTTTGAATTGTATGAAAGGCTGAGCAAAGAAATTAATCTAAGTTAAGATTTTACACTTGCTGTAAACGTAAACGTAAACGTAGCCGTCGTTGTAACTGTTTAAGAAAAAATCTGATGAATATGAGTCACAAGTGATTCGTATTATGCACAGTCATTTGAAGTTGGGCAGTTTTAAGCCTTGGTGCTCTGTTATCGAGATTGGATTAGTACAACTTAGTGGGTGATGAGGTCATCATCCCACTAAGTGAGTGCACGATGGTACAGTTTTACTTTACACGTACCTGCCTTTTTAAAGGCTTTTAAGGTGAGTTGAACTGTTGTTTCTGCTGGCGCTTTATTCCTTTAATACTAACTAAGATAGGTCACGCACAGCACGAACATAGTTTTCAATTCGAATGACATCACCTTGGGGGCCATGTCCATTCGGGTAATCTTTTGCATCTCCTGTTTTAGGTTCTGCTCGTTGTGCGCCTGCGCCATGTACATCAAGTAGAGTGCGGGTCTTTGAATGTGGTCTTTTCATGTATCCTAAGCATTCGCCGAAACAGAAGTAGGCGGCTTGTGACTGAGACTTTGGACCTACTCGGAGGTGAGTGGTACTACTCCAGAATGCAGGGTAGTTCAGCTTTCCTTGCTCATCTTTAATTGAGGAAATTGAAAATACGGGACTAATTGCAGCAGAGTTTGTTGCTTGAGGCGAGCGGGTATAATCGACAATCGTTTGAAGTTCTTTAATAGTGGGTAAACGCCAGTCACTATGACCTAAGTGTTCTTCAGCGTTTAAATGACCTATCCACTCTTTAGCCTCTGACCAATCCATTGCTTTTTTACTGTCTTGTTTTGCCCACATGAGTCGTGTTGCAAGGTCAGTGACTGTTTGGTCATTGTTCTCTTGAAAGTTATTTTGACCGTAATCGATATTTCCACGAACTAAACGAACCGTGAACTTATTCTCTTGTTTGGTGCGTGGGTGGACAAGTGGATACCCTTTAATTCGTCCATCTGCAAAGTTAACGCCAAAGACCGCTTTGTCTTTGCCCATAACTTTACCGGTATAAACAGATGTGGTTAGATACTGTGAATCAATTACTCGCTTTCCATTAGTACCGTAAGCAAAATCAAAGGTATCGATATCAATGAAAGGCTTTGCGCCATCAGGAACCGTATACATATCTCGATTACTTGCATCGATGCCTGTAAACAATATTAGTGAATACAATTCCTTTATATTTGGGACTCGCCAATCGTTATAATCACCAATATTCGCCGATTCTGCATATTCAATGGCATCTTTAAAGCTCAACACTTTATAGTTTTTTTGCCACATCAAGCCTGTGATCTTATCGGTGACAGTGTTGTCGTTGTTATTCTGATACTGAGTGCTGTCTATTGAAACGACAGGATAACTGGCTAAGTTATTGGAAGTCGTTGGTGCTGTTTGGGCAAAAGGAGACGTAGCCGCACAGCAAGCAGTTGTGATAAGAACTTTTCGTATTAAAGTAAACATAAATATCCTTATAAATGTGAATTCGTTATGTATTTATTAGTTAGTCGTTTTGTTTCCACAATTTAATGACATAAGATCATCGCTAAAGATAACTTCACCCTTATATTGCTGTTCGATAATTTTCATACTCGCGGACTTATCAATTTTACCGAGTACAAAGTGGGTATAAACAAGCTTATTAATATTGGCATCTGCTGCTATTTGACTGGATTCTTTTATATTTAAATGAGCATGTTGTTTCTTACCCTTTTGGGCTCCATTTTTTCTTTCTGATTTGAGTGTCTTATTACGTTGTTTCTTCCCTCTTTTATTCATGATCATTCCACCTGAGTCAATGATCAAACAGTTGGCATCTTTAGCAAATTTCGCAACGCCAGGGCCAGCACTCAAGTCTCCTGTTATGACAACGGATTGATCACGATAATCAAATCTGTATGCGATCGATTCGATGGTGTGCGGAACAGAAAGAGTCGAGACTTTTATTTCATCAACATTAAAACGGTCACCACTTTTTAGCTCACGGATAGTAAGGTGATCTAACCTTTCATCTAAAGAACGTTGAGTTTTACCAAGGCGGTAATCTAGATCTTGGTCATATAAATTAATGTTATTGTTGACAAAATCTTTCGTTTGTTTAGGTCCAGCAACAAGAAAGTCTCCACGACCAAGTAAAGTGGAAGTGAATATAAGAGAAAAGTCGGCGTTGTGATCTAAGTGGTGGTGAGTGAAAAGAATGGCGTTCATCTTACGCCCATCGACACCATGTTTTTCTAAATTACGTTTAACGCCGTCTCCCATATCAATCAAGATTTGAGTGCCCCCTTGAGTGATTAACACACCAGCACTGACTCGTTCTGGATTATAATCAGGAGAGCCGGAGCCTATAATGGTGGTATTCATTTGGGGGGATTGAGCATACGCTATATTAGCTAAGCCAAATGCGGCAATGATAATTACACTTCGCTTCAGTTCATCCATGAGAGCCTCTAATTCTAGGTTAGTAAACTCATTGCATTTTAGGGTTTACTATAGATAAATAACACGCTCTTTACTGAACATTACGTATCACTTACTTACCTTTACAGAAGCTATAAATATTAATAAAAATGATGAGTTTATTATCTAGGCCCTAAATTGAATAATACAAGAATCTTGGGAGAGGGAAGGACGTTCTAAGTGACATTCATGAGTGGGTCATCCTCATACAATAAGATCACGCCGAGCTGTCGTGAGTTACCGAGAGCAGCAATATTAATACCCTTGAGATATTAGACTATTGTTAAGTTAAAGCGATACTCGTCGAGGGTTTGGAAATGACAAGATTTTTGTTGGTAATATTGTTTGTGCTTATTTCTTCTGGTTGCGGAACCAGTGACAGTGCTTTGATTGATAGTGGTCATAACGAGTCTTACATACAAGGCTTCCATGACGGTAGGCATAGTGGAATGCAAGAAACTGGTAATAGTTTTGAAGACTATATAAAAGATCAAAATCGCTTCAATTCAGATGCCGATTACAAGCAAGGGTGGCTTGCCGGTGAGTCCGAAGGTAAAAAGCTTCAAGATGAAGCAACTTCGATTGGCAAAGGTTTAGCCGGTAGTTATCCACAAAAGAATAAATCGACGAACTCTGATGACGTAGCCAAAGAAGCATTGAAAAGTATCGATACATCTGGGTTGGAGAGCTTGGAGTAGAGGTAATTAGCAAACACGTAGGGCTTCTATCGCTTTTACAATAACGCTTCCCATAGAAGATAAGATGAGGAAGGTGACAGTGATTTATTTCAGTGTATTGCGCGAGATTTACGACGTTTTTGAGGGCTCAAAAACGGTGAAACCCCGATGTTGGTAGCATCGGGGTTTCGAATTTCTAGATTTCTCGACTGGTAAGATCGATTATCTTTTCTATGCAGAAGGCTTGGATTAATCCAATCTTATTCCTTGGTAGGGAATTAGATACGGATGAAGTCCATGTGCTCAACTTTAGGCTTGAACGCGTGACGTTGAACGTCTTGCGGCTTAACCTTAACTTCTGCGCCGTCAATCAACAGAGTGATTGCTTCGTAGAATTCAGGCTTATCCATTTGGTTGATCACTTCAGCGTGAACAAGTTCGATAGCTACAGCTGCTGCTTCGCCACCGTAGATTACTGCTGGGAATTTACCAGTGTGACGTAGGCGGCGGCTCGCACCTTTACCTAGTTCAGTACGTACTACTGCTTCAAATTTCATAGTTTTACTCTCAAATTAGTAAAAATTAACTTCACACCTCAATGCGACCTTGAGTGTGTGGTAATGCTTAGGCATAAACGAGTTCATGCTTAAGCGAGCGCGGATACTAACATCACATTCAAATCTGAGCAAGTCAGAAGCCCATCTCAAAGTGAATTTCCTTCGATAAATGATTCGTTTGGAGATAAAACGTTCACTAACTCTTATTTACCCCGTTTTATCGTCTTTTACATTGCCATTCTTATCTATTTATATCACCGCTAAATCATCAAGTTAATGAACGGAAAATGAATGTTTGCCTAAGACTTGGTTAAGGCTTGGTTGGTTAATCTTAGTGTTAATTAAACAGCAGAATGAATAGGTGAAAATATGGAACCAGTAAGCATTGTCGTAATTACGCTAAACGAAGAGAAACGCATTAGCCGCTTAATGGAAGAGTTGAGTGTGCAAACCCACCAAGAGTTTGAAGTGATTGTTGTCGACTCGAACAGTGAAGACAACACAAGGGACGTTGCGCAAGCCTATGAAAACGCGTTGCCAAAATTAACGGTTCATCATATGGAAAATCGTGGTGTGAGCCTTGGACGAAACACAGGAGCTTCATTGGCGCAATACAACAGAATCCTTTTCTTAGATGCTGACGTGAGCTTGCCCCGAAACTTTCTTGCGAAAGCGCTTTATGAACTAGAGGAGAAGAAGCTTGAAGTTGCGGGTGTGTACATGAGTTCGAAAGGTCTGCCGCTTGTACACAAGTTTGGTTACGGCTTATTTAACGCAGGCTTATTTACTACCCAGTTCTTTTTCCCGACGGCGATTGGCGCATGTATTTTCTCGACTAAACGCGCGCATGATGAGATCGGCGGTTTCGATGAAGATATCGTACTGTGTGAAGACTGTGACTACGTAAAACGTGCGAGCAAGACATGGCGATTTAGATTCCTGAATATGACTTTTGGTTTTGACCCACGTCGATTAGACCAAGATGGCGTTGTGAAGACAGGCTCAACTTATCTTAAAGCCAATGTAAGACGCTTCTTCAAAGGCGAAATGCGTAACAACGAGATGAACTACAAGTTTGGTCACTACAAAGAACAGTAAGTATTGAGGTTGTTATGTTTGATGGACTAGGGCTGTTTCTGGGGGCATTGGGTGATGCTCTCATTGGCCCAAACCTATTTGTACCGGGAGAGCCCTTCTTTATCGCAGCGGGCTTTCAACTGTATTCAGGTGCATGGATGGCGTTGGTTTTGGTGATGCTAGGTGGTTTGCTTGGTGACCAACTCAGTTATTTCATTGGTTATAAATACGGTGCTAAGGCGCAACGAAGGCTCATTAAGTTTCGCCCTAAAACCAAAAGATTAATTGCGCGCTGCCGCTATCTGGTTGCTCGCAAAGGCACATACATCATTCTTTTTGCTCGTTTATTAGGGCCTATCGCTTGGGTTGTGCCATTTATAGCTGGCTCGCATCGTGTACCGTGGCGTAGTTTTAGTGTGTTGGCGTTTATCGGCTTGGCTCTTGGTGGTGGACAGTTCATTGCTTGGGGCATGTTACTGGCGCACGGCGTTGAAAACTTCCCGTGGCTTAATAGTCTTAAGATATTTATCTCTGAGCATAATAGCTTGATCGTCGGTGTGTTCGCAGTATCGGTTTTCACCATTATTGGTTATCGAATGAAGTGGCGACGCTTGGTGCTTAAATCCAGTGCACTTTTGTTGGCATGGGTATTGTTTGCGAATTACGCTCACTTTTTCTGGAAGGCCGATGATTTTCAGAATCAACCAGAGACGGCTCAAATTGACAAAGTCGACTGGAATTCGGTTACCTATAAAGCGTTCCCTGGCAAATCTTCGTTTTACTCGGCACAAGCGATCAACGTAATTTATGTTGGAGCAACCCCAAGAGATTTAATGAAGCAATTAGGCTGGATAGAGAATCAAATTTTCTCTCGAAATGAGATTGAATGGGTTGGTTACCTCGCATTGCTTAGAGACAAAACGCCGCCAGTGTCCGATTTATATTGGAGAGACAAGCCGCAAGATATGGCGTTTCAATTACCGGGTAACTTGATGAAGCGTAGCCATATTCGCTGGTGGCGTGCTGGTGTTGATATTAAAACTAACCAGCCTCAGTGGTTAGGCGCAATTAGTTATGATGATGGCCTTAAAGTCACCCCTTACTCGGGTATTGTTACCATACTTCATAACATTGACCCTAATGTTGATGAAGAGCGAGATAGGCTCGCTAATCAGATACGAACGTCATTACCAGATATTGATCTAGACAAGTATCCATTGGCGACGGTGGAAGTGATCGATGAAGATCATGATTACTATACAGACGGCAATATTCTTGCGATTGGTTGGCCGAGTTAGGTTTTAATAATGCGTGCAAGTTTAAAACAATATATTAACTAGCATCGTTTAAGTATGCGATTTGTCCGAGCCATTGTTTTGCTGAACTATCAAACTCCCCACCGACTAAAGACGTCAGCAACGGTTTGGCTTCGTTATATTCGTGTAGTTCAAAGTGAGCGATGGCTTTTAATAGTTGCCATCGTTGATTTTCCGGTTGCTGAGTGAGCAGTTCTGCTATCAGTGAAATCGCACGTTCCCATTTCTGCTCTGAGTAGGCTAGCTGAGCTCTTGTCGCCAATACATTTGTGTTAGAAAGTGATTTCAGAAGCTGCATCGCTTTATTTCGCTGTCGTGATCGCAGTAAAGCATGAAGCCTTAATTGATCAACCTTATCTCGGTATTCAGGTGAGGGTATGAAGTTATTGAGTGTTTGGTAAGCAAGTGCTGGCGTCTCTGATCCGATCTGCAGTTGTGCTAAAAGAATACGCTGTTGATCCGTAATTTTTCCTAACCTTTTTACGACAGAAAGTGCAATGATCGCCTGTTGCTTTTCTCCGTGCTGTACACTTGCTTGAGCCAAGCGGGACCAATAGATATCTCTGCTGGGAAAAAGTTCGGTAACTTCAAGCAGTAATGCGTGTTCATTGTCAAAATCTTCCAAGCGTTGATAACTAGCAAGTAGAAGCTGATAACGTTGCTCTGTTCCATCCAATGTTATCGCCTCTTTCATAATCGATGCAGTTTGTTGCCATTGCTCAATTTGATAAGCACTGTGCCCAGCAATGGTGTAAACCTCAGAGGTTTGTGAGGCTGTGAGTTTGCTTTTTTTTATAGAGTTCTCTGATAAATGCAAGTCTCGCCATTCAATGAATTTATTTAACGCACTAAGGTGACGCTGGTTTTGATAGTTGAGCTGTACCGCGAGGCGTAAAAGTTGTTCTTTGTTAGCAAGGTTTTCTGTGAGCATCAACAGCTCATTAGTTCTATCAAGCGCACACTTGACCATTTCAAGCTTCAAACAAGCTTGTAAATAAAGACTCTTGGTGAGCTCTTTAGTTTCTGTACTGGCACTTTGATGATTGTCGTGAAATCGAGCAAAACTATCGATACTGATGTCATTGCGCTCCAGAAAACGGCTGAGTTGTTGATAGCGTTCAAAAGTTTCTACGCTTACTTGAGCGTGTGTCATGCAGCTAAATAAAGCCAAGCAGAGCAGAGCAGCTTTTTTCATGATGTTAATCCTCTAGGCTGTAATTTACAGTGACTTGCTGCCATTGCTCTCCAGACTTTGGAGGCACAAACTTCCAACGCATGACAGAGCGTAGTGATGAACGCAGGAAGACGCCTTTCGGGGTTTCTTCAACAATCTCATACTGGGTCGGTTTGCCTTGTTGATTTATTAATAAGGAGAAGATGATATGGCCTTCTATGCCATTGCGTTTTGCTTTGGCTGGGTATGTCGGTGAGATTTGGTAAGTTGGCTTAGCTACGACTACTTTTGTTTGAAAGTCACTTCCTTGTTGCACACCTTGTCCAGAGTACGAAAAATCAAACGTCAAGTGGACATCTAGTTCATCACTCGGCTTAAACGTTACTTCTGGTAGAGTCACTAAGCTCTCCATATCGGGTATAGAGAAGTTCACCAAAGCTGGGCGGCTAGGAGCTGATGTGGGTGCTGAGGCGGCAACAATTGGATTGCTGACCTCTAGGTCCTCTTGTTTTTTATGAGCAGAAATCGTTTGAACGTACGTTGGGTGTTTGATCCGATCTGGACTCACATCATGTGTTGAGATCAGCAAGTGCAAAAGTGTAACCAGCACAAGATTGATGATCATAGCCGCCAGCAAGATACTAACCCACTTAGGTTTACTGGTCTTGGGTAGCGATAGCAACATTGGTAAGTCCTGATAAGCGCAGTGTGTCAATAATGGAGATAAGAGTACCGGTATCTAAACTTCGGTCGGCATTAACTATTGCATTGGTTGTTTGGCTATTCGTTAATTGTGCTTTCACTTGAAACTGCAATTGACTTAGGTTGATGTTTTGTCCGTTAAACCAAATATTTTGGTCACGATCGACACTTACGGTCAGAATTTTTGACTCGGATTTTAGTGTAGAGCTGGATGCGCTGGGTCTATCCACTTCTATGGTAGACTCTTTTTGAAAATTGGCGGACAAGATGAAAAAGATAAGAAGAATAAACACCACGTCAATCAACGGAGTCAAGTCTACTTGAGGTGATTCTTCTCTGTCTGTGAAGGATTTAATTTTCATAAAATTTCCATTGATGTGTGTAGTGGTCAATGAGTTTTTGTTGTTGTCTTTTTAGATTGTAAGCCAGGTACATGCCTGAGAGCGCCGCGAGTAAGCCTGCCAACGTTGTTAACATCGCCTGGCTAATACCATTAGATACTGCGCTTAATACGTCGTCACTATTAAGTTGTTTGAAACAGTCCATCATGCCGTCGACAGTGCCAAGTAGCCCAAGCATAGGAAGAATACGAACAAATAGATGGATTTGACTTAGCCCTGTATTTAGGTGGAGTCTAATTTGACTTATCCATCCTTGCTTCAAGTAGCGGCGCTGCGTCGAACTGATTTTGGTGTACTGAGCCAATGTCTGTTCAATTTTTGAGGCTAAGTCCATGCGCCTAAGTACATGGAAGCGTGAGTAGCATTGAATGATTAGCCCCCACATGACCAGCGATATCAAACCGATAGACCACATAATAGGATGGTCCATTGGTAGGCGAGCACTCAATAGTTGTTCTAACATGCTTCGCGTTTTCCATAGCGTATATCGACAACTAAACTGGTGACTTGATGCTCTAAAATCTCGGCAAGTTGCAGTGCTTGGTTTTTAACTAAGCAATGAATTATCAATAAAGGAACAGCAACAAGCAGCCCAAGCTTGGTTGTGAGTAGCGCCTCTGCAATTCCACCAGAGAGTAAGTCACCATTTGTTACACCTTGAGCTGTGATCACTGAAAATGTTTCAATCATGCCGCCAACGGTACCTAACAAACCCATGAGAGGCGCAATTGCAGCTAATACGGCGATTGTTCCCACCCCTTTATGTAGCCAAGGCATCTCGCGACTAATGTTTGCATCTACCACATCTTCCATTTCTTGGTCGGTAGCGCATTCTTTAAGTTGAATGAGGACACGACCTAAAATATTCTGATCAGAAAGATTATTTAGCTTGGTGGTTTGGTGAGTAACGGCTCTTTTTTCTTTGGTCAGTGTGACTAAACGAGTGAAGCCGATTGTAAAACCAACCACAGCAAGCAAAGCGATGAGTAAGCCAATAATCCCAGCAGCCATATAGGACTCATACCACCTAGGTTGTTTTGCGATAGCCTCAAAGCCTAAACCAAAGTTTGGGTCGATGATCCACTGATTCGGGGTTAAGTCCATTTGGGGCGGGGGAGTAATTTGTCGCCATTGCTTACGGGCGCCATCAAAGGTCAGCCAACCATACTCCACAGAATATTGATTAAACGCACCTGTTTGCTGAATGTTTATACGTTCTACTTTACCGCTAGGCATTAATAGTTCGCCAACATATTCTCTAGGTTGACTGGCCTCTGAGAATTGTTGAACCATGATGAGCCAAAGCGTCTTGATGTTCGTGATATTGAATTGACTTTCTTGTATCGGCTTTGGTTCCTTAACATCAAACCAAGTCGCTAGGGGTTTGTTGTTTGCAACAAAGTTCCTTTGTTGAGCTGCGGTGAGGTCGATGACTTCAACAATACCTGCTCGTGCTGCTTCAACTTGTTTTTGTTTGTCGCGAAGTCTTTGTTGAAGTTTAAGAAGTTCTTCTTCAAGTTGTCCATTGCTCTGATTGAGCATTTTAAGCTGATACCGCTGAGCGTTGACTTGGTCACTAACTTCAGACAACTTACTTTGTTTACGTGACTTTAGCTGTTGATAGCGTTGCACATCATTTTTGTTATCGCGTTCGACACGTTCAAAGATCGCTTGGAGTGTTTCATACTGAGCTGGCTTATCTGATGTAGTCTCTCCTGCCGCTGGTTCAATACCCAACACTGTCATTAAGCTGACTATCAACATCACATAACAATGAGTTTTCCAGCTGCTTTGTTTCATGATTCGTTCATTTTTCATGACTATAGCGCCTTTGGAAGTGTTAGGAGTGGATATGCACTACCACCATTAAGGGCAGTGATTGCTTGGCGAAGTTGCTCAGTTTCGTTGTTTGTTAAAATTACCCATCGCTGCTCTTTCGAGTGCCATACGCCTGCTTTTGAAGCATCGAGAGACAGATAGTAGTACCCCAAACGTCCCACTCTTAGGTATTGAACCTCTTGAATAGGGGATAATCGGCCAAACCATGATTTTACTTGAGTGCCGTATTGGATCTCTGTTTGATACGCGATCAGAATACGCTCAAGTTTTTCGGCGTCGCTCAATTGCGGGTTATCTAAATCAGAGTTGATTTGTGTAATTCGCTCAAGTCTTCGTTGTTTATCGAAAGGAAGATCCGCCTTTACAAGCGCTTGGAGTGTGTTGGTCATTCGCTCCAATAGGGGGTATAGGTTGACCTTTGTTTGACGAATATTATCCATTTCTTGTTCTAGCTCATCGACTACCCCCTTTAGCTGCAGCAATTGTTTGTGCAGTTGCTGCTCATATCGTGTTTGTAATCGTATCTCGTGATCCAAGTTTCTCGTTATTTCGCGCTGAAGCTGAGTTTGATCGTCGATGGCTTCAATATGCTTCTGAGTAGTGGAAGATGATTCAATATAATCAATTTGCTTTTGAAGGTTTTGATTAGTGATTGATGCTGCAAAAGATGTGTTTTGCAGAAATATTAAGCAGATTGCTAATGGCGTAAATCGGATTTGAATCATCAGTATTCTTACTGTCTTTGGTTGCTGTTATTTAAAATAACGATGTTTAAACGAGAGAATGATAATTGTTTTTATTTATAAGGGAAGGGTTATTTTTTCTTGTTCTCTTGGTTTTATTGTTTAATCCTTTGATTTTAAATGAAAATAAATTTTATTTTATTAGATAAATCGTAATATTTTCTAGAAGAGGTACTAAGTTCTAGTCTTTTTCATTTTATCGATTGCCTTAACAAAATTAGATTTCTATAAAAATAATTATGTTAAAAAATTGTATGCCATTAAAGTTCTAGTAGAGTTTTATTCTAAATGGTATTAATTATCATCTTCGTTTGGGTATATAAAGGTTTCAGAAAGGTTCGGTAGGTTTTATAAGTCTGGTGAATGTTAATGTTTTGCTAACAAAAAACGTGTAGCAGTGAATTCTTCTTTGCTTATAGGTATGTGTAGTGGGATTTACTTACTGAATAACTTATTGTTAGTATTAATGATAATTATTATCACTTAGACCTTTTGAAATGCACCCTTTTAATAAAACCATACTTGCCGCGACCATTGCGTCACTCTGTTCTGTGTCCAGCGTTTATGCGGAAACAGAACAAACATCGAATACTCAAGCTGATCTTACCGTTAATGTCACTGATACAAGAGATGATGATCTTTCAACTAAACAGACGCTTGATGCTGATGATATTAAAGATACACCGTCATCAAACGGGAACTTGACCGACTACCTAAAAGACAATCCAAATGTGCGTTTTGCTGGTGGTGATTTAAATGGTTTTCAAGGTGGTGAAATTAAACCTGCTTCTGTGTCTATTCATGGCGCAGATCCATCACAAACGGCTTATCTTGTTGATGGTGCAAACGTCAATAATGATCTTGATCCAAGCGGTATTTTATCTAGTTTGTTTGATGGAACGGCGGGCACTATTCCTAGCGTTAGTTCTGGGCAGGCGTATTACTTTGATGCGAATTTATTAGGTGGCGTAGAGGTTTACACATCAAATGTTCCAGCACATTTAGGTGGCTTTACGGGTGGTGCTATTGATGCTCAAACGCGCAAGTATAGCGGTGAAGATCGTGTAAGGTTGAGCTATCGCACTACTCAATCAGATTGGGCTGAAATGCAAGTTGATAGCAATATTAAATCTGATTTAGAAAATGCGACTCCAAATGGATATGGTGCAGATTATCAACCTGATTACAAAAAAGATTTCTTCAGCGTTATGGCTGAACAGTCTCTAACAGACGACATCGGCATGGTTGTTGGTTTTAGTCGTCGTGAGTCAGACATTAATCAGAAGCGTTTAATTAACAAAGCCGGAGAAACTGATTTTAGGGATCATACTCGTCAGTCAGATAACTTCCTCACTAATTTTAATTGGATACCAAGTGTTGACCGCAGCCTTGAAGTTGGATTTCGTCTATCTGATTATGAAGAAGGGAAATACTATGCAACTAACTTGGACGGAAACGTAAAAGATACGCATTTGGCTTATGGTTCAACTATCAAGTGGAATCAACGTCTTGGTTCTGGGGCAATATCAGCGACGGTTATCTACGATAAGTTTCAAGATGAGCGCGAATCGAATTCTACTTATGCTGTTGTAACAAGTGATTTAGATAATGAAATGGACTATGAGGAAGGTGGCTATGGAGATAGTCAACTGACTCAACAGAATGTCGAGTTGAAACTGGATTACGATTTCGATCGTATGGAGTTAGCTGGTACTTCTCACTTACCTTCTATTGGTGCTAGCTATCGAAAAACGGACTTTGATTTTAATCGTGATGAGGATGCAACTCAGAGAATTGTGACTTACTTCTACGGTATGGTAATCGACGATCGCACGAGCACTGCGAGTAAAGGTACTGTCTCTACCGACTATCAAGATTACGCATTTTATGCTCAAGATATTATCAAATGGAATGACTTTACATTCCGACCTGGTATTCGTGTAGATCAAGATGACTACCTTGAAAATACCAATATTGCCTATCGCTTCAGCAGTTCTTGGACTGCAACAAATGATACAACGCTGAATTTGGGAGCTAACCGTTACTATGGCCGCTCGTTTGCCATGATGAAACTTGCTGGCGAAATCTTAAAGTTGAATGGCGATGAAACGCGAGATTACGAGTCGATTAAAAATCTAGATACTCAGTATTCAGATGAAATCAGCTTTAGTGTTGATCAGGTGGCCGGGAATTTCCTTGTATCAGCAGGCTATGTGTATCGAAACTTTAGAAACACGATAGAACATAATGAAACTAGGGACGGTAATAAGAGAATTTATACTTATTACAACGGCTCGAGCTTCGCAACCGATACGTATACACTTCAAGCCACCAATATCCTTCCATGGGTACTTGGTCCTACCCAATGGTCCACAACCGTGGGCATTGATTATTTGGTTACAGATAGATCTGACATCGAGGATCCTAACCAAACGGTTATCTTTGATGGCAAGTTAACGACCAAAGCTCAAATGGAAAAAGAGGTAAATAGCAACACAGAAGAGTGGGTTGCCCGTTTTGGTCTTGATATGAGAATCCCTAGCTATGATGTGACTTGGGCGAACAAAGTCTACATAAAAGCACCTGTTGATAAATATGAGTATATGTCTACTGATAGCAACAATATTGAGGCGTATCGTCACTATGAATATGGCACCCATACTCAATGGGATACGAGACTACGCTACCAACCAAGCCTATTTGGTACACACTCTGCGTACGTGCAAGTGGACGTACTAAATGTACTTGACCAAGTTCGTAAAGATGAAATAAAAGCGAATCGACAGGGCGATTACGGCATGTACTCCCCAGGCCGTGAATTCTGGCTTGAGCTAGGTTACGAATTCTAATCACTTCTTTTTAATTTTTTTGATAATAGGTGACCAGTGGTTTTTGGCTACTGGTTGCCTTGTCGTTTTTGGTGAAATATGTCTAACCCATCCCCCTTGTCTCTAAAAGACAAATCCTTCCTTTCTCAAGTATGGTCGCTAGCACATCCATACTGGCGCAGCGACGAGAAACGTATTGCTTGGTTGCTGCTCGGCCTTGTTGTTGGTCTGAACTATTTGATTGTTGAAGTGGCGGTTCTATACAGCAACTGGAACCGTGATTTTTTCAACCTAATGCAAAATGAAGAGTGGAATAACTTCTGGAATATGCTCGGTCAGTTTGTGTTGATCATGATGGTCTACACAGTGGTTGACTTAGCTGAGGAATACTTGAGAAGAGCACTGCGTATCCGCTGGCGCCGTTGGCTTACCCATACGTTTTTGCAAGAGTGGTTGGGTGGTAAACGTTTATACCGCCACCAACTTAGTTATCCCGATAGTGACAACCCAGATCAACGTATCTCACAGGATGTGAAAGACTTTTGTGACAAGACACTATCTATGGGGCTAGGTTTACTTCGCACTGTCACCAGTTTATTTTCATTTGTGGTGATTCTTTGGAACCTGTCAGGCAGCCTAACTTTCGAGTTTGCAGGCAGTGAATGGGTTGTTCCTGGGTATATGGTATGGGTTGCGATTGTTTATTCCATCATTGGTACTTGGTTGACACACAAAATTGCCAAACGTTTGGTACCACTGAACTTTGAACAAGAGAAAAGTGAAGCTGACTTTCGTTTCCATTTAATGCGTGTACGAGAACATGCCGAATCTATTGCGCTGCAGCGTGGCGAATCCGCTGAAAACCACCGCACCCAAAATCTGTTTGGTAAGGTATGGGATAACTGGCAGCAACTTACAGGCATGAAGCTAAAATATGGCGCTTTTACCAGTGGTTATAATGAAGTTGCGCGAATTTTTCCTTACTTGGTTGCCTCACCGAGATTGATGAGTGGTGCGTTACAACTTGGCGATATGATGCAAACCGCGACCGGTTTTTATCGCGTTCAAGAAGCCTTCAGTTGGTTCGTCGATTCTTATGAATCACTTGCCGATTGGCGCGCAGTGACTGACCGTTTAATCACGTTCCACACTCAATTAGAAGCACTGCCGGCAGCGAATGTTATGCCGCATTCGAACCAACCTGAGTGGCGCGATCTCAATTTGTATTCACCGGAACAGCAGCCATTACTTGCAGAACAAAGTGGAAACATCTCTCAAAGTATTACCATCAAAGGCGTATCTGGTGGGGGTAAGAGTACTTTCATTCGTTCTTTGGCAGGGTTATGGCCTTATCAAAATGGTGAAGTCAGTATGCCAGATGACAGAGAATGCATGTTCATTCCTCAGAAGCCTTATCTGCCGAATGCTAGTTTGCGCGACATCTTGTTGTATCCAAACGGTGAATCGACGTCTGATTCAGATCTAGTGGATGCGTTAACGCTTGCTGGAGTAAGCAAGTTTGGCGATAAGCTCGATTTCAATAGTAACTGGCAACAGAGTGTGTCAGGCGGTGAGCTTCAGAAAATCATGCTGGCACGCAGTTTGGTTCAAAAACCTCAATGGCTTTTCTTGGATGAAGCTATGTCGGCACTCGATCCTGAAAGTTATCGTTCAATTCGAGAAGTATTGAAGGTGCAGCTCCCAGGTTGCTATATCGTCGAAGTATCACATCGCGAGAGTCACGAAGAAGAGCAAAACCAACTTATTTTATGCACACAAACACAATCGTTTAAATATTTATGAAGATTAACAAAATACTGATACTGGCAAGCGCGGCATTTTTGGGTGCTTGTCAGGTGATTACACCGACCAAAAATGTAGATGCGCCTTTGGACCTATCACAGACGTTGAATTTTGACAGCAATGTAGAAGTTGGCGAGCTTGAAAATGGCTTGAGCTATTACATTGCTGAAAACACCAATCCTGAATCGCGAGTTTATGTCCGCTTGGTCGTTAATGCTGGTTCAATGAGCGAAGACGATGATCAAAGAGGTGTCGCTCATATCGTTGAACATATGGCATTTAATGGCACAAAACATTATCCCGGGAATGAAGTCATTAAAGTGCTGGAAGAAGCGGGAATGAAATTTGGTGTCGACATCAATGCGTTTACCGACTTTGAAAATACGGTTTACACCCTTAACTTACCGAGTAACGATCCGGAAACTCTTGAATTGGTGATGGATGTACTTTCTGATTGGGCAAGCAATGTGACGATGCTTAAAGGGGATTTAGATGCAGAACGTGGCATTGTTTTGGAGGAGTGGCGTGCTCGATTAGGCCCAATGTTAAGGTTGGGTGATAAGAAAAGTGCGATTGAAATGGCTGGATCACGCTATGTTATGCGTGACCCAATTGGTGACCCTCATACCATTAAAAATGTATCAAAGTATCGAGTTGCGGACTTTTATACTAAATGGTATCGCCCAGACAATATGTCGGTTGTGGTCGTTGGCGATGTTCAAACTGAACAAATCAAACAGCTAATTACTCGTAAATTAGGTGATGCCAAAGCGCCTGATTCACCGTTAGAGACCGTTGATTACAGCATTCCACTAGTGGAAGGCTGGCGTAGTGAAGTGGTATCAGAAGAGGGGTACTCATCGCCATCAGTCGAGGTCAGCTTTTTCTCAACTTTCCAACCAGATCTTAGCTACGCTCGCTATCAAGAGGATCTTGCCCATCAAATAGCGACGCGTCTGCTCAATGTTCGTCTTCAACGTTGGGAACAAGATGAAGGTAACGTGGTCAACGCAGCTAACTTTTACTCGTCAAATGTAGGTAGAGAAACATCACAAGCGGTCTTCTCTCTACAACTTGTTGAAGGGCAATATGAACAAGCAACACAAGCATTGTTCCAGTTTGTTGCACAGCTTACCCAGCACGGCTTTTCTGAACAGGAAGTACATGGAGAAATCCGTCGTCTAAAAGGCGTTATTGACCGAAACCAAGACAAAAAGAATTACAGCATCGACCTTGCTGGGGATCTTATGGTTTCAGCAGCCAGCAAACAAATATTGATAGATAAAGAGCAAGCTTATCAACTTAATCAATACTTTTTAGAGCGCATCAACGTTGATCAAGTGAATGAAGCTTTCCGACGAGTTATAGAACCTAAATCGCGTTTGGTTTTGTTAACGCAGCCAACAAATAAGCGACAACCTAAACCGGAGACTGAGTGGATTGAGAGTGAATGGCAGTCGAATATGCTTAGCAAACAGCCGCGATGGGTTATCGATGATAGCCAAGCTGTGTTGCCAGTTGTTGAACCAAAATTGGGGACACTCAAACAAGAGAAAAAGTGGGCGGAACATCGAATTACTGAATATCGCTTGAGCAATGGAAGTAAACTTGTATATCGCTATAGCGACAGCAACCCTGGCCAAGTCCACTTTAAGGCGTTAACTGAAGGCGGTTTACGCTCAGTTCCTCAACAAGATTATCAAGCCCTAAAAACGGCGATCAGTCTGGTGGATGATACGGGTGTGGGTATAGTCCCACAGGCTGATATTCAAACTATCTTCCGTGGTAACCCTGTTGTGATGTCGACATTGGTAGGAGATTACCAACAAGGCTTCTCTGGTTGGGCCAAGACCGACAGTTTTGAAAGGATGTTAAAGCTATTTCATTTAAAATTGGCGGCAAGTCCAGTATCGGAAAAGTCACTAAAAGAATATCAAGTTGAGATGGAGCAGCGTTTAAGTGGCAGCCAATTTGACGGTGCAGACCGCTTTGTTAGAAAGGTCTCCGAGTTGCGCTTCCCTGACGTCCCAACAGTGTATAGCGATAATGGTGAACAAGCGACACTCTATACCGCACAAGGGCTTAGCGATATTTATCAAGAATATATCGCTGGTAAAACAGATTACACCTATTTTGTTGTGGGTGATATATCTGCTGATCAACTTGAACAACTTGCCGCGCGCTATTTGTCCTCGGTCGAGGTGAAAGAGCCTGCGAGAAATTACTACGAGCTTAGAGCGTCGTCGCCTGAAGTACGTTACAGCAAATCTGATTCTAAAGAGCCGAGAGCAGAGGTCGAGATTTACTTAGTTCAAGACTCTCAGTGGCGACCTGATAATGCTTATTACTTGGAGCTGAGCGGCGAGTTGGTTCAAGAGCAGTTACGCTTGAAGCTTCGAGAGCAGGCATCGGGAGTATATGGTGTAGCAAGTTGGTTTTGGCAATATAATTACAGCCCGCAAGCAGAAGGAAGAATCCTGTTTACTTGTGATCCTGAGCGAGTGGATGAATTGATATCACTGACACATTCGGTGTTGAGTTCAGTTGCAATGCAAGGAGCCGATGAACAAGTGCTTGAGAATAAATTAGTTCAACGCGACGACCAAATTGATCGTTATCTGCACTCAGATTTAGGCATGTTAAATGCGATGGAACAATCCTATGTACTGACTGATAGCCCACGCTTGATTCAAGCACAGCGCCGAGCGAATAGTGAAGCAAACAAGTCGAAAGTCGATGGAATTATGCGTCAGTTTTTAACTCGTGCAGATCGCTTTGAAGCTGTGTTGCTACCAGAATCTGTGACCAATTAGGTTAACTAATCATTCAACAATCATTTAAGCTGCGCACACTTGTCACTCACTTGAACTTAGTGGGAATTGATAATGATAATGATAAAGCGCGGCTTCTTTATTGGATCAGAAATATGAAAAAATACGTATTATTCGGACTACTATCTATTTGCACTTTTAACGTAGCAGCTGGTTTGGAGTTAGCGAAGACCTATCAAGATTGGGAACATTACGAGTCTAAGAGTTTTGATTCTGGAGAGGCTGTGATTCTTGGAGTATCGAGTGTTAAAAGTGATGGTAATGCAGAAACGGTCGCGTTGAGATGTACCACAGAAGGCGTGAATCTATTGTTTTTCAATGGAGTTTCAAGGCAAGAACCTGGCTATTCAGCAAAAGCTTCACTAAACAATGGTTCAGTATTCGATATGGATGTCTGGATTAAAGGGACAACACACTGGGCGACGGTACCGATAGGCCAACTTGAATCTTTTTATAGTGCTGACTCTTTAAGTGTTGAACTACAAGGGGATGCGCAAGAGGTGGAAAAGATCAATGTATCACTGAGAGGGTTTAAAACCATGTATATGACATTGGTTAAAAGTTGCAAATAGCCAATCATTTCAGATGAATAGGCATATCAATACGCTGGTATGCCTATTCAAAATTCAATGTTATCAACTCAAATTTGATGAAGGCTAGCTTTGGGCCAGCTTTAAAATAAGCGTGGCTTTTAATCCGCCCATAGAGCTTTTTTCTAAGTTGAGCTTTCCTCGGTAGCTGTGTGCCATTTCATTCACGATATTAAGCCCCAAGCCAGTTCCTGGTGTGGTTTCATCAAGTCGAACACCACGTTTGGTGACTTGCTCAAGTTTCTCTTCAGGAATGCCTTGGCCATCATCTTCAATCACCAATTCAATGTTGCCATCGTCGAGTTCATTCGAATGGACTCGGATAATGCTGCTCGCCCATTTGTAACTGTTCTCGAGTAGGTTGCCGACCATTTCATCAAGGTCGGTTTTCTCTACCGCCACTTCAATCTCAGAGTCTAGCTCGTTAATCATGGTGACTTCGTTAGCAGCGTAGACTTTATCAAACGCCATTGAGATAGCTTCAACACGCTCACAAGGTGATGACTTCACCGAAAGAATGTTCATTGCACCTGCCATGCGTGCACGGCCAAGATGATAATCTATTTGGTTCTGAATCTGATGAATGGGTTGCTGTAACAATGTTTTGTCATCGTCTGGAAGTCGCTCTATCTCATTTTTCAAAACCGACAGCGGTGTTTTCAACGCGTGAGATAGGTTTCCAGCGTGGTTACGAGCTCGTTCTAATAACTCTTGATAGTGGAAGAGCAGGGCATTGAGGTCAGAAACCAAAGGAGAAACTTCTTTCGGGTAGTTGTCGCTTAACCCTTGTTGCTCGCCGTTTCTTAACATCACCAGTTCACGTTGCATCTTACTCAGTGGCAATAGTGACCAGCTGACTTGAATACCAATCAACATCAGCACGCCCACAAACAGCAACATCAGAATCAACCAGACTTGACCTGTAAGTTCGGTTAGTGTGGATTCTAATGGGTCTTCATCAATACCAATGGTGATCGTGACAGGATCGTTCAGTTCAGGCAGATAGATATCCTGCTCGATGTAAATCAGCTTTTCTTTCTCAGGCCCTTTGATTGAAGTATGAATCGGCGAACGCTTGATGGTGAGGTCTTTGTCCCATAGAGATCGAGATCGAATAATCTGGTCTTGGGTAGCAGCTCGCCAATAAATACCACTGTAGGGTTGGTTAAACCTAGGGTCAGACAGACGCTCTGCCATGATGAGGTTACCACTGTCGTTGGTTTCTATGTTGGCGGTTAACTCGTCCATGGTTAGGCTGAGCTGTTGCTTGACGTCATCGACCAAGTAATCGTTAACCAACTTAGGTATTCCGACGCCTGCCGCTAATATCATCGCACCTAGCCAAAAAGCCGCGGCGAGGAGCAAGCGGCTTTTTAGACTGACGTTTTTAAGTGTTCGTTTTTTTAGATTCATACGTTACCAGCCTGTCTTTGCTCATCTTGCTATGAGAACAACAACGATCAGCACAGGCTGTCCACTAATTGGAGATTGCTCTTAGCTTAATTAAATACAGCATTATTCAGCATTCAGTTGGTAGCCAAGGCCACGAACGGTTTTGATGATCTTTGGTGCGATTTTCTTACGAATACGACCAATGAACACTTCAACCGTGTTTGAGTCGCGGTCGAAGTCTTGCTTGTAGATATGCTCAACTAACTCAGTGCGCGAGATAACCTTGTTTTGGTTATGCATGAAGTACGCGACAACTTTATATTCTAGCGCCGTGAGGCTAACCGCTTGACCTTGCCACAACACTTTAGAGCTGCGTGTGTCTAGGCTTAAATCACCAATTTGAAGTATAGGAGCAGCACTGCCTGACGCTCGGCGTAGTTGAGCACGAATGCGGGCTATCAGCTCGACCATTTCGAATGGTTTAGTTAGATAGTCATCAGCGCCTGCATTCAAGCCTTCTACACGTTGGGTCAGCGTGTCACGCGCACTTAAGATAATCACTGGCGTGTTAATGTTTTCGTCTCGAATGCCTTTTAATACGGTTAGGCCGTCAAGCTTAGGTAGACCTAAATCGAGAACGATGGCATCCCACTCTTCTGATGTTGCACGGTAGAGTGCGTCGATACCGTCTTGAGAAAGTTCTGGAACCCAGTCGGCTCCCTCAAGGGTTTCTAGAATTTGTTGGCCCAAGCGAGGTTCGTCTTCAACGACTAAAATTTTCATAATTGTTCTTCTTAATTCTTGTAATGACTGTTCGTTGTGCTTAATGGTCGTCGTGATCAATGGCGTCTTTAAAGTTGCGGCGCTTACTTATTCGCCGTGTTTAATTGCGTCTTTAAAGTTTCGGCCTTTAATCATGAGCATCTCTAACGTCTCGGCGTTGTATTCGACTTTGATGATGTTGTTTTGGTAATTGATTTTTAGTTCATACACCCAAATGTCGTCATCTTCTTCTAGCTCTACTTTAATGATTCTGCCATGAAGATCGTTCTCAACGGCCGCATACATTTCTGAGAAAGGGCGAATATAGCCTTCGCGTACAGCTTCGTAGACTTCGTCTTGATCTTCTTCAAATTCGATACGGGTTCCCGCTTTATGGACATCTTGTACAAGATCATGACCGTTATGATCTGAGTCAGCCCACGCACTAGCGGCGACACATAAGCCTAAGCTTAAAGAAAACATAGAAATCATAACTTTACTAAACATAGCGAATCCTAGAGAAGGTTGATAGCGTTCAGTATAAAAAAGTAATTCTGAACAGAAAGTGAACCTGATGAATAATGAGATTTAGGTTCTCAAAAAATGAGATGTTAACGTTGCTGAAGCTCGTCTTCGAATATTTTGTCTCTCATTTTCCAAAAGCGCCCGACTTTACGTGCAATCACGAATTGAGGTGGGCGGAATCTATGTTGGTGAGCAACCACTTTTGTTGGTGAGGCTTCCTCAAAAGGGCGGTGTCTGTCGGCAAGGTGAGGGCGAACAAACTGGTCTTTGAAGCTCTGCTTCTGTTTCTTGGTGGTTAGTGACCAAAATTCATGCACTTGAGCTTGGTTTTCTCCACGGTAAGTGACTTTAAGCTGCGATTTTCCTTTATCGTCTTTAAGAACGTTCAAGTCCATCTCTAAACACTCAAACACCAACGCATCTTTTAAGTTCAGTGCTTCTTTAAGTTTTTTATCTGGGTCGACTAAGGTTGCATCGCACTCATGGCAAATGCGCGCGGCAATGTCGTTGTCAGCGCCGCATTCACCGCAGTATTTGGCTCGGAAGCGATAATTACAGTGTTCGCGTTCGCCCGTGTTTTCATCGGTAAAGTAGCCTTGGCATTTACGGCCAAAGTGCTCGAGCAAGAAGCCATTGCTGTCTAGCTTGCCCCAGAAGTTATTGTTGAAGCCGCATGCAGGGCAGGGGATGGTGATGATTTCACTGTCTGAGTCGGGTTTAGGGTCGCCTACTTCAGGTTGGTAAAGATCGTAACTGTTGCCAGCATAGTCGAGCACCAAACACTCTTTTTTACCCGGCGATAAGCGTAAGCCACGGCCAACGATTTGTTGATACAAACTGATGGACTCTGTCGGGCGTAAAATCGCGATTAAATCTACATGAGGGGCATCAAAACCTGTGGTTAATACCGATATGTTAACCAAGAACTTGATTTTACGTTCTTTGAAGTCACTGATGATTTGGTCACGTTCGAGAGTTGGTGTGTCGCCGATTACGATTGACGATTCACCTTCAGGCAGTAAGCCAAGGATCTCTTGTGCGTGTCTAACAGTGGCAGCAAATACCATGATCCCTAACTTGTCTTTGGCCAGTTCAATGATCTGGTCGACAATTTGTGGGGTTGCACGTTTAGATTGCTCGATCACCATATCGAGTTCGGCTTCTTTGTAGCGGCCTGTACTTGCGGGTTTTAGCTGTGAGAAGTCATAACTCAACACTGGCGCATCGATCATGCGTGCTGGTGTTAGAAAGCCTTCGTCCAACAAGTAGCGAATCGGCAACTCGAAAATACAATCTCTGAAAAACCTAGGCTCTTCAGATCGTACTTGTCCACGCGTGTGATACTGATAAAGCCAACCCATACCAAGACGATATGGGGTCGCGGTCAGCCCAAGCACCTTGATGCCCGAATTATTCTCGCGCAAGTGAGTGATCACTTTTTGGTAGCTACTGGTCTTTTCATCGGGAACACGGTGGCATTCGTCGATAACCAACAGTGAAAATTGGTTAGAGAATGAATCGAGGTTGCGAACCACAGATTGAACCGAAGCGAACACTACTTGTTGGTCTGTCTCTTTTCGCCCTAAACCCGCAGAGAAAATTGAGCCTTTTAGCCCATAACCTTCATACTTTTCATGGTTTTGTTCGACCAACTCTTTAACGTGAGCGAGTACCAGAACTCTACCTTTCGCAAGCCTTGCTAGCTCTGCGATCACAAGGCTTTTTCCAGCGCCTGTAGGCAACACAAGAACAGCCGGTGTTTGGTGTTTTCTGAAGTAATGAATCACTGATTTTACAGAATCAGCTTGGTACGGGCGGAGTGTATACATATCGCGTCTTGTAGGGTAGAAAACAAATAGTGTGAAATAGCTCAACTAATTGAGCAAAGGTGACTATAATACCCGACTTAGATTAGTTGAGGTATTCATGCGTTTAGATAAATTTCTGTGCGATGCGTTAGGCGTCACTCGAAGAGAAGCAACACACTTATTAAAATCCAAGGCAGTGACAGTAAATGATGTCATTCAAAAAAGCGGTTCACTCAAGGTAACTGAAGAGTGCGTTGTGGAATGGCAAGGCAATGAACTGAATGTTCACGGCCCACGTTACATCATGCTTTATAAGCCAGAAGGCTTTGTTTGTTCGCATGAAGATGGCGCAAATCGTATCGCCTTTGAATTACTCGATGAAATCAAAATGGACAAGCTGCACTTTGCTGGTCGTCTAGATATTGATACGACGGGTCTTGTGTTGATTACCGATGATGGTAAGTGGTCTCACCGCATCACATCGCCAAAGCACAAATGCGAGAAGACGTACCGTGTGTGGTTGGTTGAACCTGTTGAAGACGATTACGTTGAAAAATTCAAAGAGGGCATCCAGCTTAAGAGCGAAGATGGCCTAACACTTCCAGCACACTTAGAAGTTCGTGCTGAGCGTGAAGTACTGTTAACGATTCACGAAGGCAAATACCACCAAGTAAAACGTATGTTTGCGGCACTTGGTAATAAAGTTGAAGGGTTACACCGTGAGCGTATCGGTGAAATCGAGATGGATGAATCTTTGGAGTTGGGTGAATACCGTTACCTAACACAAGAAGAAGTCGACTCTATCTGGAAGTAATCTTTTCTGCCGTAGATGTGGCCGACCAAGGATAGCGTCGGCTGATTATTTTGACTGGTACTAGGACAGTTTCAGCCATTATTACTATATGTTCATGTATGTGTGCGCATATTCGTGTATCACTGTGCGTATTCGTATATTGTTGCGTGCATGCTCGTGCTCACATAGAACCTAGTACTTAGTCGGAGAGTTATGCAAACGTCTACCCAACAGACCCCGAGCTCACAACCACAAACTCCTCAGTTAGGTTGGATGCTGTTTTTGGTTCTGGGTGCGATTGGTGCACTGACACCACTCGCCATCGATATGTACCTGCCTGCTATGCCAACGATCGCCAAAGATCTAGGCGTGACAGCGGGTGAAGTACAAATCACACTCACAGCGTACACCGCAGGTTTTGCATTAGGTCAGTTGTTACATGGTCCGTTAGCCGACAGTTATGGTCGCAAGCCTGTTCTACTGATTGGTGTATTCTTTTTTGCGGTCGCGTCTGTTGTGAGTGCGACGACTCATGGCATTGAAGCGCTAACGTTAGTTCGTACCGCGCAAGGTTTTGCAGGTGCTGCCGCCGCGGTTATTATCCAAGCGGTTGTGCGCGATATGTTCGACCGTGAAGATTTCGCAAGAACCATGTCGTTCGTTACCTTAGTGATGACGGTTGCGCCACTAGTAGCCCCCATGATTGGTGGCTATTTGGCATTGTGGTTTGGTTGGCGTTCAATCTTTTGGGTGTTGGCTATTTTTGCGGTGATCGTGATTCTCGCGGTTATCATCAAAATCCCCGAGACACTGCCTGTCGATAATCGTCAACCATTGCGCTTTAAAACCACGATTCGTAATTACGCTCGTTTATGTAAAAACCCGACCGCTATGGGCCTGATTTTTTCTGGTGCATTCTCGTTCTCTGGGATGTTTGCATTCTTAACCGCAGGCTCTTTTGTCTACATTGATGTCTATGGCGTACGTCCTGACCTGTTTGGTTACCTATTTGGTCTGAACATTGTTGCGATGATTCTGATGACGACAATCAATGGTCGAATCGTTAAGAAGGTCGGTTCTCATACAATGTTGAGGGCAGCTCTGGTCATCCAATTACTGGCTGGCGTAGGCTTACTTGTCGGTTGGGCATTGGATCTCGGGCTTTGGGGAATTGTGCCGTTTGTGATGCTATTTATTGGCACTATCTCTACTATCGGCAGTAACTCTATGGGTCTATTGCTCAGTGGTTATCCAAACATGGCAGGCACGGCTTCATCGCTTGCGGGAACATTAAGATTTGGTACTGGTTCTGTCGTTGGGGCTATTGTTGCGATGCTGCCAAGTGACAGTGCTGGGTCTATGGCTATGGTAATGGCTGCATGTGCAGTAATGTCAGCATTACTATATTGGACATTAGGAAAGAAGGCATAATGTCAAAATACTATATTGAAATTCAGAAGTTAGTGAATGATGCGCTAGGCGAGCTATACGCTCTACATAAGTCTGGCAAGGCCATTGATGCACCTATCGCGAACAACCTTTACCTTGTTCGCTGGGTGACAAAGGCAATTAAATCCCAAGCTTATGATCGCGTGATTGTGCCTGACTTGGTTCGCTGGCAGAAACAGGGTCGCTCAAAAGGCAATAACTCTGATTTAACTTTTACCTTTAAACGTATTTCTGCGTTTTACGGGCGTTTTTTCCCTGAGGGCGAAGAGCCTAAAGCGCTAAAAGACAGTGACGTTGAAGCGTTCATGGACAAAATGTACGAGATGGGTTGGAGCGTATCGAGTGAAGATGAGCTAACGACTGGCGGCAAGATTCAATTCTTCACCGATGGTGAGCACTCTTTTGCTTTGTGTGGCAAACAGTGTGACGACTCTTTCGACGGTGAGTTGATGGTTAAGCCTATGAATTGGTTTGTTCGTGGTAACCACGCCGAGTTCATTCAAGCAGCGATGGAAGCGGGTTTCATGCTTCACAAAGTAACGGACTACAAGTCTGCGGTGAAGTATCACGGTGAATACATTGTTTACCCTGCTAACCAAGGCAACCAACTTGCAGAGATCCCAATTAGCGTTATTGGCTAATAGCGGATTCGGGATACGAGATGAGAGATACGAAGAGCGGAATTATCCGCTCTTTTTTTGCCTCTCATAGCGCGTGTCGCAAATTTGCTGTTAAGTCTTTTCGCATCTCGACAGACGAATCTGCTTTTAATCTCTTCGCATCCCGTATCCGCTTTTAATCGTTTCGCATCTCGTTACTCGAATCCCGGATCCGCTTTTAATCTTTTCTCATCTCGACACTCGAATCTCGCATCTGCTCTTTAGCCTGCTTCTCAATCGCTTTAACCATGCCTTTAAAGATAAACAGGTGGGCTGGCATCATCGCAAACCAATACAGTAACCCTAGAAAGCCTTTTGGATGCCACCAAGCTGATATGTTCAGTTCACGTGAATCACCGTGGTCAGAGACGGTAATCTCGAGTCGCCCCAACCCCGGGCCTTTCATACCGAAAAGCAGAGATAAAAACTGGTTTTCTTCACAACGAATGACTTTCCACGAATCGATTTTGTCGCCGACTTTTAGGGTAGGCCCTTCAGGCATTTGTCGAACCGGTACACCACCGCCAAAGAGAAGATCTAACCATTCGCGTGTGCGCCATAGAGCATTAGCAAAGAAGTAACCTTGCTTCGGGCTTCCTATTTGCTGAGCCACCTGCCAAAGGGACTCTAAAGATGCGCTTGAGGTGATACTTGCGCCTGTTTTCTTAGGATAATAGCCATAACCAGCTTGCCAGCGTTTGAAGGCGGTCTTATCAAAGCCCCAAACATTACTTTTCACGAAGTTTCCTTCAGCGTGAATCGCTTGCTCAACCATATTTTCGAACGAGATAAGCTTCTGAGGGTACTTTTCTCTAATGATGGTCGAACTGGCAATAAAGTCATGTTTTAAGCCCGCGAGAAGCGCTCTGCCTATGTTAGACGGAACAGAAGTCACAACGCCTAGCCAATATGACGCGATTGAGGGCGTGAGGAGTGACGTCGCCCAAAGCCTGAGTGGGCGATCGGCTGTTTTGGCAATGTGAGCAAATTGATTTCGATAAGAGACAATGTCTGGCCCGCCAACTTCGAAGGTTTGGCTTTCGCTAGGCGTGTCCTGTGCGAGTTTTAGCAGATAGTGGTTCAGGTTCTGCAAGGCAATAGGGTTGGCTTTAGAGTCGACCCATTTGGGCGCAATCATGATAGGCAAGTTGTACACGAAGTCTCGCATGATCTCGAACGCTGCAGAGCCTGGACCAATGATCACGCCTGCTTGCAGTTCAGTGACGGGGACTGGTCCTTTGCGTAGCAGTTCTCCGGTTTTCTTTCTCGCTTGAAGGTGTTCTGAATCACCCGTTTGCGGCTGAAGCGAACTCAGGTAGATGACGTGTTGATTCTTTGGCCCAAGAGCTGAAACAAAGTTACGTGCCAAATTCAGTTCATAATCAATAAAGTCGTGGCCTTCTGCCATCCCATGGACGAGAAAGAAGACAAGATCAAAATCGGGGACTAATGCTTGTGTTGCGGCTTGATTTGCAAGATCAAGATACTCTAGTGACAAGTTGTCATGAGGTTCGGTTCGTGCCTTTAAATAGTCGATATGCCTTGCTGCAGCAGTGACTTGATAGCCTTGCTCAAGCAGGAGAGGGAGGAGCTGCGAACCAACATATCCAGAAGCGCCTAAAACCAGTACTTTCTTCATTGTTACTCCATTTATATCTGTGGTTAAAAACCGAACATTGATATAATAGCGCGATATTTATCTTTATTCATCAATACGTTCCGTTTAGGTATCCCTATGTTGCTCTCTTCAATTATTCATCACACTCGAGGTGATTTTGTTCGTAGGCTTATTGCGATTGCTTTGCCTATTGCTTTGCAGAGCATTATGTTTTCAAGCCGAGGCTTAGTCGATGTGTTGATGTTAGGTCAGCTTGGGGAAGCAGACATTGCGGCAGTGGGGGTTGCGAGCCGTGCAATGTTTGTGACGACCATTATGCTAGTGGGTGTCACTACGGGCGGCGCTTTGCTAACGGCTCAATATTGGGGCGCAGGTAACAAACAAGGTGTCAGAGAAAGTACCGCACTGACGTGGTTAGTTTCGACCCTGTTTGCGTTGCTGACCATTGTTTTCTTTGTTTCTTTTCCTGCGCAAATCATGGGCGTGACGACCGACTCTCAAGAAGTCATCAGCCTCGGCGTTGAATACATCGTCATCACCTCATTCAGCATGCTGGCAGTGTCGTGCGTCAGCAGTATGGCGGTAGGTTTGAGAGCGATGCATAAACCTGGGTTAAGCACTTTCTTCAGCGGTATCGGCATTCTGTCTAATGTGTTCTTAAACTGGGTGCTGATCTTCGGTAACTTGGGCTTTCCATCGCTTGGAATCAAAGGCGCAGCGATTGCGACGGTATTGAGCGGGGCCATTGAAGTGGCGACCTTATATGGCTACCTCTATTTCTCTAAACACCTATTAGCTTTTAAACTTTGTGATATCAAAGCGGCTGCAACCGTTGAGAAAGTCGTTCGCTTCTTGAAGTTGTCTTTGCCTACCACGTTTAACTTCTTAGCGTGGGCGGGTGGCTTGTTTGCTTACCACGCGATCATGGGACAATCGGGTGTTCAAGGTTTGGCTGCGCTTTCAGTCATGACGCCGGTTGAATCTATCTCATTGAGTTTATTGATTGGCCTGTCCAATGCCGCGGCTGTTTTGGTGGGTAACCAACTTGGTGCGAAGAACAATGAAGCGGTTTATTATCAAGCACTAGGTTTAACGATTCTGTGTTTCTTAACCAGTATTGTTGTGGCGATTTTTCTCTATTTCGTCCAAATGCCAATATTGAATGCGTTCAGTGCGTTGACTGAAGAAACCAGAGCCCTCTCTGAGAAATTCATTCTCATTCTCAGCGTGGGTATTATTATTCGCTCGGTACCGCTGACTGTGATCGTTGGTGTGTTGAGAGCGGGTGGTGATGTGAAGTTCTGTCTCTATCAAGATTTGATTGCTCAATGGGTGATTGGTATTCCACTGGCTGCGATTGCGGCTATCTATTTAAAGTTTCCACCGGAGTGGGTGTATCTGCTTTTCCTCACCGAAGAAGTGATTAAGTGGGGTGGGTCGCTCTATCGCATGAAAACAAGAAAATGGATCAAAAACTTGATAGGAAGTTGAAGTAGGGCGCATCGATCACATCACTTTATCGTTGGTGTGTGATCTATCTTTCAAAATACTTCCTCCTAACAGGGAATTAGTGTAGATTCTCCTTCCAAATTCTAACTAATGTGAGCTGTTTAATGTTAAAGCTGTCAGACCTATGTAAAGGCTATGTCGACGGGGGGGAATTTCACCCCGTTTTGCAAGGTGCTGAACTAACATTAAACCAAGGTGACCAGCTTGCACTAATGGGCGAAAGTGGCTCAGGTAAAAGTACATTACTGAATCTTATCGCGGGTTTAGACCTAGTAGACTCTGGCGAAATTGCTTTCCCAAACTTCAATATGCACGATTCGACAGAACGTAATCGCACCGCATATCGCCGAAATAATATTGGTCACATCTTCCAGCAATTCAACCTACTTCCAACGCTTAATATTGCTGACAATATTCGTTTTTGTCGCCAGTTAAAAGGCTTGCCTGAAGACAAAGGCCTCTGGAGACAGATTCTTTCTGCTTTAGACCTTATGCCTTTACTTGGGCGTTACCCTGAAGAAGCGTCTGGTGGTCAACAACAACGCGCAGCGATTGCTCGTGCTCTGTACATGGAACCTAAAATTCTGTTAGCCGATGAACCGACGGGAAGTTTAGATGAGCGTAATGCAGAAGCGGTAATGCGTTTGTTGACCTCTTTGGCTCGCCAATTAGAATGCACTTTGTTGTTGGTGACACACAGTGAAAAAGTAGCACAGCACATGGACGGCAGAATTCGCCTACAAGGAGGGCAACTGCATGTTATGGCCCGTAGTTAAGGCACTACTCGGTCACTATCGACGCTACCCACTTCAGATTATTTTGGTATGGCTTGGTTTAACCCTTGGCGTATCACTTTTGGTTGGTGTTACTGCTATCAACCAACACGCCAAGCAAAGCTATGCGCATGGCGAAAAACTCTTTTCGAATCCTCTTCCTTATCGTATTCGACCAAAACACAACGCCAATAAAATCCCGCAAGGTTTTTATATCCAGCTTCGCCGTGAAGGCTTTCAACAGTGTTCTCCTTTTGACCACCATCGTATCACTGATGAAAATGGCGCGAACTTCATGCTTATCGGCATCGACCCTGTGTCTATGCTTCAACTTCAGCCGGGTGTTGCGTTAAAAGATCTCACTACGTTAAACCTCATGAAGCCGCCATACCCAATCCTTGTGAGTGATGATCTTGCAGAACACATGGAATGGAATAATGGGGACTACATTCCTCTCATGGATGGTTCTGAGCTTGGTCCTATCGCTGTTGATCAAAAAAATCTGATTGATGGTACAAGGCTGATTGCAGATATCTCTTTGCTCAGAATGCTTAAACGCAGTGCTGGGCTGTCTGTGATTGCGTGTTCAGATATGTCGCCTGAGAAGTTTGAGCGTCTTAAAAACATGCTGCCTAATGGTTTGACGATCTCTCGCAGCTCTAAAGCTGAGCTTGAGTCGCTGACCAGCGCGTTCCACTTAAATCTAAAAGCGATGGGTATGCTGTCGTTTGTGGTTGGCTTATTCATTTTCTATCAAGCGATGTCGCTGTCGTTTATTCAGCGCCAACCGTTAGTTGGAATCTTAAGACAGACGGGTGTGTCGGGTTGGCAACTGGCTAAAGCGCTTTGTTTAGAGTTACTGTTATTGGTGGTATTGAGCTGGATCTGCGGCAATGTATTCGGTGTCATGTTGGCAAACCAACTGTTACCAGCGGTATCTTCAAGTTTAGGTGATTTATATGACGCCAACGTTGGTTTAACTATCGACTGGAATTGGCGATGGAGCGGTTACAGCTTATTAATGGCATTGCTTGGTGCATTCCTAGCGTGTGCTTGGCCATTGGTTCGTCTGCTTCGTTCACAACCGATCCGTTTGACCTCTCGTTTATCTTTGATGCGCTTTGCTGGTACTGAATTCACTTGGCAGGCTTTGATTGGTTGTGGTTTCTTGGTTGCAGCTGTCGCTGTGTATCAAGCGCCTCAGACTCAAGAAACGGGTTTTGCGATTATCGCGCTGATGCTTGTTAGTGTGGCTCTGTTTACGCCGTTCTTGATGTGGAAGCTATTTAACAGCCTGTCTTATTCATTACGTTGGGTTCGTGCTCGTTGGTTCTTCGCGGATGCCGCTTCAAGCATGAGTTACCGTGGTGTGGCGACAATGGCGTTTATGTTGGCGCTAACCGCGAATATTGGTGTAGAAACCATGGTCGGCAGCTTTAGAGATACCACAGATAAATGGTTAACACAGCGCTTGGCGGCAGATCTTTACATCTACCCAACCAACAATGGTGCTGCTCGTATGAGTAACTGGCTGTCAGAACAACCTGAAGTGGATTCTGTTTGGTGGCGTTGGGAGAAAGATGTTGCATCTCCTGTTGGTAGTATTCAAGTGGTCAGTACTGGGCCTTCTGAAGGTGAGCTAGAAGCGCTGACGATCAAGTTAGGTATTCCTAATTACTGGTACCACTTACATCACTCTAAAGGTGTGTTGATCAGCGAGTCGATGTCTCTCAAGTTGGGTATTCGCCCAGGTGACTACATCGATCTCTATGACAATCTTGGCTCTGGTTGGCAGGTTGTCGGTGTGTATTACGATTACGGTAACCCTTACCATCAAGTCATGATGTCGCATCGAAACTGGCTGTATGGATTTGCAGGGCGGGGCAATGTGGGCCTTGGCGTAATACTCAAAGATGATGTGAATTCAGTAGGGCTTCGAAGCCGCTTAGAAAGCGTATTCAGGCTTGGCTCTGAGCGTGTTTTCGATAACAACAATATTCACAGTCAAGCGATGCGTGTGTTCGATAGAACGTTCGCGATTGCAGATACATTGGGTAACATCACATTGGTCATCGCAGTCTTCGGTATCTTCTTCGCAACTGTTGCGGGTGAAGTGTCTCGACAAAGGCATATATCTTTACAGCGCTGTTTAGGTGTCTCAGCCAAAGAACTGATTCTGACCGGTAGCTTACAACTGTTTGTGTTCGGGCTTATTTCCTCCTTAATTGCGATTCCGCTCGGCTTAGCGTTGGCTAGTTTGATCGTCGATATCGTGATCAAGCAGTCTTTTGGGTGGTCACTCGAGTTGCAAGTGATTCCCTGGGACTATTTACAGACATTTGCGTGGGCTATGGCAGCATTGATGTTAGCTGGTGCTTTGCCAGTGATGAGAATGATTCGGAACACTCCGATGAAATCACTGAGGGATGCGCTTTAATATGCTTCAACGAAATGGCTCAACGAAATTCAGACACCGATTTGTCTCTTCTCTATTATTGATCGGTTTCTTTGGCACGATTTTAGGTGTCTGGGCATACTACTCTTACTTTGTTGATGTTGGCGAGAAAGGTGTGAACGAGGTCAACTCAGTGCTTGTAAGCGAGCACTTTAATGTATTCGAGCCTGTGTTACCTGACCGCAGCGTTTCGTTACCTCGAGACTTCCAATTCCACCCAGAATTTCAACACGAGTGGTGGCATTACTTTGCTTCTCTAAAAGGGGATGATGGCAAAAAGTACTCGGTTCAATGGAGCTTCTTCCGAATAGCGACTGACGAACGCGAGACGCCGGGGTGGCAAAGCCCACAGGTCTATATTTCAAATGTCGTGATCTCTTCTGATTCTAAGGTTTGGAAAGAGCAACGCTTAGCGCGTGGTGGTATTGGCCAAGCGGGAATGACCAGTCGTCCGTTTAGAATTTGGATTGATAACTGGAACTGGCGGGCCCTTGGCAACACACCATTTCCTGGTCGCCTTCAAGTGAAAACGGATACGTTTGGTCTTGAACTCGACACCATTGCGAAAGGGCCCTATGTGCTCAACGGCGATAATGGTTACCAGAAAAAGCACGATTTATTGCCTGTCGCGTCTTATAACTTCAGCGCTCCATTTTTATCTCTAAGCGGTGTATTGAATCTGGACGGCGTTACCAAGGAAGTAGAAGGCACAGCTTGGGTACATAAAGAGTGGGGCAGTGGCTTACTCGGAGTGGGTCAACAAGGCTGGGATTGGTTCGTGTTTAATCTCGATGATGGTACAGCGCTGAGCATTAACCGCTACCGCCATAATCAACAGCTGCCTTATGTTTTTGGAACATTGGCCACTCGTTCGGGCAAGGTGTACCAGTTAACGGACTCCGATATTTCTATCAAGCCTTTACAGAATACGACGCTACAGAATGGTAGAAGAATGCCGCTCCAATGGATTATTAACGTGCCACAGCACAATATCAACCTCACGACACGCATCAAACGCCGAGATATGTGGTTGCCATTTGTCATACCATATTGGGAAGGGCCAATTATGGCGAGCGGAAGCCATGAAGCGACAGGCTTTATGCAATTAACCGGTTACTAAAAACACCTAAGGCTATCATTTGATAGCCTTTTTTGTGCTCGTGATTTTGGTCAGCCCCTGATTAATTGTGCATACAGCCTTTGTGATCTCATCTATACTTATTTTATGGTGCATAACAACATTATGGAATATACGACGTATTGTTTAGTATTTGTAGGAAAAACCGAAGTTAAACATCCGAAGAAGTGATTATCTATCGATTACGCTTGGATATAAACTCATGGTTATTCTTTGTTATTCGTTTATTTAAATAATAAATATAAGGGCGAAATCATGACCGACGTCATCCGTGACTTCTTTAAAATGGAATCTGCTGGCGGCATCATACTAGTCATCGCTGCGGCGATCGCAATGTTTGTAGCAAACTCACCACTGAACGAAATGTACCAAGGCGTATTGCACAGTTACGTTCTTGGTATGTCTGTGTCTCACTGGATTAACGATGGCTTAATGGCTGTCTTCTTCCTTCTAATCGGCTTAGAAGTTAAGCGCGAACTTTTAGAAGGCGCATTAAAGTCTAAAGAGACAGCAATCTTCCCAGCTATTGCAGCTGTGGGTGGTATGCTAGCTCCTGCACTTATTTACGTGCTATTCAATTCAAGTAACCCTGAAGCGCTTCAGGGCTGGGCTATTCCAGCAGCAACAGATATCGCATTCGCATTGGGTATCATGGCTCTTCTTGGTAACCGAGTACCGGTCAGCTTGAAGGTGTTCCTACTAGCATTGGCAATTATCGATGACCTAGGTGTTGTTGTTATCATTGCACTGTTCTACTCAGGCGATCTATCTACGCTTGCACTAACGGTTGGCTTCATCGCAACGGGTGTGCTGTTCATGCTAAACAACAAGCATGTGACTAAGCTGAGTATTTATCTCATTGTCGGTGCAATTCTGTGGTTCGCAGTATTGAAGTCTGGTGTTCATGCAACATTGGCTGGTGTAGTTATTGGTTTTGCTATCCCACTGAAAGGCAATAAAGGGGAGCGTTCTCCGCTGAAACACCTAGAGCATGCTCTGCACCCATACGTCGCTTTTGCAATTTTGCCAATCTTCGCATTTGCAAACGCAGGTATCTCACTGGAAGGCATCTCAATTTCAAACCTTACAGGCATGTTACCGCTTGGTATCGCTATGGGTCTATTGGTTGGTAAGCCACTGGGTATCTTCCTATTCAGCTGGGGCGCTGTGAAAACGGGTGTAGCTAAACTTCCTGAAGGTGTGAATTTCATGAACATCTTCGCGGTATCTGTGTTGTGTGGTATTGGCTTTACGATGTCTATCTTTATTTCATCACTAGCATTTGGTCCAACTAACGCAGACTTTGATACGCTCGCTCGACTAGGCATCCTGATGGGATCAACGACTGCAGCTATCTTAGGTTACTTCCTGCTAAGTATTTCTCTACCGAAGACTAAGCAACAAGAAGTAAAGCTATAATTGGTAAGTAAAAGCATAGTTGGTAAGTAAAACTATATTCGGTAGTAGGTTCGCTTGATAGCGAGCCTACTCACTGAGTAACAAGCCAACTCTTGAGTAGCAAGAAGAGTCACAGAGTCATCCCTCGACTCATGTGACAACAAAGAACAAAAAAGCCGTGATGGGCAACCCTATCACGGCTTTCTTGATCTTACTGTTAAGCTGTCTTTGTAAGATAACCCGTCTTACATTTCAGTGACAATGTCACGCTATTTTTCTAGCGTGGTAAAAATGGTCCACTCTTCAACGATTTGTTCACTTAACCCAACCACGGTTGCCGTGACCTTACGGTTTAGTGCATGAGAAGTAGCATCATCACCCTCGTTTTCCAGGCGTTCTTCACCATAACCGACAATTCTCACTCGCTCTGGCTCTATACCATTCGACAGTAACTCGTCTTGAACATTGTTTGCTCGTCTTTTTGATAAATCTAAGTTGTATTCGTTGGAACCCACTTTACTCGCGTAACCTTGAATCTCTATCGATGCACTTTGGTAGGTTTCTAAGAACTCAGCCATGGTAGTGATTTGATCTGAGAAGATAGGGTTAACTTCATAGGAGTCATTGGCGAAAAGGATGTTCAGCTGTCTGACTTCTTGCGAGCTAACCGTCTCTCCACAGCCTTCGTTGTCTACCAGAGACGACGCTGGTGTGCCAGGACAGGTGTCTCGTGCATTGACCACACCATCGTTATCATCATCTTGCAGATCAGAAATTTGCTCCGCTTCTGGGGTTTCTATGTAGGGCTCTTCATTTTGGCTAGAGCAAGCACATAGCGTTATCGTTAATGCAGAAAGTAATAAATAAGGTCTCTTCATCATTAATACTCCACAGCCGTTGTCCACTCGTCTGGAATGTCGACCAGTAGAGCGTTCAATAGAGAGCCTGTCGCGTTCATTACACGGTATTTAGCGTACTGTTCAGAGTAATGCGCATCTAGATAATCTTTACGGGCTTCAAACAATTCGTTTTCAGTGTTAAGCAGATCAAGGAGTGTACGCTTACCGATTCGATATTGTTTTTCATATGCGATAACGGTTTCTGATGCCGAATCCACGTGATCAGACAAGAAATTCTTTTGTTGCAACGTCAGATCCAATGCACTCCAAGAGAGGCGAAGGCCTTCTTCCACTTGGCGATAAGCACGATCTCTCAAATCTTTTGCTTTGTTCAATTGGTAAGCAGCAGCTTCAGAATTAGCACTGTCTGTTCCGCCGTTGTACAAGTTATATCGCATTCTTAGCATCGCGAGCGTTTCTTGACTTGAGCCTTCATCGCCTCCCGCATCATCTCGCCATGATTGAGATGCCTCGATAGAGAACGTCGGGTAGTTAACCCCTTTTGATTGTTTGTACTGGAAGTGCGCTGAATCGACATCTGCAGTCGCGACTTTGATGACTGGGTGTTGGTCCAGAGCATCAACAAGGGCGTCTGATAATGACAGAGGAATCATAGAAATATCGGCTCTTGGGTAGACTAAGCCAAGCGGTTCTTGACCCACTATTCTTCTAAATTGGGTGTGTGTATCAATTAGGTTGTTCTGCGCGGCTAATAAGTTGCCGTGCGCTTTTGCAATCCTTGCTTCTACTTGAGACACATCTGCGGTTGAGCCTATGCCTGAGACTGCACGCTTTTTGATGTCTTTATAGATTTTCTTGTGGATAGCGAGGTTGCTTTCCGAAAGGGCTAAAACTTCAGTTGCTTTCACTGCGTCTAAGTAGATCTGTGTGACCTCTAGCGCTTTGTCTTCGGCATCCGCGAGCAATTGCAAACGAACCGATTCTGCTTCTGCGGCAGTACGATCAATATCATTGAGAGTCGATGAACCATCCCACAGCAACTGAGTGAGGGATATCGTGGCTTCCTTTCGTGTGAGATCCGTATCAGGACCATTGTTTGGCGCAGGGTTAATGCCTTCATAACCAATACCAGCATCGAGGTCGATACTAGGTCTATAAGCACCGCCAGCGGCGTCATTTCGTTTCCGTACACTCACAAACTCATTAAAGATACTCTTTATCTCAGGGTTAGTAGCCAAGGTAATGGCGACGGCCTGTTCTAAAGTTTGAGCAGAGAGTGGAGCTGCAATAACCAAGCAACACATAATGGGTAATTTCAACAGTCTCAAAGTAGGTCTCCTTCTACTTTTAAAAGCTCCCGCCGCTTCCCAACAAGCGTTTAACTACTTAATTGAAAAGGGTATTAAACGAAGCTTAGGACATCTGCAAGAAATTGCTAAGTTTGTTGGCTTTATTTCGAATGTAAGTCCCTATCCTTATTGATTAATTTGCCAATAGTAGCAAGTGGCAAGCTTCGAATGGATGCACTGTAAATAGAGGAAACGTAGTATTAGGTTTGGGCTCAGATAGGTAAACGTTGGCTAGTAGGTTGTTTGAAATACGAGTTCCAGTGATAACAATGTGCCAAGCATGGTAGTTCGATTCTTAGGAGAAAATGACAGCATATAAAGAGACGGTCGCGCTGTTCAGGTTGTAGTTAGTAGTTGTGAAGAGGGGTAAGTAAGGCTCACTCTCGTACCAAACAACAAACAACAAACAAAAAAAAGCCCAAACCAATGCGGTTTGGGCGGATACAAGTATAGGAGTTAATAAGGAAAATGCAGTAATTAAGAAAGCAGGGAGAGAAACAAGTTTGACGGCCTGTTAAACTTCTAAATACTCTGTTTTCTACCTAATTTATGACCCTCCATTTCTAATTCAGTTCCCAGAAAATTCAATAATTTTTCCTTTTTTATTAAACGTACATCGATTCAATCGGTTAGAGCAGATTCTTGCTAACTGGTACGACCAATTGGTGAAAATGTGATGTTGCTTGCTTGTTAAATAAATGTACTAAGCGTATATTTCAAACAGTTGTTTAATACGAGTGATTGAAATGGCACCAAGAAGTACAACCAAAGACAAAATCTTAGATGTGGCTGAAGGCTTATTTGCTGAGCACGGTTTTAATGACACCTCTTTACGCACCATTACGGGTAAAGCCAATGTCAATCTTGCTTCAGTGAACTACCACTTTGGCGATAAGAAGACTCTGGTTCGTGCGGTACTCAATCGATACTTAGAAGCATTTATGCCTGCATTGCAAGACGCTTTAGTGAACTTAAACTTGAACGAAACGTATTCTATGAGTGATGTGTTTGAGTCTTTAAGACAGCCGCTAAGAGCACTGAATGATGTAAGGCCAAACGGTACCAGCCGATTTATGTTACTCATCGGTCGAGGTTATACGGATGTGCAAGGTCACTTGCGTTGGTTCATTACAACTCGCTACAGCGAAGTACTGACTCTGTTTACGACGTCAGTAATGAAAGCGAATCCGAACCTCACTCAAGAGCAGTTATTTTGGCGTTTACACTTCACCCTTGGGACTTGTGTTTTCACCATGGCGTCTAGCCAAGCTCTAATAGAAATTGCAGAGAATGACTACGACACAAAGATAGATGCGAAGGCAGTGGTCGATATTCTCATTCCATTTTTGGCCGCTGGCATGTCAGCAAAAGAATAAAACAATAAAAAGCAAAATATTCACAAACAATATAGTGAACAAAAGGATCTGAACTATGAGCTCTCTAAGACAAAAATGGGTAAGTGACCCAGCTTTTAAACTCTTTAAAAAAGTACTACCACCACTATCTAGCACCGAGAAAGAAGCGATGGAAGCGGGTAGCGTGTGGTGGGACGGAGAGCTGTTTTCTGGTAAACCAGATTTCACTAAGCTTCACCAGTACCCAAAACCTCAGCTGACAGCAGAAGAGCAATCGTTCATGGATAATGAACTTGAAACTTTGCTCGCTATGCTTGATGACCACAAAATTGTGAAAGAAGACCGAGACCTTCCAGAGGAAGTTTGGAACTTTTTACGCAAAGAGCGTTTCTTCTCGCTAATTATCGCGAAAGGGTACGGCGGTCGTGAATTTTCAGCGCACGCAAACTCTACCATCGTAACCAAAATTGCGACTCGTAGTATTAGTACTGCGGTTTCGGTAATGGTTCCAAACTCTCTTGGCCCTGGTGAGCTACTGTCTCACTACGGTACTCAAGATCAAAAAGATTACTGGTTACCTCGTCTTGCTGACGGTACAGATATCCCTTGTTTCGCATTAACAGGCCCTGAAGCAGGTTCTGATGCGGGTGGTATCCCTGATGTCGGTACCGTTTGTATGGGCATGCACGAAGGCAAAGAGACACTAGGCATCAAGCTTAACTGGAACAAGCGCTACATTACGCTAGCACCAGTGGCGACGGTACTTGGTCTGGCTTTCAAATTGCACGATCCAGAAAAGCTACTGGGTGACAAAGAAGACATTGGCATCACGTGTGCGCTTATCCCGGCAGACCACGAAGGTGTTGTGATTGGTGAGCGTCATGATCCACTTGGTCTTGCGTTTATGAACGGCCCAACACGCGGTCACGATGTGTTTATTCCAATGGAATGGCTAATCGGTGGAGCAGATTACGCAGGTAAAGGCTGGCGTATGTTGGTGGAATGTCTGTCTGCAGGTCGTGGTATCTCGTTACCGGCACTTGGCACGGCGATGGGCCACCTAACGGCGAAAACCACTGGTGCGTACGCTTACGTTCGTAAGCAGTTCGGCATGTCGATCGGTAAATTTGAAGGTGTTGCTGAGAGCTTAGGCCGTATTGGTGGTTTAACGTATCTACTAGAAGCGACTCGTACACTGACAACTACTTCACTTGATATGAAAGAGAAGCCGGGTATCGTAACGGCTATTGCGAAGTATCACATGACAGAGATGGCACGTACTATTCTGAATGACTCAATGGATATCCATTCAGGTCGTGCAATTCAAGATGGCCCAATGAACTACTTGGCTGCGCCTTACCTAGGTATTCCAGTTGCTATCACAGTAGAAGGTGCGAACATCCTAACTCGTAACCTGATGATCTTCGGTCAAGGTGCGACACGTTGTCACCCATACGTATTGAGCGAAATGGAAGCGGCAGCGAACCCAGATGAGAAGCAAGGTGCAAAAGACTTTGATAGCTTGTTGTTCAAGCACATCTCACACGCAACTAAAAACACGTTTGGCGCATTTGGTGCAGCACTGACTGGTTCTAAGTTCATTAAAGCCGACATGAGCGGTCCAACTAAGCCTTACTACCAAGATTTGACTCGTTTGAGCCGTGCGCTTGCAGTCAGTGCGGATTTCGCAATGCTGACGCTAGGTGGCGAACTGAAACGTAAAGAGCTTATCTCTGCACGTTTGGGTGATGGTCTAAGTTACCTATACATGGCGTCGGCTGCGCTTAAGAAGTATGAAGACGAAGGTCGTCAACAAGCTGACCTAGACTACGTACATTACGCGGTTCAACACTGTTTCCACAATGCGGCTAAGTCGCTGCAGGAAGCGTACAGAAACTTCCCGAACAAGATGGTGGGTAAAGTACTTAAAGGTCTAGTTTTCCCTGTTGGTAACCACTTCGAAAAACCGAGTGATAACCTAACCGTTCAACTAGCAGAAAGCTTGATGACTCCGGGAGCACACCGTGAACGTCTGACGCACCTTTGTTACATTGGCAAAGAGGAAGATGATAGTGTTGGCCTTATGGAGAATGCTTTCAATGCGATGTACAGCATCAAGCCTCTGGAGCGTAAGATCTTCAAAGCAGTGAAAGAGGGCAAAGTGGCTCGTAAAGGCTTGCTTTCGGATAAACTGGCTCAAGCACTTGCAGCTGATGTTCTGACACAAGAAGAAGTCGACCAAATTGTTGCTGCTGATAAACTACGCTACACAGCGATTCAAGTTGACCACTTCAGTCATGACTTTAGTGAAACTTTGACGCGAAAAGAGTTAAAACCTAAGCTAAATAGCGTTGCTTAGATAAAGAAATGATAAAAGGCACCTAATAAGGTGCCTTTTTTTGTTTTTGTCGTAGAAGTCGCAATAGATGCGTTAACAAATGGTGACTTAGTCAGCAAATATCCGCTGAGTGCTCCAACCACTTGCATTTTCACCACATTTTTACAGAAATTAGATGCCATTTGCGTACGAAACTTTTATCCTTACCCTGATTTTTTAAGGAAGTTGAATATGATCATCAAACCTCGAATTCGCGGATTCATCTGTACTACAACACATCCAGTCGGTTGTGAAGCTAATGTAAAAGAACAAATTGCTTACACAAAAGCTCAAGGCCCAATCGCAAACGCACCTAAACGTGTACTCGTTGTTGGCTCTTCAAGTGGCTACGGCTTGTCTTCACGTATTGCGGCTGCATTTGGTGGCGGTGCTTCAACTATCGGTGTTTTCTTCGAGAAAGCCGGTACTGAGAAAAAGCCGGGCACAGCTGGCTTTTACAACTCAGCAGCGTTCGACAAGTTAGCTAAAGAAGAAGGCCTGTATTCAAAAAGCCTTAACGGCGATGCTTTCTCTAACGAAGCGAAACAGAAAACAATTGACCTGATCAAAGAAGATCTAGGCCAAATCGATATGGTTGTGTACTCACTGGCGTCTCCAGTGCGTAAAATGCCTGAGACTGGCGAAGTAATTCGTTCAGCTCTTAAGCCTATCGGCGAAACGTACACATCTACAGCGGTAGATACGAACAAAGATGCGATCATCGAAGCAAGCGTTGAGCCTGCTACTGAAGAAGAGATCAAAGACACTGTTACTGTAATGGGCGGTGAAGATTGGGAACTTTGGATCAACGCACTTTCTGAAGCGGGTGTTCTAGCTGACGGTTGTAAGACTGTTGCTTACAGCTACATCGGTACTGAATTAACGTGGCCAATCTACTGGGATGGCGCGCTAGGTAAAGCTAAGATGGATCTTGATCGTGCAGCATCAGCGCTAAACGAAAAACTAGGCCAAACTGGCGGTACTGCAAACGTTGCTGTTCTTAAGTCTGTTGTGACTCAAGCAAGCTCTGCGATTCCTGTTATGCCTCTTTACATCGCGATGGTGTTCAAGAAGATGCGTGAAGAAGGTATTCACGAAGGTTGTATGGAACAGATCTTCCGCATGTTCAGCCAACGTCTATACAAAGCAGATGGCAGCGCAGCAGAAGTTGATGAAGTGAACCGTCTACGTCTAGACGACCTAGAACTTCGTGACGACATTCAAGAGCATTGTCGTAACCTATGGCCTCAAATCACAACTGAAAACCTGAAAGAACTGACTGACTACGTTGAGTACAAAGAAGAGTTCTTGAAGCTGTTCGGTTTTGGTGTTGAAGGCGTTGATTACGAAGCTGACGTTGATACTGCTGTTGAATTTGATGTAGCTGACATCTAATTCAAACAATCGAATCAAAACGAAATAGGCGCTCATTGAGCGCCTATTTTTTTGTCTGTCGTTTGAGGAAAGAGATTAAAAGCAGACATGGAAAAATAAAAGCAGATGCGGGATACGAGTGGCGAGATGCGAAAAGATTTAAGAGCAGATGCGAATAGCAGGATGCAAAAGCTCTAAGAGCAGAATTGGGATGCGCTAAAAGCTGAGAAGAAGTAATAAAAATGCACTAACCCAAAGATGAATTAGTGCATTCGAAATATCTAAGCTTGGCTGCTTTTAAAGTAGCAGACGCTAGCTAATTATGATGATGAAAGTACCCGCTAAGGTCATCAATATATTGGCAATCGCGTACGTACCCGCGTAACCCAGTGCAGGGATAGTTGAGCGAGCGTGGTCATTTACGATGTCCATCGCCGGAGCACAGGTTCGCGCGCCAATGATGGCTCCAAATAGTAGAGCTCGGTTCATCTTCAATACGTAAGCACCCACCAAGTAAGCGAAGAATACCGGTAGCACACTCACTACTAGAGCAATACCGATGACCTGAGGGCCTACTTGCGTTAAGTGTTCAAACATCTTACCGCCGGCGCTTAAGCCGATACCAACCATGAAGAACATCAAACCTAGGTCTTTGACCATGTTTAACGCCCCTTGAGGCACGTAACCAAAGGTAGGGTGGTTCGCTCGTAAGAAGCCAAGCATGATGCCCGATAGAAGTAGGCCAACCGCATTACCTAAGCCAAATGAAACCTGACCGAATGTCATGGTGATCAAACCAAACAAAATTCCCAGAATGAAGAAGCTACAGAAGGCCATCAAATCCGCCATTTGGCTGTGGATCGAGATGAAACCAATTTTCTCAGCTAGACCGTGAACGCGACTCTTTTCACCACTGACCTGCAGGACATCGCCTTTAGAAAGCACGATGTTTAAGTCCATCGGCATTTCAATTTGAGCACGTACTACGCGGTTAAGGAAACAACCGTATTCAGACAGGTTTAAGTCTGACAGGCGCTTACCTGCGATGCTGTCACTTTTAACGACAATCTCTTCTTCCACGATACGTAGATCGAGAAGGTTACGGTCGAAAACCTCTTTACCATTACGGAAGCTTGGGTCGAGACGCGCGTGGCTATCAGGGAAGCCTACCAATGCGATTTCATCACCTTCTTGCAGGATCGCATCACCATCTGGATGGGCAAGAATACCATTACGGCGAATACGCTCGATGTAACAGCCCGTTTGGCGATAGATACCCAGTTCACGAAGGTTCTTACCGTCTGTCCAAGATATAAGCTCTTGTCCTACGCGGTAAGCTCGTATGATTGGAAGGTAAACCTTACGTTGCCCTGAAGCACCTAAGCCACGCTCTTGGGCGATTTGCTCAGCTGAATCGTGTAGGTTAACTTTCTGAAGCTTTGGAATAAGGCGAGCAAACATAATCATACTGATTAAGCCAACTAGGTAAGCCATCGCATAACCAACGGAGAGGTTTTCGATGATCAGGCCTATATCCATGTTTCTTGGTAATTCTGCAAGCCCAGAATTCAGAGCATCTTGAGCACCTACTAATATAGGCGTTGCTGTTAAGGCCCCCGCCATCATGCCTGCGGATAAACCAAAGCCTAACCCAAGGTAGTGGCTACTGAAATACGTTAAAGCAATTGCGGTAGAGAGAACCACAAGGCTCAGAATGAGATAATGCTTACCGTCTCTGAAGAAGATACCGAAGAAGTTCGGTCCAGCTTCAATACCAACACAGTAGATGAAAAGCATGAAGCCAATCGTGAGCGCATCAGCGTTAAATGAAAAACCAAGATGTCCCATGATAAGGGAAGTAATCAGAACACCGATTGAATTGCCGAGTTGGAGGCTACCGAAACGAATTTTACCAATGGCTAATCCAATCGATAAAACAACAAAGATGAGGAGGATGGGGTTTTGCTCTAACAGAAAAACAACGTCGATATTCACAGTGGTCGCTCAATAATTGGCGTGAAACACAGGGTAAGTTTGAGAGGTGAATTGTATCTAAATATAAATAAAATATAAGCGATATTTTGCTATTTTACTTGATTTTGACTTTATTATTATTCCGTACGAAAACTGGTCATAAAAAAGCCCGCTACAGTGAGCGGGCTTGATATAAATCGTACAGTCTAACGCTTAAATTAGTCAGCTGTTTAAGGCCGTAGCCTCGATTCTCGTATGAGAAATCCTAGCTTAGTCGAAAAGACCTAGGTTTTCTTTTGCGTATGCTTCAAATTCTGTGCAGCCGCCGATGTGGTCTTGGTCGATGAAGATTTGTGGCACTGTGTCTACAGGCTTACCAACAGTCTTCTCTAGGTCAGCTTTGCTGATGCCTTCAGCGTGGATGTCAACGTAACGGTAGTTGAAGTCATCGCGTTTAGCTTTAAGAGTTTCAGCATGCTCTTTTGCACGAACACAGAATGGGCAAGCAGGGCGACCAAAAATAACTACAAACATTTAATTTCTCCTAAATACGGGATGAGGCTCGTTAACTCAATTATGTTAACTATTCTTTAATGAATGCCACTCAAAATTTCTTAAAACCAACTATGCCTCAATGCCATGGGGAAATAAAGATGGAATTGCCTCTTAATACGATAGGTTTTGCCTATCAGCGCAAATATTAATCATAAAAACGCAGGGTCGCGTTCACTGGCCTCTACCATTGTTAAGTACCCTCAATATTAGAGTGTGAATTACCCCTAAGATTGCGACTTTAATCCATCTTTAGTGTGACAAGTTGCACCTCGTCAAAAAAATCAAACACAGAACGAGGCATCTTATTATTGGGTATGGAACCATATTCGGTAAGCAGCCAGATGTAACCCCATTTTAGTGTGCTTGTATTTAAGGTGCAGGCATTGTGTTGTAAGTACAAAGGTTACATTTCGAAGGTTGTATTCCGAAGATTAAATGCCAAAAACCAAGAATTTCAAAAAAACCAAGAGTTCGTAGTTTTGTTTCGTCATAGGCGCAGGAGGCTCCATGTTTCAATTTATGACATCTACAAAGATCATCTTTGGTGATGGGGCACTTCCCGCTTCATTGTCTCTCTTTAATCAATACGGCTATAGCGTGTTATTGGTTACTGGTAATACATTAGAACGCACCTCACTTGTTACTGACTATCTAGATGCGCAGAGTATGCGTTACCAGCACATTGCCGTTTCGGGTGAACCCAATATCAAAATGGTTGAAGAGGCTGCCACGTCTGCTCGGCGGTTTAAACCTGATATGGTGGTGGCAATGGGTGGCGGCAGTGCCATTGATATGGGAAAAGCGTTAGCTGCGGTTTTACCTAATCAAGGTAATTTATACGACTATGTTGAAGTGGTTGGGCGTAATGTTCCTCTTAAAACTAAACCGCTTCCGTTTATCGCTATTCCAACCACAGCGAGTACCGGCGCTGAGGTCACTAAAAATGCGGTACTTAAATCAGGCCAAGACCAAGTCAAGATAAGCCTTAGAAGCCCAGACATGCTAGCTGACGTCGCGATTGTTGACCCTGCATTAACCCATGGCACTAATCCGTATTTATCTGGCCGCGGTGCTATGGATGCATTTACCCATTTAATGGAAGCCTATGTGTGTGGTGAACCGAATCCGTTAACCGATATGATCTGTGAAGAAGGATTGCGTAAGCTGAGTTGTTCTGTCATTCAGGCGTGTATCTATGATGAACCTCAAGCGCGTTCTGCTCTTGCCTTCGCTTCTATGCTCGGAGGAATGGCGATAACCAATGCTAAGCTCGGCGCTGCGCACGGGCTAGCTTCTGCGTTAGGAGGTAAGATTTCTGCGCCGCACAGTGTGATTACAGCGCGCTTGGCACCATTTGTGATGTTAGAAAACATAGCAGTAGCGAAAGAGCAGCAAAGAAACGACATATTAGCGCGTTATCAGCGAATCGCTCAGATAGTGACGGGTAACGTAGAAGCAAAAGAAGAAGAGGCGATTGCTTGGTTATCTGAAGTGTTGGATACACTCAAGCTACCAAGCTTACTTGAATTTGGTGTCTGCGAAGCTCAGTTTGATGAGGTGTCTGCCGATGCGCTCAAATCAGTGGCGATTAAAGGAAACCCTTTACCGTTGAATCAAGAGAGGCTTGTACATATTCTGAAGCAGGTTTGCGAGGAGTGCAGTTGTGGAAAGGGGTATCATGAGACAGCCTCAATGAATCAGGCTAATCAACTTGCCCCAGAACAGGCTGCCGAGTCGAGTTTTACCATTATTAACTCTTATGCGTCTGAGAATAATGTTGTAGAGAAAGGCAATAGCTGGACGATCTAACGTTCTTCGAACAGTTCACTACATAAACCATTGTAAACAGATAAATAAAAACGGAGCACTAGGCTCCGTTTTTTAATTCAACTTGTTCTCAGTTCATGTGTTTTCAGGTCATGCCTTAACAGATTAGAACTGAGAATACTTCTCGTAACGTGAATCACGAAGTGACTCTTTCACGCGCTTTAGGTTCTCTCTGAAACCAGAGCCACGACGAAGTGTAAAGCCTGTTGCTAGCACATCGATAACCGTCATCTGAACAACGCGACTTGCCATTGGCATGTAAACGTCAGTGTCTTCCGGTACATCCAATGAGATAGACAGCGAGCTCGCTTTATCTAATGGAGAGTCTTTCGCTGTGATAGCGATAACGGTTGCGCCGTTCTCGCGAGCTAAGTTCGCAATCTCAACTTGGCTTTTTGTGCGGCCAGTGTGAGAGATAAGAACAATAACGTCGTTGTCACTGCAGTTAATGCAGCTCATGCGTTGCATCACGATGTCTTCGAAACAAGTGATTGGGATATTGAAACGAATGAACTTGTTTTGAGCATCTTTGGCTACAGCAGAAGAGGCACCCAGTCCGAAGAATGAAATGCGTTTTGCTTGAGTCAGCAGGTCAACCGCACGGTTAACTTGCATCGCGTCTAGACTGTTTTTAGCAACGTCTAGACAAGCCATAGTTGATTCGAAAATCTTATGCGTGTAAGCATCTGGGCCATCATCTTCTTCAACATTACGGTTCACGTAAGGTGTACCGTTCGCCAAGCTTTGAGCTAGGTGAAGTTTGAAGTCAGGAAAGCCCTTTGTGTCTAAACGACGACAGAAGCGGTTAACTGTAGGCTCACTCACGTCAGCCATTTTAGCTAAGGTAGCAATGCTAGAATGAATTGCAGTTTGAGGGGAAGCCATGATTACTTCGGCTACCTTACGCTCAGACTTGCTGAAATTTTCCAGGTTTTTTTGTATTTTTTCTAATGTATTCATAGTGTTCACAAGGGTATAGAGAACAACTTGCTAGTTAATATCTTTTACCAGGGGGTATGGCTGAAGCAAATATCAGTAAGCACAAAGCCAAAACTATATTCGGTATTGTAAATACTGATGCATCAAATAGATATCAAGCTAACTAGCACCATAGAGTCAGTATAAACCCAACATACTATTTACTAATACAAAAACACGGCATGAATGCTTAAGAATATGACAAACCTCAACAAAATTTTAGAAAACTACAGAATTGGAAGAGAGTTTGAGCAAAAAGAATGCAAATTGAGTATGAACTGACAGCTTAGTTACATCAAAAAGAAAGAAATTTTCAATTTGATGCAACTAAAATTGAATGACTATGCGTTGATTTGCGTAACCAGTTTAGTGATTTTACTCATCAAGTTAGGTGCTAGTTTAGAGATTTCACGCTGTTCTTCAAGCACTGAAGAAAGAATATCATTACCTGTCAGTGGATTTGCTAACACCACCCGGAAAACGATGATTGGTTGATGCGCCCATGCTTCGGGATTTAAGCGCGTTCGCGATACGAAAGACTTACCTGTTTCACGCTGCTTCTTTTGAATAAACTTGGTCAGTTCATTCAGTAGCTCATTCAGTTCAACGCGTTTTATTGCGTCAGCTTTAAGCAGCGCCGCTTTAACTGGCTCAGGCACATAGCGGTAAGTCAGTAGGCACAGCTCAGGCTCTGAAACCAGTTCGAAATCGCTTTGATCTTTAATCAGGTCGGCAAAGTAGCGCGCTTTGTTGATGCTTTGGTCGATTAGCAGTTCATAGCCAGGTCGGCTGATGATGTGCATCGACGCATAAACAAGCATTGCCATACCGGAACGAGAGCCTTCTAACGTATGACTACCAAGATCTTTCGAACCCTTACGCAATATGTATTGAGCATGATGTTCGATCGCTGTCATCGCATCTGGTTTCTTAAACAGCACCATACCCGCACCCATAGGGATATAAAGCTGTTTATGTGCGTCAATCGTGACTGAATCTGCTAGCTCGATGCCATCAAGCAGGTGACGATGATTGTTCGACATCAGAGTCGCACCTCCCCAAGCTGCATCTACGTGGAAGTGACAATCTGTTTCGGCACATACCTCAGCAATGTCTCTTAGCGGGTCGATATTACCAGTTTCGGTTGTACCAGCCACACCAATGACGGCGAAAGGTTTGATCTTGTTCTGCTTAAGTTGCTCGATCTTGAGTCTTAGATCGTCAGTGCAAATGCGGTTGTCGTTATCCGTCTTAACAGACACTAGACCTTCTTGACCAATACCAAGGACATCTGCGGCTTTTTTCAGAGAGTAGTGACCACGTTCAGAAACTAAGATGGCTAGGCCTTCGTAGTCGTAGTGCTTCATGGCTTTAAACAAGCCTTCTTTTTCTACACCTTTGAACGAGCCTTGTGCCTTCAACGCATTGTTGCGCGCAACCCAAAGCGCAGTAATGTTCGCGATGGTACCACCAGAACAAAACGCACCCAAAGAGTGGTTCGCACTGTGCATCCAGCGTGAATAAAACTGATCGTCATCTTGGTAGATCAAGCGATGTAGCATACCCAGAACTTGACGCTCTAGGGGCGTGAAAGCTTTGGAGGTCTCAATTTTTACTAGATTCTGATTCAACGCAATCATGATCTTAGAAAGCGGCATCAGAAAGTACGGCAGAGCAGACGTCATGTGGCCAATAAAACTTGGCGAAGACGTATGAACCGAGTGAGACACGAGAGAATCGAGGAGATGCTCAGTATGTTCAGAAACAAACTCAGGCTGCTCAGGGATATGAGCATTTGAAAAATCTTTCTCAATTTCACGCAGCGGCTTTTCTTCAGCCACAATGTGTTCACGTAAGAATTGATTCAGGTTTCGTGAAAGTTTGTCTTCAATTTGAGTGAGTGTTGAATCTGGGCCTTCAGGTACCGTGAAGATACGTAAAAGACTGTCGAAGCTAACATCTGCTGTTTTTTGTTCCGTAACCATAGCAAGCGATTTATTTTTTTTTATATTGACGCGAGCGGGACAATCTAAACGAAAACGGGAACAATGTCCCGTCTTAATTATGAAATCCAACTTCTCAAAAAAGCATATTAAATGAGGGGTTATTTACACTTAATCGCTTCAAGTTTAGTAATTGACTGGTTGTAGCGTTGCAGTGCCGTATCGATTTGCTTAGGGTGGCTAAGCAATTCTGCAAACGCTGAACGTAGCTCGTAGTTTTGAGCATGAGGCGTTGATTGGCGGTCGTCGAACGTTGTTTTCGCGATTTTACCTAGCTCATCATCACGTGTTGATAGCGTTTTAATGTCGTGTTGCTCTAGTTGTAGCCAACCTTCGACAGGTTGTTCTGTAGCCACTTTGCTAGAGTCATTCACAAGGTAGTAGTTTACTGCAGCACGATTAAGCTCAAAGTGGTGCTTACGACCTTCTAGGAACCACTCACTGACTTCTGTTAGCTCTGGGTATTGCTCAGAGGTCAATGCAGCAAGGTCGTCATACCAATTCAAAGAGGCGTCGATGTACGCATCATATTTTTTTGCTTGGCACTGGTTTGTTTCAGACATTGAATCTGCTGCAAAAGAGAAAGTAGAAGTTGAAGCTAGCAGTAATGCGACGCAAAGGCGTTTCATAGTGGTTCCTTTTGTAAGTTTATTCTTTTTATAACTTTGTCGTTACAGGTTACCGTGATCGTTATTTGTTGAGCAATGACACTTAGTGTCTTTTTATTTCGGTAACTGTATCGGTGTCTTGGGCATAGGTATTCGAGTTGCATTCTAATCTAAAACAAACGCTATTCCTGCGATCTAGTTAGCAAGAGATACAAAGAACAACATCAAAATCGGGACAAGCAAGCTTAGGATAAAGCCACTGACGATAGCGATAGGCACACATCGAACACCGCCTGTTGTTTGAATGACAGGTAGAGTGAAGTCCATCGCCGTAGCACCTGCATAGCCTATAGAGGTACACGGATAGCTGCGAATCAGCACTGGGATCAGTACTAAGGCAACTAACTCTCTTAACAGCTCAAGCATGAAAGAAGCGCCGCCATAAACAGGACCAAAGGCGTCACCCATCAAGATACCAGCCAGAGAATACCAACCAAATCCAGAAGACATAGCTAAGGCTTTGAACAGAGGGATATCCAGAATGTAAGCCGCGATAACGCCACCTAGCATTGAGGTGACGATAATCGTGATTGCGATGACCATGCCGTGTTTGTTCAGCAAGATTTGTCGAAGTGTTAAACCGCTATTACGCAGTTGAATGCCAATAAAGAAGAGAAGTACAAACAAAATCCACTCACTGGCGGTATCAACCCAATCAAGACTGATAGGCAATACTAAACCAGCGATAAGGCCTGAACCCACAACTAGGATCAGTTTGGCCGACTCCATCACCATCGAAGAGAGGGGAAGTTTCTTTTTGCTGCTGTCGGTTTTGAGTGGCAGTAACTTATCAATAGCGGGCAGTGCCATAAGGTTACAAACACTTAAGCAGACAAAGAAAGTGACGGTGTAAAGAAGGATTGTCTGCAGATTACTGCCTAGGTTATCGAGGGCGGCTAAGCTTAGCCCCATTAACGCGAGAATCACGTAGATCAACCGCGATGTCGAGCGGTTGATAAATTCTAGCGTCTGATCGTTCGAAATAGAAAAAAGATACCCCACGACGAGTGGTGCAAATATAAAGATCATCCCTGTAAACATGCTTTCCCCACTGCATTTACTTCATATTACATTTACTTGTCACTTAACAGTGACTTAGAAGCCACTAGTATTGATCACGTCGCTTAGCTTTGCATTAAAATCATGTTTGCTCAAGTTGCTTAATTTATAAAGCACCTCTGCACCTGTCACGTTAAGTTCAACTTCGTGATCATCGATGTTCTCATCCTTGTTTCTGAACATCAGCAGGTGATTAGCGATTCGTGCAATATCCAAGTAAGACACTTCGCGTTCTTCGTGGCTATTAATGGTATTACTGCACACATCAATAAAGTCGCTGTCGAAGCCCCAACGATTAAGCACCAGTTTACTGGTTGCAGAACATTGGCCTTGGAATATTTGTAGGGCGATATCGTGGTCTAGGTAATTGCCATTTTCGAGGTAGAGGTGGTATTCGCTCACTAAACAGAACAAACCAATGTCAGCCAGTAACCCAACAAGCAGTGACTTCTCATGTTCAAGGTAGCGGTATTCGATAGGGGAGAGTTCTTTGAAGCCGTTGGTCACCAGTACCATAGTGGCGCCGAGTTCTTTGGAGACAGAAGCGCTCTGAACCAGTAACTCATTACACTCTTTGCTCAGGTTGACTGAATGCTTGAGTTGTTCAATAGCCTGAGCCGTAACGATGTCACGCACTCTTAATATGCCAAGGCGCGACACAGCCGTCATCATATCGACACAAGTAATGTTGCGTCTGTTGAATACGACAGAGTTAGCCACTCGAATGACGACAGCAGTGAGGCCTGGGTCTTCAAGTAAGCATTCGGCAACTTCGGCAATCCCGGTTGATTCGAGAGTGCAAAGCTTTTGAATTTTCAGTACAACGTTAGGGATAGGAGGAAGTGTTATTTTTCCCGCTGAAATAGAATGGCCAACAAGTTGGGCAAACTCTGATTCTAGACCCTTTAAGAGAAGAGCCTTATTTTGTGGTAGCCAGAAAAACGATAAATGATTCATAAAAAAAGTAACAACATGTATGTTCTGCCATTTTACAAGCCGCGATGCTGTGAAGCAATACTCATCCGACGACATAACCTTGAATAATTTGAACGGGTGTATCACTGGGTGTCGAAATTTAAGCATTGTTTGATAGTTTACTGTGATATCAATCATGAAAAATCATAATACTCAATTGATTGATGTGAACTAAGCCCAGACTTATTTTTCTTTTCGAAGTATCATTTATTTAAAGGTGGAAAACGAAATCATAATATTCACCTAAAGAATAAAAAATAGATTAAAAATTTTTCGCATAAAAAGCTGCTTGTCTGGTAATGAACCTAATCGGGGTAATTTGATTAAGGATCAACGGATATGACCGAGACAGCATTTATTAATTACGTGAATCAATTTGGTGAGCATCAAAAACGTTCTATGTTTGGAGGTATCGGCCTCTTTCAAAATGACGCTATGTTCGCTTTATTGAGTGAAGGTTGTTTATTCATCAGAGGTGGAAAGTCATTAGATAAAAAACTGACGGATCTTGACTGTGAAAAGTATCGTCATGTAAAAAAACAGACAACAGCTACCGTAAATTATTACGATATTACTGACCTGTTTACATGCGAACATCCTGAATTGGATAGTATTATTCGTACTTCAATTGATAATTCAATTCAGCAACGTAGCTTTAAGAAATCATCCGCTAGCCGTCGATTGAGAGATCTACCAAACATGCAACTTACGTTAGAGCGCATGGTTAAAAAGGCGGGTGTGGACGATGTTTCAATGTTTATGCAGTTGGGCGCGCCTGAAGTGTTTAATAAGGTTCGCAAAGCGTACGGAAATGATGTTGACCTAAAACTACTTTGGAAATTTGCGGGTGCAATTGATGGTATTCACTGGAAACTATTACAAGAGCCACGCAAGCAGCAATTATTAAAGGGCTGCCACTAAAGAAGTTTGCCTTATATGCTTAAGATTATTACTAATAAATAAAAACCGAGGAATGTCCTCGGTTTTTTGTTTCTGTCTTAGCCGGATTTCTTAAAAGACTAAGTATCAAAAGGCTAAGTGCTCATGGATAGCTTATTTGTTAGGGCTTGAGCGTTAAGTATTAGTACTTGAAACGAGCCGTGAACATTAGCTGGTCACCGTAGAAGTCGTTAATACGAGCTTCAGCACCTAAAGAGAAAAGCTCTGTAGAGTGGAAACGCGCGTAAACAGAACCCGTCCAATCATCGTTGTCATCGATAGAAACGTAACCACCTTTACCACCAACTTCTAGTTGTGGACCAAGCCATTGGCGAACACCAACGTTGATTTCCATACCGATATCAGTAGAGCTTGAGTTTTCAGGCTGAACGATACGAGCTAGCATTTCACCTGTTAGGTCTGCCCAGTTGTTTAATGGAGCGTGGAAACCAAGACCTACAGCTGAGTCGTAATCGCCTTCAAATTCTGAATCGATACGTGCTATAGCGTGAGCATTCGGGTGAATTGACTTACTGAACGCGCCACCAAATGTTACTGGGCTAGCACCGATACGTGCTTCAAAGTAATCGTAGTTAAAGTTGCTCATTACTTGTGGTTGTTCATCAACAGCTAGTGCTTGGCTAGAAGCCAATAGCATAGCGGTAGTAAGTAGAATTTTGCGCATAACGACCGTAAACCTTTATTTAGTGTTAATTCCTTTGGCTTGAGAAAAATCAGGCAAACCATAAACATTGAGACAGTTTAATCTAACTCATGGAAAAGTAATCCATAAAAATGCCAATCCTTTGCCATTTAGCTAAAAAATATACAATTTAGGCGCTGCTCTGCAACTGAGATCTCATGTTTATGGGACTATTCACCAAAATTTAAGGTCGATTCACCAAAACTTAAGGTCGATTCACAATGCATTAGGTTATTCGCCAAAGCTTGTTCGCTTGTTTGCCATTGACGTGAGGATGCGCTCGGTATCTAAAATGGAAGTCCAGTTTAGCAATTGCTTGTCGTTTGCAATGACATAGTCGGTCAGTTGTTGAGTAATCGTGTCTCTGAGCTGATCACCTTGCCAAGGCTTAGAAATATAGAAATCAAGCGCAGCGTTGTTAATGGCCGTAACCGTATCTTCCAGGCCTGCTTGCCCTGTGAGCAGTAGTTTGCGTGTCGGCTTAGTGTAATCGTTCTGATTGAGTTCTATGAGAAAGTCGATACCGGTTTTGTCAGGCATGATGTGGTCGCACAAGATTAACGCGAGCTTTATACCATCTTGTCCCATTTCTTTAATTACTTGCTTGGCTTCATCGACAGACTCAGCACCTTCAACCAGAAAGTTCTCTTCAAATATCGCCAAGTCCTGAAGGACACTGTTGAGGACTTCAGGCTCATCATCGACACATAAAATTAGGTACTTATTCATGAGGTGCTCCTTCTTGTTTGAATGGAAGCCACACTTGCATGTGTGTATGGCTGCCTACCTCAGACTTCACCAAAATAAACCCTTGATGAGCCGAAACGATTTGTTGAGAAATAGATAAACCAATTCCTAAACCAAAGTTGCCTTCTTTTTTGGTCGTGAAATTTGGGTTGAAAATGGTGCTGATGTCTTCTTTCGCAATGCCATGGCCGGTGTCGGAAATTTCCACTACTAGAAACGTGTCGTCACCTTGCGTCTGTTGAGAGGTAGTGATTGACACTTTTCCTCGTTCAGAAAGGGCATCGAGAGCGTTAGAGATCAGGTTCGTCCATACTTGTTGTAGCGAGAGCGACTGGCACAATAAAGGCGGTAATTCGGTGTCGTAATGTTTTTCAAGTTGGTGATGTTTGAGTCTGTTTTCAAAGATCACTAAGGTATCTTCAAGCCCTTCGTGAATGTCTGCGTAGTGGCGAACCTCTTCATCTTCTCGGGCATAGCTTTTTAGGCTTTTAACCATATCGGCAATACGCTTGCTGCATACTTGAATTGAGCGGATAGAGTTTCCAACATAGTGGTAATGCTCTAAGTCATTGAGCAGCTCTTTGCCTGCGACAGGTGAGTCTTTCAAGGTGTCTAGAACCGCCGAATCTTGGCTTAGGTTTAGTCTCACAGCTTTTTTGGCTAGCGCACGATCATCGATAGTCGACGTAAGATGCTTTACGAGTTGTCTTTCTTGAGCCGTTGATAGTGGCTTGGCTAACTTTGAATGCGCCAGCACGTCAGTCCCTTTATTCGATTCTGGGAATGACGAGTTTTCGAGTATCTGGTCGAGATGTTCAGACAAGGTTTCAATACTTCGTAAGATCGCGGCAATAGGGTTGTTCAACTCATGAGCAACGCCCGCGACAAGTTGCCCAAGCATCGCCATCTTCTCTTTCTCGATCAATTGTTGATGTGCAGACTCTAGTGACTCCAACGTTTGTTGCAGCTTGATTTTATTCGTGATACTTCTTTGCAAGCGGCGGTTAAAGTGACGGAGCAATAGATTGGTGAATAACGGCAGCAGGGTATTGTTTGAGTGCATTACCTGAGCAAAGCTATCTTTATCCAGTTTGATGACTCGTGTCTGGGTTAGGGTTATCGCGGTTGAGAACGAAGGTTCACCCGTCACAAACGACATCCCGCCGACAATATTGCCCTTAGAGTGTCGTACCACTTCCCGCTGTTGCCCCAACTCATCTTTTTTATAGAGAGCGGCTTCACCCTCAATGATCAGCCATAAAAAGCGATTGTCTTCACCTTCTACAGTGAGTAGATGTTTAGGTGAGTAGTCTCGAATAGCCTTGGTTTTGTCATCTTTTGAAAACACATCTTGTAATGCACTGACGACACGCTCTGCAAGGGCATTGTCAGAAAGCTGGTGGTAGTCGTGAATGAACCCCGATTGAAAAGAATGAATCTTTTGCTCGATGTGCGCTCTGAATAAGCGCTGTTGATCCAACGCATCACTGTAAGATAACAGGTTTTCTGAGTCGTATTGGATAACAAAAGAGGTCAGCTCTTTTTGCGCCGATTTGAATAGAACTTGATCTTGAACGGGTTTGGTTAGGCAGTGATTGAGCCGGCCTTCATTCACCGCGGTCAGAATGGATTGAATGTCTGACGAAGCGCTGACTAATATCGTTCTTGCGGTATTACTATGGGGCAGCTGTTCCAGTTCAATAAGAAATTGCACACCATTAAATCCAGAATGATGATGAGTGATCACTAAAGCAACGGTTTGGTGGTGATCATGGATATCTTCTAATGCGTGATGCGCGTCTTCTATGTTCTCGGCAGTATAAATATCGAATACAGATGCTAACGGAGCCAGCTCCGAACGTATTCTTTCAATGCTAACCGGATTATTGTCCAAACAGATAACAGCGTATTGATTCACAGCTCAACCTTAATAGTAGCGACGTCTCTAGCCTAGCAAGAACCGCTCAATAAGGATGAGAGCTAGCCGTTAATTTATTGAGGCAATCGAAGTATCGAGCAATAGACTGATTTAACTCAATGTTTCTTGTTTGCTACTGATGGGTTAGACTAAAAAAAACAGACTAGTGTAGAAAGAGAACTCATGGAACAGTTAAGAAAAATTGGTGCAATTGGCGGAGCAATCTCATTGGCACTTTGTTGGCCATTAGCGGTTGGGCAAATTGGACAAAATGCGATTACTGATGGCGTTGCAAAGCTTAACAATTCAAGCATTCAAGCTGAGATCGTGGAATACGATAGAGGTTATCTTTCTTCTACTGTAACCACTCGCGTAACTGTGACGGATGAGAGCTTGAAAGAGCAGCTTGCGCTCGATGGCTTACCGAGTGAGTTTGTCATTAATAGTGCGGTGAGCCATGGCTTAGTGAGCTTAAACGCGCTGTCGACGTTTGAGAACACTGACATTCTGCCTCTTACTCTGACTACCAGCACTGAGCTAAACGGCAACACGGATTTCAACTTCGAGTTAAGCCAGTTCAATCACCAAGGCTCAGAAGAAAATGGTACCTCGGTATCTATCACGAAGTCGAATCTGTCTGGCCACGCTACTGTATTAGGGCAGGTTGATTACCAGCTTTCTATCCCATCGGTTCAAATTGATTTTGAAACGGGTGAAGAGGTAACACTCTCTAACTTAAAAGGCATTGGCTCAGGCCAGCAAGCGAAAGGTTACTGGTTAGGCACGCAGAATTTTACTATTGATAGCTTCTTGATTTCAGATTCTGCAATGCAGCCATTCATGACCATCGAAAACTCTAAGTACGATTTTGAATCGCATCTAGATGAAGCGACTAAGCGCTTGAGCAGCAGTCTTAAGTTGGATATCGCCAACATTGAGACCAACGAAGGCCAGTTGAACAATCTAAACGTTGATTTTGAAATGTCGAAACTGGACAGCCAGTCGTTTGAGAAAATCTTTGAAATTTACCAGGCGAATCCTGTTCTGACACAAGAAGATGTGGCTGAGATTATTCCGTTCATCGACGTACTGTTTGCTAAAGGCTTCGACCTTTCAATGAACAATATGTCGTTAGAATTAGGCAAGGGTCAGTTTGAATCTAAATGGTTGGTGAGCGTACCGGAAGGCACAGAAAACATCAGCAGTAACCCTTCAATGATTGTTCCTGCATTAACAGGTAATGTTCAATCTAGCTTCTCAAATGAGCTTGTTGAAGAATACCCTTTTATCCGTGAAGGTATCGACGAATTGATCGTGATGGAAATGATCAAGCAAACAGAAAGTGGTTATGAAATCACGGCTGACCTAGAGAATGGAAATCTAGTGTTTGAAAATGGACAAGAAATTCCATTAATTGCACTGCTTATGCCGGCTTTTGTTCAATAAAAAGAGTCGGGCTTAATACTGATAGGGCGATCTAACGGGTTAAGTTAAACATTTTGTACGGTACGAAACAAAAGAGGTCTTAAGACCTCTTTTGTTGTTTTTATGTTGGGTAAAACATGGTATTACTTGCATAGTTATTATTTAGCAGGAGCAATTATCCCCATGGAACTTACATTAGATAACGTATTCAACTTTAGTGCTGGCCCAGCGGCACTGCCTAAACCGGTAATGAAACAAGCGCAAGCAGACTTCATTGATTGGAATGGTTTAGGCACTTCCGTTATGGAAATCAGCCATCGCAGCAAAGAATTTATTCAAGTTGCCGATGAGTCTGAGCAAGACCTACGTGATCTTCTGAACATCCCAGACAACTATAAAGTTCTTTTCTGTCAGGGGGGCGCTCGTGCTCAATTCGCTGCTGTCCCTCTAAACCTTCTAGGTGACGCGACGAAAGCAACTTACATTGATGCGGGTTACTGGGCAGAAAGCGCAGTGACTGAAGCGAGCAAATATTGCGAAATCGATGTATTTAACGCGAAGACATCTATTGATGGCAAAGCGGCGGTTGTTCCGGCTAAAGATTGGAAAATCGACCCAGAAGCGGCGTACGTACATTTCTGTCCAAACGAAACCATCGATGGCATTGAAATCAGTGAGCTTCCTCAAACGGATAAGCCAATCGTCGCGGATATGTCATCTAACATTCTGTCTCGTAAGATCGATGTGTCTCAGTATGGTGTTATCTACGCGGGTGCTCAAAAGAATATCGGCCCAGCTGGTATCTGCATTGCTATCGTACGTGATGATCTACTAGAACTAGCAAACGAAGTATTGCCGAGCATTCTGAACTACAAAGTACTTGCTGAAAAAGACTCAATGTTCAACACACCGCCAACGTACGCTTGGTACCTATCAGGCCTTGTATTCAAGTGGCTGAAAGCTCAAGGTGGCGTTGAAGCGATGGAGTTGGTGAACAAAGAGAAAGCGGCGTTGCTTTATAATGCGATTGATAGCTCTGCTTTCTACAAAAACGATGTTCACACCGCAAACCGTTCAAGAATGAACGTACCTTTCCAATTGGCGAAACCAGAACTAGACGCAAAGTTTTTAGAGTTAGCTGATGCTGCGGGTCTGAAATCGCTAAAAGGTCACAGAGCGGTAGGCGGAATGAGAGCTTCACTTTATAACGCGATGTCTTTGGAAGGCGTGCAAGTATTAGTCAGTTTCATGAAAGACTTCGAAGAGAAATACGCTTAATTCAATAGGCAAACTTCGATATTATCCAATAAAGAGAGGAGCCTGGGGCTCCTCTTTTTTTATCTCTACAGATGCTAAAAACATAGAGGCTGAAATCATCTTCTTCGACCATTTAAGCGAAACTGCTGCGGGGTGACATTGAAGGAAGCCTTGAATGCTTTGATGTAGGACGAGTCGTTTTGATAACCGATTTGGTCGGCAATGCTTTGGATTGAGAACTCTTCATCGAGCAAAGACAACGAGTAAATCAGGCGGATTTGTTGTCGCCATAACTGAAATGACGTATTGAATTCTTTTGAGAATAAGCGCGATAAGGTTCGCTCTGATGCGCCGACTTTATCTCCCCATTCCTTCAACGACAAATCCAACGTTGGTGCCTCTGTCAGCGCTTCAAATATAAGCTTCAAGCGCCTGTCTTCGGGTAGCAACAATTGAAAAGTTTGAATGTTGTCTTTCAAGATCTGATCGTGCAATACCGAAAGCAATCGCGATACCTCTTCATCACCCGCAAATCCTTCGCACTGTCTGCGAATTTCCTGCAAGAGCTCATTTAAAAACGGCGTGAGGGTAATGGTTCGTACTTGAGGCTTATATTCATTTCCAAATGTAGGATTAAGGTAGATGCCGACAAATGTTGTATGGCTCAATGCGATAGATTCGTGTTGAATACCTGCAGGCACAAACAAAGCAGAAGTATGGGGCACAAGATGCTGGAAGTGCTCGGTTTTCGTTTGCAATAGGCCTTTGAGTGGGAAGATCACTTGATGCCACGTATGTTGGTGCATTGCATCGACGTAGCCCTTGGGCATATCGATGGTCTTCACTAACGCTGGTGAATTAGGATTGGCGACCATCATCTCATTTGAGGTGATGATTCCGGAGTGAGAATCTATTTGGCGGGTTGGCATGGTTAACTGGCTCTATGTCCCTATTCTGACGTGGCGAGACTAGGCTATCATGCCCGGCAGAGTGAATGAAGTAGAGAGGGCACGCGTATGCGATATCAAGTTGAAATATCGAAAGAAAACCAACTACTATTCAAAGTTGATATTGAAGGTATTAACCAAAATAAGTGTGAAACATCGCTCGAAACGGTCTTGGCTAAGTTTCCGAAAACAGAAGGTTATCAGCGCCATCTATTGCTTTCGAACAGCGAAACGCGTTACCTAAAGAGCACAGAAAACCACATTGAAGTATTAGCAGCGGTTCCGGTATTTAAATCACTGGGCGAGCAATAAGTTGGCTTTAGCTCGTATAAAACAGCAAATAAGTTTCAGGTAAGAAGGAAGAGATATGAAGAAGTTAGGCTTAGTAAATAGCGTATTGGTAGGCAAAACTGTTGCCTTTGCACACGGTGCAAACAGTGCCATCAACAAGCAGGTTTTACCTGAGCGTCAGCATGCCACAGAACTTGGTTTTACCAATGACGAACAAGGCGACCCTCGCTTTCACGGTGGTATTCAAAAAGCCCTTCATATCTACCCAAGCGAGCACTACCCAGTTTGGCAGGAAGAGTTAGGTGACAAAATCATCTTTCAATCTGCAGGCGCATTTGGCGAGAACCTAAGCTCAAGCGGCATCACGGAGCACTCCATTTGCTTGAAAGATAAGATTCGTATTGGTTCAACATTGTTGGAAGTCTCGCAAGGGCGTATGCCGTGCTGGAAGCTGAACGTGAGATTCGATCAAAATGATATGGCAAGAAGGCTGCAAGATACGCTAAGAACTGGCTGGTATTTCCGTGTATTGGAAGAGGGGGATATCGGTGCTGGAGATGAGATCATTCTATGTGAAAGACCTTATCCAGAATGGCCGTTAACTCGCATCATGGGCGCGGTGTTCACAGGTTGTTTGGATAAACAAGAGCTTAAAGAACTGGCGGAGCTACCTTTAGTCGAATCTTGGGGAGCACTCATAGAGCGTCGCCTTGAAACTGGCAAAGTCGAAGATTGGGAAATGCGATTAGTTGGTCCGACAGCGGAGTAAGCTTTTCCTAATACGCAAAAACAAAACGCTCACTATTTCGATAATGTGAGCGTTATGAGTCTTAAGGTGTAAAACGGCTAACGGCTAATGCCTAATCGCTTCACGTACGATTTAAACAGTATTTAAATCTAGCTATAACCAGAAATCTTTAACCGGCATGTCAGGGCTAAAATGATGCGCAATCTGCGCTTGTAGTAACTCTGCGGTTGCAATTGCATCTGTTAATGCATGATGCGGCGTGTAGTCCGGCAAGTGGTATCGACGGCGACTCTGACCAAGCCTTACTGATGCTGGTTTCTTGCCTTTGAGCTTATTCCATAGGCCGCCAGCCAGTTTGTTCTGGATTTGAGATTCAATCTCGAGCGTGTCGAGGACCGGAAATTCGATCCCTTCACCTAATCTCACTTTCAGTGCGTTATCCAAGAAATCACGCTCGATACGACGATAGTGAACCACCGGAATATGCCCCGCCAGTGATTCTAATATCTCATCTAACACCTCGCTAAGGTCTGGCGCGTCAATGATGTCGTTGTGAGTGATGCCATGAATAACCACGGAGTCCTCTTCTAATTTCTGCTTTGGTCTCAGTGTCCAGTGTTTGGCTTGTCGTAAGTAAATACGATTTAGCGTAAACGGGACAAGGCCAATGGTAATGATGCCATCTTTGTTTGGGTTTAAACCCGTAGTCTCAAAGTCGACAGCCAAGAAGGTCACTTCTGATAATGGCGTATCAGGCGCAGGAAGAGGCTGGCTATAAAATTGCTTTAAGCGTTCGTCTCTCGCTCGTTCCAGCTTTTGAGCAAACTTAAATGGCCAATCGACCGCAGGTGATCTGAATAGTTTGTTCATAGGCCCTACTTAAACTTATTGCTGGCTTGATAACGGAACTTAAGGAAGTTCTGCGCATTACTTAATATTTGGAATGCGTCCTTTAGGTTACGTCGCTCGAAGTCAGATAGGTTCTCTGGCTCAATGTTGTTATCCGGTTCTATGTTGTTGTCGACATCGTGTGCCTGGTGGCGAATACGAACTAAGGAGATAAACTCCATCGCATCTTTCAAATCTTGAGCTCGGCCTTTTGGCAGAATACCTGCGTCGATAATGTCATCTAAACGTTCGAATGAGTTCTTAGAACGAGAGGCTACCGCCAACGAGTGAACACGAATTAGATCGGCCAGTGGCGCAGTACCACGACGTTTAAGGTTGATTGAGTTGTTGTGACGGCCATCTTTTTCCATAACGAAATCTTTGAAGAACCCGAGTGGCGGTGTGCGGTTAAGCGCATTACGAGCAAGACATGCTAAGAAACGGTTGTTCTTACGTGCACGGCGAACAATAAAGCTGTTCAGTTGTTCCGCCCATTTTAAGCGGCCGTAGACACCGTCTAAATCAAAGAAGATAGAAGCGTTCAATAGCGCTTTCGGGTTTGGATCATCAATCCAATCGGCAAAGCACTCTTCCCATTGGCGACGAGTCATACGCCACGTTGGATTGGTGGCCATGATGTCACCGGTACAGTACACATAGCCACACTGATCTAAGCCATCACAAATGAAGGTCGATAGCTCTTCAAAGTATTTACCGTGTTTTTTCTCGTCGTAGGTGTCATCAAGAATAATGGCGTTATCTTGGTCAGTAACGAGCAACTGCTCATCACGTCCCATCGAGCCGAGTGCAAGGAAACAATAAGGAATGGGCGCTTTACCTAATTTCTCTTCGCCTAGCTCGATAATACGTTGCTTAAAGCTACGGCCGATTACCGACATTGCGGTACCCACCATGTGTGCGTTGGCATCTTCGTTAACCAAGCGCACAAAGCTGTCTTTTACTTGTTCAGAAAGTACTTTAAGATCTTCAATGCTTTGTTGCTGGAAGATGCTGCTTACCAATAACAGCGAGTTTTGAGACTCGTAGCGAACAATATCGGTCGCTTCGATAATACCGATAGGTTTCTTATCTTTAAGCACTGGCAAGTGGTGCACATTGTAGCGAAGCATGGTCATCATTGCTTCATATACATAGGCATTGTGGTCGAGTGAGATAACCTCTGGTGTCATCACACTGGATACTTCATCCGACGGGTCAAGGCCTTCGGCTAGAACGCGAGTACATAAGTCTCGGTCGGTAATGATGCCGATAACAGGTGTTGAATCGTCTTCATCATCTTCAACAATATCAGGGTCGATGATCAGTAGAGAAGAGACATTGTCTTCTGCCATCATGGTTGCTGCTTGTTGGATGGTGCGCGTTTTCTCGATCATCGGCGCTTCGCTGGTCAATAGCGTTTTGACCTTAGATGTCGATAAATCGTTGGCGTCGTTGCTGTCTGAGTTTGCTTGGCGAAGTCGCGCGTTATCTTCTACCTCGACAAAGTCGGCGAATGAATCATAGTTGTCGTAGAGCTCTTGGAAAATCGGCTCAGGGATGCAGTAGAGAAGGGTATCTTCGGTCGCTTTAACTGGGAAGCGAACTTTGTTGTTGGTCAGCAACCCCATTTGTCCAAACACATGCCCTTCATCAAGGCGATTATAGAGTTCGCCCTTACGACGATAGACTTCAACTTCGCCACTTCGAACGATATAGAGGTCATGAATTTGATCACCAAAGTGAATGATAGGGGTATCTTGGCGGTAATAAGAAATTTCCACACTACTGGTCACTTTCACCAATATCTCTTCAGGAAGTTCAGAGAAAGGGGGGTATTGTGCCAGAAAGTTTTGAATCTCTAATAACTCAGCATCCATAATGATCATCCATTGGTTTGTATGATTTCATGGTACAACATTTGATAATAATTTTCCGGCACAAATCAATCTGTGAGCTAAAACCTTTTTAAAGTCTTATGGATAGACTAATCTTTTAGTTAATGGAGTGACAGTTGAAGGATGATAGGAATGTCGAAGTGGAAGCTTAGTTTGGTAACTGCGGTTTTTATGTTTTCTCCAAGTTTGTGGGCGGACACTAACGCGGTGGATATTCTTGATTATGACCATGTTTATGCCACCGCGCATTCGGGCAGTTTAAATGAAGATGCAGGCAGTAATAACAATGCCTCGTCGTACGGATTAGGCGTCAGTTACGCGATGACCGATGATTGGTTGTTGTTAGGTGACTATAGTGCGCGCTTCATTCATCCAGATGAAAGTACCACTCGAATTGATACCTTAATGGCAGGGGCTGGGTATCGTTACAGCATCAAGAAAGATTTGGATATTGTCGCTTCTTACTTGCTGGGCATTACTAAAGGTGAGGTAGAGCTTAATGGCAGCAACGAAACCATCGAATCGGATACTGAATTTGTCCAAGGTGTAAAAGCCGAACTTAACTATGGTTTTGCAAAACGTTGGATTGCTAACGGCAGTGTGCAAGTGAACCGAAGTGACCTGTTTGATGAAGAAATTTACCACGTGGGTTTACGTTATCTCGTGACCAATAAGTTTGCGATTGGTGGCTCTTATCAACACCGAGATGGTGAGGGAAGTAAAGGTGTAAGCGAGAGGACGAACGAGCTAGGTGTGGAATTTTTCCTAGAGTATTAACCAGCAACGCAGAGGCTAAGCGTTAGTACGCAGAGACCAAGTGTTAGTAACGAAAAGGCTAAGTGCCTTAATAGCTATTATATACATAGCTCTTATAAACAAAGAGACAGACACAAAAAAGCCAGCTTAATCGCTGGCTTTTGCATATCTATAGGCTATGGGCTATAGGTCGACAGATACAGGTTTCGCTTTTCGATTAAAGAACCGCAGCAAGACCTTTACATAGAGGACCCATGTTTGACTTAGTCATGCCAGCAACACTGATACGGCCAGAGCCAACAATGTAGATAGCGAATTCGTCTTTCAGGCGAGTTACTTGCTCTTTGCTTAGGCCAGAGAACGAGAACATGCCGTTTTGGCGCTCGATGAATGTGAAGTCTGCATCAACACCTTCAGATTTCAGTGTTGTTACGAATAGCTCACGCATCTCTTGGATACGGTCACGCATTTCTGCCACTTCCGCTTCCCATTCAGCACGTAGATCAGCATCACCAAGGATGTGAGTTACTACAGCACTACCGTGCGCTGGTGGGTTAGAGTAGATAGAACGGATGATGCTCTTAACTTGAGAGAACGCTGTCGTTGCTACGTCTGCAGATTCTGCAACTAGAGTGAATGCGCCCACACGCTCGTTGTACAAGCCGAAGTTCTTAGAGAATGAGCTCGCAACAAGGATCTCTTTGTTGTATTGAGCAAAAATACGTAGACCAGCTGCATCTTCTTCAACGCCTTTTGCAAAACCTTGGTAAGCAAAATCGAATAAAGGAAGCAGTTTCTTCTCAGCAACCAGTTTAGCTAGCACTTCCCACTCGTCAGTTGTTGGGTCGATACCTGTTGGGTTGTGACAGCAGCCGTGAAGAAGAACGATATCTCCTTCAGAAGCTTTCTCTAGGTCAGCAACCATGCCTGCGAAGTCTTTGTCTTTTGTTTCAGCGTTGTAGTAGCTGTATTGAGCTGTCTCGATACCCGCAGCAGCGAAAACGCCGTTGTGGTTTGCCCACGTTGGGTTACTGATCCAGATTTTAGCATCGCCTAGTTGGCGCTTGATGAATTCGCCAGCAACGCGAAGTGCACCAGTACCACCAGGAGCTTGTGCAGTTTTCGCGCGTTGAGACGTTACGATCTCTGCGTCTGAACCGAAAAGAAGCTTCTGAACCGCTAGGCCGTACTCAGCTGTACCTTCAATTGTCAGGTAAGATTTGGTTTTTTCGCTTTCAAGAAGTGCAGCTTCTGCTTTCTTTACTGTTTTAAGTACAGGCGTTTGGCCAGCTTCATTTTTGTAGATGCCAACACCAAGGTTGATTTTCTCTGCACGAGAGTCTTTTTTAAACTCTTCAGTAAGGCCGAGGATAGGATCGGCGGGAGCAGCTAACACTTTTTCAAACATAATCTTCATCCATGTCAATTGAGAGGGGATAGTATCTATGGGTAGTTATACCTGTATGGAATTTTTAAGACAATACGAAGTGAACAGAAAGGCCAAAAAAAATCCATTTCAATCAGATTTATTGACTAAAGAGGGTATTTGATAACAAAACACCCTACGGATTAACCTATAGGGTGCAAGAAGTTAGTGGTTTTTATATAGATTAAGCTGGTTGAGCAATAAAGCTTTCACGCTCGAGTTCACTTGGTACATTTTTGCCATCTTTGTAGGTCGCGGCAATCGAAACAAACTCTTGTTCGACAGCCAGAAAAGCTTGGACAACTTGCGGATCAAAATGCGTCCCATTGCCCTCCAAGATAATCTGCTTAGCTTGTTCATGAGTAAAGGCTGGCTTGTAGACTCGTTTTGATATTAACGCGTCATAAACATCGGCTAATGCCATCAAGCGACCAGATAATGGAATGTCCTCACCAGACAGCTGATTTGGATAACCGCTGCCGTTCCATTTTTCGTGGTGGGTCAGAGAAATCTCTTTCGCGACTCTCAGGAAAGAGCTGCTTCCTAACTGCTTTTCTGCAATAGATAACGCTTCAGCACCAATCGCGGGGTGACCTTTCATTATCTCAAACTCTTCGTCCGTCAATTTACCCGGCTTTAATAACACGTTATCAGGAACGCCTACTTTGCCTACGTCATGAAGTGGAGCAGATTTGTAAAGCAGCTCTATGTAGTTTGGTGTTAACAAGTTTGCGTGGATTTCCGACTTACTGAGCTCTTGTGCGAGTACCTTTACGTATTCTTGGGTTCTCAGAATGTGAGCACCGGTTTCATTGTCTCGAGATTCTGCCAACGCAGACAAGCTTACAATCGCAACGTCACGTGTGGTTTTGACTTCGTTTTGTGCCGTTTCGAGGCTATCAAGCATGGTGTTGGTCATTGATGCCATTGACCCCAGCTCATTGTAGCCGAAAATAGGTAAGCGAACGCCTTGTTCGCCACTGGTAACCTTTCTCAATGCGTGTTCTTGGCTTAGGAGAATTCGCTTAATCAGCTTGCTCCATAAAGTCATAATGGTTATCGCGTATCCCCCTAGAACTACTGCCAAATAAATGAACTCTTTGATCACGCTGATCTTGCCTGTGCCATCCAACAAGCGGTCAGGGTTATGTTCTAGCCAAAAGATGTCTTTGACGGCGATCATAGTTAGCATGGTGGTTAGTGTTACCAGAAGCACGATAACTAAACCAATCATCTGTTTGACCAGAGAGCTTCTTTCACCAATCAATCGGAAATCAAATTGTCCAGACTCTTCCATCTTGTCCATTTGACTAAGCTTGGCATTCAGTTGAAGAATGGTTCCAGTAAAGAAGCCAAATAGGCTCATGCCAAACAGTACTTTCAAATTACTGTCTATGGTGAATTCATAGCTTAAGTTGTAGTAGAGCGCGAAAGGGACACTTGCAGCAAAAAATAACAGGGTATCGAGCTGCGCTAATCGACCTTGTTTGACTAAGGAGTGTTGCGCTAATAAGTAATGACGCGCGAGCCATAATAAGACAAACACAATACTGACTTGTGTGAAAATCTCTAACGTCGTTAAGCTTTCGAGCATAGGGCACACCCGACTGCCGTAGGTGCCAAACAGCACGCCAGCGATGACGTATAATTTAGTCGTTAGCGATTGATTGTAATTTGAAGTATCCATCGATAAGCCTTTGTTGATTTTCATCTTAGGGTTTCGTAACTAATCCTAAGTTTACGAATACGCGATTTTCACATTGATTTACGATTTTCACATTGATTCACGATATTGGAAATCTGCATGATTAGCATTGCTGTCGTGAATGTGACCGGAAATTCTATCGATAGCTTTCGTGGAATGATACAAGAAACTGGTTTGTGTTAGTGATTTGTTAGCTAGGTGGGGGTTATTGCAGCATTACTATGAAGATACTTGAATAGCCTCGTTGAGATTAGAGGCTATTCAGTCGGTATACTTGAGTGGAATCGCGAGTGATTGAGTTCGCTATCTACTTTAAAACAATTACTTTTTCAGGTTGATTTCAGCTTCGATAGAACCTGTTTCAATCTCAGGGTGAGACGCTAGTTTGTCTGATGCCCATTGGTTAAGGTGTTTCAGAATAGCAGACACCGCGTGTTTCTCAGTTGGTGCTTGGTCTTGATCGACGTCGATCTTCTGCTTTGGATGTGAGCCTGTTGCATCTTCAGCGATATGTAGCCAATCTGGGTGCCAGTAATATGGCTGGCCACTCGGTGTTGTCCAACTATGAACACCGTTTGACTCTCCTTTATAACTTAATTGGTCTGCTTCTATTTTTTTCATTGTTATCTCGCATGTTTTTTGGGTTACATCAAATTATAGAGGCGTAGAACGAACTTGGCTCCCGCCTTGGTTACAAACTTAGCAAAGCATACAAAGTTATCTGTGAACCAATTCACACTATTATAGAAATTAGGTCCAATCATATGGATAGCAGCAATAGTTGTTAACGTTAGTGATAAAATCCCCGGCTTATTAGAATTTATCTAGGTAGTACAATTAGATGGCGCGTTATGAAGAGCTTGCAAAGGATATTCGAACTCAGATCGCTAATAACACTTGGCGATCCGGAGAGAAGATCCCTTCGGTACGCATGAGTTGTCGAAATTACAACGTCAGCAATAGTACTGTCTTACAAGCCTACCAATTGTTAGAAAGCGAAGGGTGGATCATCGCTAAGCCTCAGTCGGGCTACTTTGTTGCACCACGTGTGGACGGCGTTGATTATGAACTGCCGTTAGTACACAAAAAGAAAGCCATTAATGATCGCTTATTCGACTTTTTGAAATCGAGTTCAGCAGAGGGTGTGATTCCTTTTGGCTCAGCATTCCCCGATCCTGACCTTTTCCCATTACCTACCTTGACTCGAAACCTTGCCAGTGCTGGTAGAAAGATGACAGGTGCCAGTGTGATCAATAATCTGCCACCGGGAAGTGAGTCCTTAAGAAGACAAATCGCGCAGCGTTACCTGCAACAAGGCATTACGGTTAACCATCAAGATATCGTGATTACCTCTGGCGCAATGGAAGCGCTTAACTTAAGCCTGCAAACGGTTACTAAGTCGGGTGATAATGTTGTGATTGAATCTCCCGCTTTCTATGGTGCTTTACAGGCCGTAGAAAGATTAGGACTCAATCCTATCGAAGTGGATGTTTGTCCAATCAATGGATTGAATATTGAGCAGTTTGAAAGCGCACTACAAAACCAAGATGTAAAAGCGTGTTGGCTGATGACGACGTTTCAAAACCCGACAGGGACAAGTTTGTCTGAAGAAGCGAAGCGCCGTGTAGTTCAGATTGCAGAACAACACGAAACCTACATTATTGAAGATGACGTATATGGTGACCTCTACTTCGAAGGGCATAAACCCAAGCCACTAAAAGCCTTCGATAAGACCGATTCTGTTCTGCTTTGTGGTTCGTACTCAAAAAGTCTGTGTCCGGGTTATCGGGTCGGCTGGGTTGTGAACACGCGTTTCAATGATGCCATTCAAAAGCTGCAGCTTCTTTCTACACTGTCGAGTAGTGCGCCTGTGCAACTTGGCGTCGCACACTTTTTAACACATGAAAGCTACGACAATCACCTTCGTAAATTACGTAAAAATCTTCTAGTGAGAAAAGAACGATTCATTGAGGTCATCAAGCAGTACTTCCCGCATTCCGTCGAGATTGAAGAACCGGCTGGTGGCTACTTCATATGGATTCGTCTTTCCGCCAAATTCGACAGTCAACAATTTTACCAGCTAGCGATTGCTCAGGGGATCAGCGTCGCTTCAGGCGATCTGTTTAGTGAGCAGGGCAGAGTAGATAACGCGATCAGATTGAACTTCTCTTATGAACTCACAGAAGAGAAAGAACAAGCACTAATCTTGCTTGGCAAACTGGCACATCAACTTACGCATTCGTAAAATCTTAAGTCACTCATAAAACAGACCATGATTTCAACTGTACGGATTGTTTCTGGTGCAACTGTACGCCTTGTACAACAAAGAGTTGTGATTCAATACAGTCAGACCAAATATTGGAGATACCGTTATGTTGAAAATGACTATGGGAAATGAAGTTAAGCTGATTATCGTCGCGATTGTGTGTGCGCTTCTGCTTATTCTCGGACACGTATTGCTGGCAAAAGCCTTCGCTGATATGGCTTGGGCTGAATACACAACAGCGGCTATCCCGTTCGTTATGATGGCAATCTGCGGTCTCGCGATAAAATACGCTATCGACCAAGATGTCGATTAAGCCGATTATCCAGTCGAATTATTTTAAGCCCTGCCAGAAATTGGCAGGGCTTTTTGGTTTTAAATGACCTGAACTTTTGCATAATTGCATTAAACCTGAGCTCTGAAGGTTATCTCATACTTTAATGCCACAGGCTTTGTAAGTCTGTGTAAGCGAGAAATGGTGATTATTTGGAATATGCATCACCTTTAGTCAAAAACTTGGCTTATTGGTTGCGCTAGGAAATAACCAGAGCCTACCTTTCGTTGTTATATATTCACGTCAATTATTGGTCGCTATGCGATAAAAGTGACCAGAGTAAAGGCTTACAGTACCTTACAGGTTTAAATTTCCCATTTATTACAATTGGTTATGACTAATTGAGATGCGGGATTATGAGATTGAAATATACAAAAACAAACCTGTGCATGTTGGCTTTGTTAGCCACCAATGCTTCAGCAAGCGAACTCCATGTTGATTTGAATCGACTAAGCAATTTTTCGGAAGTTGGTACTAATAGATTGTCTATTACCAGTGAATTTATCGGCTATGAGCTTGATGAGGGAAAGTATCGTTACGCAAGAGATGTTGACTTAAACGGCTTAGATTGGGCTTTTCTTTATGGAGAGCATCAAAGAAAAGATAAACCCAATAGCGCCTTAATTGGTGATGTGAAGGTTATTGGTGATTTAAAACAAGTCGCTACTTCAGAGACTAAAAATGCAGTTGGTAATCGTTACTACTGGCAAGACGGCGACTCTACGGATTATAACCAAGAGCTGGCTTTTTCAGGTTTACTTGTTGGTTCTAGTGGTTTCTCTTTTGACGTTCAGCCGAGTAAAGAAGGGCGATTTTCTGTAGAGCTTTATACACATAATTGGCTGTCTTCTGCTGATGTAACCGCATGTATTAACAAGCAATGCATCACAATTAAAAATGACATTTCCTTTCACATGACCAGTGTCAAAAATACGATTGTTTTCGAATCTCAATCGCCAGATGACATCGTAGAAATCTCATATTCACGCCAATATAGGCAGTTTGATTTTGAATCGAGACAAGGCTATCACGCTATTGAGGCTATCCAGTTGAGAGAGGTTGAGTAACATGAAAAGAATCATTCTAGCATCAGCAATTGTAGCGAGCTTTTCTGCTCACTCAGGTCTCGGGAAAATGGATCGTTCGGTCACTCAACACAAAACGTTCGCTCTACAAACTCAGTTCGATTTTGCCTGTCATATGAATGCGGGTTCCGCGACCTTAATTGACCCTTACTGGGTGATAACGGCAAATCACGTATCAGGCTCTAAAAGTGAAGGGTATGAAAATGCAGTAACTTGTTCTTCTTATGAAAAAGATGAGAACGGTAAGTACAACGTTATTCATACATCACGTGCGACTACTGACCCTGATGGTGAGTGGGGCGAATATGAATTTACTGATGGCATTTATGATTTCGCTCTGGTGCGCTTAGACACGCCAATCACCGGTATTAAGCCCGCGAAGTTACCAGAGAAAGGGATGTTCGATCATTCACAGGTTTATGAAGTAAATAGCGTTGGCTTTGGTAACTACAACGGCCGTAATGGCGGGAAGAAATTTGTTAAGTACAATGACACAGACAAGAAATGGTTAGCTGAATATAAATATAACCCGGTGATCATGCCTCAAAGTGATTTGCAGTGGCTGATCATACATGGAGACTCAGGTTCAGGCATTACGATTGAACGAGACGATGAGTTTTACATTATTGGGGAGATAGGCCTTCAATATTATGGCGAGCTTGGTTGGCAAGATACCTTTGATGATGTTTTGGGGAGATTAGATTCCTTAAACAAGGATATGAGGGAGCATGGGTTTAGTTACACGAAGCCAGTCAATCTTGGTGACGTAAGATGGACGCCAACGACCCAGAACAGTATCGAAGATCTTCACGCCTTTTACAGCTATTGGAAAGCTGGAAGTATGGATTTTAATGGTACTTATTGGACGAAGGATGGCGGTATTTACAACACAGCTTATGCGCAAGAAGGTGAAACGTACACTTTTGAAACTGTCATTCCTGCAAACCCAAAAGCGCCCGCTTTTGATGTGTTTGTAAATGGTCGTCAGGTTGCTCATAACATTAAGGCGGATAAGGATAGCTTATTCTTTAAGGTGAATGCTTTTGAACAAAAGGGTGACCAGATGGTGATTGAATTTAAGCCGCTAGAACAGACGGGCGAGAAGATACTTTTAGATCACTTTTTGGTTCGTACTGTCGAGTAGACTGAGCTGTTAAGCTTTTATCAGTAGGCGCTTAGCAATAGGGGCTTATGAACATACCCTTATAAATAAGTGCGTATAAAAAAACCTCCGTATATACGGAGGTTTTTATCTATTTAATTATCTATCTATACTGACTTCTCTGAAAGAAGAAAGCTAAGATTAGAAGTTAGCAGAGCGTGGTGTACGTGGGAACGGGATAACGTCACGAACGTTGCCCATACCTGTTACGTAAGACACTAGACGCTCAAAGCCAAGACCGAAGCCAGCGTGAGGCACTGTGCCGTATTTACGTAGGTCGCGGTACCAGCTCATGTGCTCAGGGTCGATACCCATACCAATCATGCGCTCGTCTAGAATGTCTAGACGCTCTTCACGTTGTGCACCACCGATGATTTCACCGATGCCTGGTGCAAGTACGTCCATTGCTGCAACTGTTTTGCCGTCGTCGTTTAAGCGCATGTAAAAAGCTTTGATGTCTTTCGGGTAGTTCTTAACGATAACAGGTGCTTTGAAGTGCTCTTCAGCTAGGTAACGCTCATGCTCAGAAGACATGTCGATGCCCCACTCAACGTCGAATTCAAATTTCTTACCAGAATCTAGTAGGATTTGAATTGCGTCAGTGTAGTCAACTTGTGCGAAATCAGCGTCTACGAATTGCTCTAGACGAGTGATTGCTTCTTTGTCGATGCGAGAAGCGAAGAACTCAAGGTCGTCGCGGCGTTCTTCAAGAACAGCAGCGAAAACGTACTTAAGCATGTCTTCAGCCAATTTCGCTACATCGTCAAGGTCTGCAAACGCAACTTCAGGCTCAACCATCCAGAATTCAGCTAGGTGGCGGCTTGTGTTTGAGTTTTCAGCACGGAACGTAGGACCGAACGTGTAAACCTTGCTTAGTGCACAAGCGTAAGCTTCAGCATTAAGTTGGCCAGATACTGTTAGGAAAGTTTCTTTACCGAAGAAATCTTCGTTGAAGTCAACTTTGCCTTCGTCAGTGCGAGGCAGGTTTTCCATGTCTAGCGTCGATACGCGGAACATTTCACCAGCGCCTTCTGCATCAGATGCAGTGATAAGCGGAGCTGAAGTCCAGAAGAAACCTTGCTCGTGGTAGAAACGGTGAATCGCTTGAGATAGACAGTTACGTACACGTGCTACTGCGCCGATCACGTTTGTACGTGGGCGTAGGTGAGCAACTTCACGAAGGTATTCGATAGAGTGACGTGTCTTAGCCATTGGGTAAGTGTCAGCGTCTTCAACCCAGCCTACAACTTTAACGTCAGTTGCTGCTAGTTCGAAGTCTTGACCTTTCGCAGGAGACTCAACAATCTTACCTGTTACTTCAACAGAGCAGCCAGTTGTTAGCTTTAATACTTCGTCTTCGTAATTATTAAGATTATTAGGAACCACGGCCTGAATCGGGTCGAAACAAGAGCCGTCATAAATGGCAAGGAAAGAGATTCCAGCTTTGGAATCACGACGTGAACGGATCCAGCCGCGAACAGTTACTTCACTGTCTACCGCTAGCTTGCCGCCAAGTACGTCTGTTACAGGCGCGTAAGTCATGTTGATTTCATTCTCCATTGAGGGACAAATTCAACTCAAAGTCTCTGGCATTGAGGCAAATGAACATATATTTGCACAATAATTAGCCGAAACATTGAGTTGTATAAACTTTTTAAATCGATTGAACATATTACCTGTCATACCGACAGCTTCAACCTTTATTCTTGCTTGGTGAAAGAAATATTGTGTCTACTGACGATAAATAGGTTTGAGGGTGTGTTTTTTGTTCGATATTAGCGTCAGCCTTACCTTTCACCCTATGTGAGTTGTTGAACGAGCAAGACGTAATCGAAACCTTTGTTTTCAATAATGGGAGTGTGATTGTGCTGAGACTCACTCTATATTGGCGCGGATTCAGTCATTTTGGACTTGATCACCTTCTAAATTTCCCACTAAAGCTACAAGAGGAGTTTAATATTCACGTGTTAATTACGCCGCCTTAACCCCTGCATTCTCTCTACACCCGCACTTTTCGAGCGCTCGCTCATTCAAGAAAAACAGTCGATCAAATTATGTCTGAACAAGGCAGGACTGGCTGTACAAGTAAAAGAGAATTACATGCTTAATTATTTAAAAAAACATTGGTTATCAAACGTTAAAGGAGATTCATTATCTGGGATTGTGGTTGCACTCGCATTAATCCCTGAAGCCATCGCATTTTCAATTATCGCAGGCGTCGACCCTAAAGTAGGGCTTTATGCTTCTTTCTGTATCTGTGTTGTAACCGCTTTGGTTGGCAGTCGTCCGGGGATGATCTCTGGGGCAACGGGCGCAATGGCGCTGTTGATGGTCACCTTAGTGAGAGAACACGGGCTAGAGTATCTACTCGCAGCTTCATTTCTTGCTGGCGTCATTCAAATCGCGGCTGGGTATCTCAAGCTTGGTAATCTGATGAATTTCGTTTCCAAATCGGTGATTACTGGGTTTGTTAACGCGCTCGCTATTCTTATCTTTATGGCTCAGCTCCCTGAGTTGATCAACGTCCCTTCGAGCGTTTACGTGTTAGTCGCCTTGGGTTTGGCGATCATTTATCTGCTTCCTTATTTTCCCAAGTTTGGTCGTGCAATACCTTCTCCATTAGTCGCGATTGTTGCCCTGACTATTATCAGTTTGTTATTTGGTTTAGATGTCAGAACGATTGGCGATATGGGCAAGCTTCCGGATTCACTGCCTGTGTTCTTGATCCCTAATATTCCATTCACGTTTGATACGCTCACAACCATCCTTCCATATTCTATTGCTCTATCTCTTGTAGGTTTATTGGAATCATTGATGACGGCGACGATCGTGGATGACCTGACCGATACTGAAAGTAATAAGAACAATGAATGTAAAGGGCAGGGCGTTGCGAACATCGTGGCTTCACTATTTGGTGGTATGGCGGGGTGTGCGATGATTGGCCAGTCGATCATTAACATCAAATCAGGCGGCTTAACCCGATTATCCAGCTTGATCGCCGGGGTTGTTTTACTGCTAATGGTGGTGTTTGTTTCTGATTGGTTGAAGCTGATACCGATGGCCGCTTTAGTGTCTGTGATGATCATGGTTTCAATCGGCACGTTTTCATGGCGCTCTGTTGTTGAGCTTAAAGACCACACACTCCCAACCAATGTAACCATGTTAGCAACCGTGGCGGTGGTGGTGTTTACTCACAATCTCGCAATAGGTGTTGCGGTTGGCGTGGTGCTATCGGCTCTGTTTTATGCACATGCCAGCAAATCCATGGTGTTTATATCCGATGAAGTCGTGACTAACGAAATGCACACTACCCACCGAGTAAAAGGCCATGTTTTCTTTGCTTCTTCAGATGCGTTTGTCGATCTATTTGATTATGACAATGCGACCTCTTTAGTGACCATCGATATTTCGGATGCGTCTTTCCTAGATAACACGTCGGTTGAGGCGCTTGATAAGGTCGTATTTAAGTTCCGTAAAAAGGGCGCTTATGTAGAAGTCGCAGGAATGGATACCGTGAGTGCGAATCTGATATTCAAGCACGCGATGTACCACAAGCATAAAGACTTAACCGCGGTTTCCATTACGCACTAATCATTGTTTAAGGTACTTTGAAAGCCTGAAAGCCTGAACTAGACATTGTTATGAAGATAAAGCGCTCATCATTGAGCGCTTTTTTGTTGATGTCGGTAGGGGAGTTCTAGCGACCTATGACTGACCTTTATCGTTGGTCTTTGAGTTCGATAAGGTGAATTGGTTGATAAGAGATTCAAGGTGATCAGACAGCTCTTCTAAATCATTACTGATTCCACGAGTCTCAGCCGCAGACTGCGATGTGTTGTCGGCGTGAGAAGTGATGGTTTCAACCTTTTGTTGAACATCTTCGGTCGCGTGTGTAGTGGATTGCGTCTGTTGTTGAATATTTTTCGCATGAGCCAGCACTTGTTTCATTTCTTCAACGACACCATTCATTTCAACGGACAGTGCGTCGATATCTGTTGAGCTTTGATGTGCTTGTTCGCAAACGCGATCGGCAGAAGTCAGCGACTCTTCACTGCCTTGCTGGAACTGATGAATGATTGACTCAATACTGCCAGTTGCCTCTGCCGTTCGTGATGCAAGATTTCGAACTTCATCTGCAACTACCGCAAAGCCCCGACCTTGCTCTCCCGCACGAGCCGCTTCAATCGCCGCATTTAAGGCTAGAAGATTGGTTTGGTCGGCAATGCCACGAATCACGCTCAATATTGAAGAGACCTCTCCGGTTTGCTCATTGAGTGTCAGTATTTTGTGTTTCACTTCTTCTATGCTGCTGACTAGGTTCTTTATCTCACTACTTGCATCATGTGCTTGGTTAGCACTGTTACAGGCCACATCAGCGGTATGATTGATGAGTTCTGACGCGGTTAAAGTGGCTTGTTCTACATTAACTTGCTGCGCCTGTATCCCTTCGATATTGTTTTGTACTTCAGTGGTTTCGTTTTGTTGATCGCTGGCGGCTTGCTCGGTAATTTGTGCAACACTGGTCAGTTGGTTGGCAGACGCATTCAGTTTGTGCGAGGTGTCTTGTACCCTCTCTAAGCTGTTGGAAACCGTGCCCATGAACGAGTTGATGGAGTTAGCAAGCGTGCCAATTTCATCCTTGCTTTGCTCTGGCAGCCGAGTGGATAGGTTTTTATCACTGCTGACTTGAGTCATAAAGCGAGAGGTTTGTTGAAGCGGGCGAACGATTATCTTACGAATCAATCCCATAGTAAGAACGAATCCGGCAAAGGAGATCACCGCCATGATACCGATCGCTGTCATCGTTTGAGTATTGATCAGCGAGTTGACATGGCTAAGGTTATATTCAAGTCGAATTGCACCTAATACTTCCCCTTCTGGCGCCATATGACATGCCACACAATTGGTGCCGCGATAGTTCTCGCTCGACTTCATTGGCAGAGCAATAACCAAGCCTTTTCCCCAATCGGCAGAAAAGGGTTCGATAACGGTTTCACCCGCTAGCGCTCGTTTATCAATATCATCCACAGGTGTTTGGTTGTCATTGCCAGGCCCGTATAACTTACTTACCGCATCAGCACGCAATACACGAACATTTTCAATGCCTTCTTGAGCTAACGCTTTCTGACGAAGGGTCTCTTTTTGTGCCATGGTGCCAGTGAGCATCATCATATTGAGGCTATCGAAATAGTTGCTCGCTTTATCGTGAAGCTGCTCACTTAACACTGAGTTTACAAGTTGCTTTTGCTGCGAATATTGAAAGTAGGTCGATATTGCTAATAGAAAAGTGAACACGATGGCGAGGGCCACTAGGATTTTAAAGGTGATTGTTGAGCGCATAAGGTGTTTGTTTTTATTAATTATAATGACGCGCATACTTTACGTGTAAGAGACCCATACCACCTATGAGGTATAACCGATTGTGTGACCACACTCCGGTTGTGGTTATGTTTCTGTGATGTAGCGAGTTTGTGATGATGTTCTTTGGGCGAATGAAAGGGAGTTTATCGTTAAATTTGAAGAGCATGAAAAGCCTAATAAACGTACATGACTTGAATAAACATATTCAGCGGGCTGTCTTTATACTGGTCAAGCGTCATTATTAAAATCCACCTGCCAAAACAGGTGGATTTTTACTTTTACTTTCAATTGCCAATTGCCAGTTAACTGACGGTTGAAAGGGGAATGGCGTCAGAGATTGATTTTTCTAATCTGATGGCGATAAATTTCGAGGTAGGGGTAAAGGTTCGTTCACCATAGCTGTCTAGAGGAACCAAAGGGTTGGTTTCAGGATAGTAAGCCGCCGCCTGACCCTGTGGAACGTCATAAGCTACCAGGGTAAACCCTTTCACTTTTCTCGTTACACCATCTTCCCAAAGCGACACCATATCGACCTTGTCACCCGGTTTAAAACCGAGCTTCAATATATCGGCTTCATTGATAAACAAAACTTCGCGCATACCAAAGACACCGCGGTAACGATCATTCAAGCCATATAACGTGGTGTTGTATTGGTCATGGGAACGCATGGTTTGCAAGATCAGATCGGGTTTATTACCCCCTTGCAACACCGCTTCATTAATCAGCTGTTTTGGCAGTTCATTGGAGCCAAATTGCGCTTTGCCGCTGAGGGTGTTCCATTGACGATTTGCGGCAGGATTGACTAAATGAAATCCACCCGGATTTTCTAGTTTCTGATTGAAGTCAGTAAAGCCCGGAATCGTATCTGCAATGAGGTCTCGAATATGTCCATAATCTTGAATGACCCAATTCCAATCGATTGGATGGCTGCCCAGTGTGGCATTGGCAATACCCGCGACAATGGCTGGTTCAGAACGTAAATGCTCTGATCGAGGTTCGAGCTGTCCGTAAGAGATGTGAACCATGCTGAAGGTATCTTCGACGGTGATGCCTTGTGGCCCATTAGCTTGTGTATCGATTTCCGTTCGCCCCAAACATGGCAAAATCAAGGCATCTTGACCGGTAACAAGGTGAGAGCGATTGAGTTTGGTTGAGATATGAACGGTAAGGTCACAATTTTTCATCGCCAGATGTGTGCGAGGAGTATCGGGTGTGGCTTGCGCAAAATTACCACCTAAACCAATAAAGACTTTCGAGCGTTTTTCCTCCATAGCTTTAATCGCTTGTATGGTGTTGTGGCCTACATCTCGTGGGACATTGAAGTTAAAGCGGCGTTCTATGCTATCTAGAAATTGGTTTGAGGGTTTTTCATCGATACCCATCGTACGATCGCCTTGGACATTACTATGCCCCCTAACTGGTGATAGCCCAGCACCTGGCTTACCGACGTTGCCGCGCAACAATTGCACATTGGCTACTTCTTTGATGGTTTGTACTGAATGACGATGTTGTGTTAGCCCCATAGCCCAACACATGATCACCTTTTCTGAACGGCGGTACATGTCTGCGACCATTTCTATTTCGCTTAAAGCTAACCCCGATTGTTCAGCGATATGCTCCCATGTTGTCGCATCAACTTCTGCTAAGTATTCATCAATACCTGTGGTGTGTTCGCTGATGAATTGACGATCAAATATGGCTTTGCCTTCGGTTGCGAGCGCATCACGTTCCCATTGCAGCAAATATTTAGCCATCCCACGAAATACCGCCATATCGCCACCTAATGCTGGTCTTAAATAAGCGGTATTGGTTGGTTTTGAACCATTGCTTAACATTTCAACTGGAACTTGAGGATTTTGGAAACGTTCAAGTCCACGTTCTTTCAATGGATTGAAGCAGATCACCTGAGCGCCGCGTTTTACCGCTTCACGCAATGGTTCAAGCATGCGGGGGTGATTAGTACCTGGGTTTTGCCCGAGCACAAAGATCGCGTCTGCTTGTTCAAAGTCGTCAAAAACCACGGTTCCTTTGCCCACACCGACCGTATCTTTCATGCCAATTGCACTAGCTTCGTGGCACATGTTTGAACAGTCAGGGAAGTTATTTGTTCCAAACGCACGGACGAAGAGTTGGTACAAAAACGCCGCTTCATTACTGGCTCGACCCGAAGTGTAAAATTCGGCTTGATGTGGCGAGTCGAGTTGCTTCAAATGCTTGGCTACGAGCGAGAATGCTTCGTCCCACTCGATAGGAATATAGTGGTCGGATGCTGCGTCGTACTTCATCGGATGGGTTATTCGGCCTTGGTATTCCAGCCAGTAGTCTGTTTGTGATGACAAGGATGTTACGCTGTGTTCGGCGAAAAACTCAGGATCCACAAATCGATTTGTGGCTTCCCAGTTCACGGCTTTTGCACCGTTCTCACAGAAGTTCACTTTACTGCTGTGTGGGGATTCACCCCATGCGCATCCCGGACAATCAAAACCACCGTTTTGATTCGTTTTAAGCATTGTTCGAATGTTTTTGATGGCGTTTTCGCTGCCCCACCAACTCTTAGTGACGGCTTTTAACGCCCCCCAACCACCAGCAGGACCTTTATATTTTTTTATCTGTTCTTTTTGGCTCACAACTGCACTCCTCACTCGTGGGAACGGCAGTAAACAAGGGAACCGGTAAAAACAGGCGCGTTATAAAAATAAGGCGGGAGTAAAACGGTTTTGATTATTTGGTATCGATACCTGTTTACTGCTTTGAATATTTAGAAATAGACTGGCTAATTGTTTGCCATGATCTAAATCAAAGGTTATGCCGTTAAGGGGCGGTGCGTCCAATTGATATTGCCGACTAAGTGATAAATAGAATCTATCATGCGGAGTAAATATGGAAAGTGTTGCTTGTGTCACAGTGATAAATAGACCTGTCACTGTGATAAATAAAATTTATTAGCCAGTGCGATGCGAGCTCTATTTTACGAGAGATTCGTTGGGCAGCCTTGATATAGCTGAGTCTCCCGTGATAGTTGCTGTCTATCACGCTATAGATAATTTAGATTTGACCTATATTTAAATTAGGCATACTTTGATTTAAATCAAAAATACCGTTGTTATTTTAGCCGTTGCTTTACAGATTGAGCCATTTTCCGTGATAGGTATTTTCAATCACAGAGAACCGTTAATGTACGACGAACGCGAAGAAGACGCTTCATTTCAAGGTTTTACTAATCATTCATGGATATAAAACAACTTAAGTATTTAATCGCTTTAGATCAAACGAAACACTTTGGTCAGGCTGCGACACTTTGTCATATTACTCAGCCTACGTTGTCGATGAGGATAAGGCGTTTAGAAGAAGAGTTAGACCTCGAGTTGATTTCAAGAAGTCAACGTTTTGAAGGGTTTACCGAAGCGGGTGAGCGTATATTGGCTTGGGCAAAGACCGTCTTAGCGGCTCATGACGGTTTACAAGCCGAAGCGGCTAACTGCCGTGGCCAACTGGTCGGCTCGCTAAGAGTTGGCATGGTGCCTTTAGCCAGTCAAAACCCGATGCAGTTGATTAAGCCTTTAGCAGAAAAATTCCCTGAACTTCGCTTTCAAATTTTGTCGATGACATCTGAGCAGATCATAGACCAGCTCAATCGTAACCAACTTGATTTAGGCATGTGTTACACCGACCAGATCAATACGGCTTATTTTGACGTTATAGAAATGAACTCGACGGATTTAGGCATTCTGTATGATAGCCGATTCTTTGATTTTGCTGAGTCGGAAGTCTTATGGGAATCACTCAATAGCATTCCTTTGGGGCTTTTGTCTAAAGGCATGCATTATCGTCATTCGATTGATTTGAGTTTCGGTAGTAAAGGCCTAGTTCCGCAGACTTTGATTGAAAGTAACTCTACGTTTCACCTGATCCAAGCTGTCACCAGTGGCCTGTGCTGTGCTGTTATGCCGCTTAACTCAGGATTGGAAGAGCTCAACGAACAACTGCGTATCGTACCGATAGAAAAAGCCGTGGTGCATTCGCCTCTCGGTCTACTTAAGCGTAAACAAGAACCTTATTCGGCACTCACTGATCAGTGCTTTGCTGAAGCAAAACACTTGTTTAATCAGTGATGTTTGTTTAACCAGTGATATTTATTTAATAAGTAACGTTTTCAGTCTGAGTCGATATCGTCAAGCTGACTGTCTTTCCGGGTGATTTTATGAGATGTATAACTCAATCCTATATTGAACTGCCTGATTTTAATCAAGCGCCTCCACAGCCCAATACCATGAGCTATCGAGAGCTTACGGGCTATAGCATGGTGGTGGATGCACCTCTGGCAAACGAATCTGCATTGGCGATCAGTTATAACGGGATCAGTCAGGCGGTTATGATGGTGACGCCTGGTCACATGGAAGACTTTGTGCGTGGTTTTAGTTTAAGCACCGGTATCGTAAAAAAATTCAGTGAAATTCGTGATATTGAGATTGGTGGCAATGGTGAATCTCATTTCGCGCAAGTAGAAATCAGCAACCGTGCTTTTTGGGACATGAAAACTCAGCGGCGTAACTTGGCTGGAACTACAGGCTGTGGTTTGTGCGGTGTTGAGGCGCTTGAACAAGCACTTCCGGATTTGGTTCCATTGCCATCGTCGTTATCACCCAGTCCACTGGTTTTTCAGGGGTTGAGAGGGCGAATTGCCGAACATCAAAAAGCAGCCAAAATATCCGGTGCTTTACATGCCGCTTTGTTTGCGAATTCGAAAGGTGAAATTTCACTTTGTCGTGAAGACATCGGCCGCCACAACGCACTGGATAAATTAATAGGGGCAATGGCCGCAAACGAGATCAACCCTAAGTCGGGTTTCGCCATTATGACGAGTCGTTGCAGTTTAGAGCTTATCCATAAAGCCGTGCGTGCTGAAATCGCAACCTTGGTTTGTTTGTCGGCTCCGACCTCACTGACGGTCGAATGGGCAAGACGTAATCGCTTAAATCTGATTCACTTACCCAACAGCAGTCCACCTCGTCTATATAGCCCTGCGCCTTAATGTCATGTTTTCGTTTGGATAAAAAGAGAGACCATTGTGTCTCTCTTTGGTTTTTATTATAAATGATTATTGTTTTACGCGGATTGGTGGTTAATTTATATCCAAACGGCTGTTTTGTTCAATTTAATAGCAAAAAATGTGGTTATAGCGTTGTGTTTCAAAGCTCATTCGATAAGATGAAAACACCTCTAATGACAGAGGTAGGGCAGCAATGGATACGCTGCTTCAAATACTATGGAATGTGACTTAATTATTGGACACATACATGAAATTCAAGATTACATCACCGATTATTGAACCTACGGAAGGTTCACCACATCAGTTAACGCAAACTCACGCTTCTCGTTTTACCTCTTTTAAGACAAGCTCCCCTTTGAACACCTTGTTCGACCACGTCTCTGCACGCTTCTTTACCGCTTATCGCTCCTATTGTTATTCGTTTTATAACTCTATTTCTATCTGAATTCCTTTGTCATCCGCTCGATGTACGAAGACTCACATCTATAAAAACTAAACAAATAAGTTAAAAACAATGAATATTAAAATGATGGGTAGCTCCCTAATTATCGCTGGTACCGCTCTCGGTGCTGGTATGCTTGCGATCCCAATGGTATTAGCTCAATTCGGATTGCTTTACGGCACACTGCTGATGGTACTGATCTGCTTCGGTACCACTTACGCAGCATTATTACTTCTAGAAGCGACCATCAAAGCGGGTGGTGGTCTAGGACTAAACTCAATTGCCCGAAAAACCTTGGGTAAACAAGGCCAGTTACTGACTAACGGCTTGCTATACGCGTTATTGATTTGCCTATTGATGGCTTACATTCTAGGCGCAGGTGATTTGCTGAGTAAGTTACTGTCTAACTTTGGCGTTGAACTCACCGCGACCACGAGCCAAGTCGTGTTTACGTTACTTGCTGGTGCAGTCGTCGCAAGTGGCACAGGAGTGATTGATAAGCTCAACCGCGCATTGTTCTTTGTGATGTTAGCAAGCTTGTTTGCAACCATGGTGTTCTTAGCGCCGAGCATGACTCAAGAAAACTTGATGCAGGTAACCAGCCATGACCATGTTGATCTAATCAAAACCAGTGCCATCCTGTTTACGAGCTTTGGCTTTATGGTTGTGATTCCAACCTTGGTTTCTTACAACCACGAAGCGACAGACAAACAGCTGCGTAACATGGTGATCGTCGGTTCTCTGATCCCATTAGTGTGTTACTTATGTTGGTTGTTTGCGGTAGTGGGTAACTTGAGCGAAGAGCAATTCAGAAGCTTCAAGAACGTATCAGATTTGATGGCGGCGTTTGAGGCTCAGTCTCCTTGGGTGGGTAACGTTCTGTCTACCTTCACTGGCTTGGCGTTGCTGACCTCTTTCTTTGGTGTGGCGATGTCTTTATTCAACCAGAACAAGGACATGTTCAACCAGAACACCGCAGTAACGTACTGCATTAGCTTTATCTTGCCGTTGGCGGGTTCATTGCTTGCTGCGGACAAGTTCCTACAAGTGTTGAACTACGCAGGTATCATCTTAGTGTTCCTAGCTGTGTTTGTTCCTCTGGTGATGGTTCACAAGCAGCGCTTCATGAAAGTAGCGGAAGACAGATACAGCGCTGAAGGTGGCCGCCCAATGATGTTGTTCTCCTTGCTATTTGGTTGCTTCTTACTTATCTCGCAAGTGATTTAGCAAACCAATTTAGTCGGTTGAATAATTAGGGCGTGTTGACCTTTCGTGGTTAAATTTTGTTCGAGATAAAAGCGTTTTAATCGCGGCGAGGGGGAAGTAGCCTAGTCACTCTAAGCAAATCCCCCTCAACAAAGAGTAAAACGCTTTTTGCGTGGGCGCCCAGCTCGAACCCTTCGGGCAGCGTTTGCTGGCCATTTCTACTACGTTATCGGCTTCTCATGTAGGCTAGCTACACATCGACGCCTCTGCCTTGTATAAATACCCAGCAACTCGCTGCAAAAATCAGCTCGAAAGATCAACACGCCCTAGTCACTAAGCTTCAGCTACAAAAGCTTTAGATACAAAAAAAGGAACGCATCGGCGTTCCTTTTTATTATCTGCTCGTTAAAAGCAGATTGATTCGAAAGCTATTAACAAACGAATGTTAATTAACAAACCACCTTAACTGCTAAACCACCTTGAGATGTCTCACGGTATTTAGCGTTCATGTCTTTACCGGTTTCTAGCATAGTTTCGATAACTTTATCTAGAGAAACAGTAGGAGCAGAAGAGCGACGAAGTGCCATACGAGTTGAGTTGATTGCTTTAACTGCAGCAATACCGTTACGCTCGATACATGGTACTTGTACTTGGCCTGCTACTGGGTCACACGTTAGACCTAGGTTATGCTCCATGCCGATTTCTGCAGCCATACATACTTGCTCTGGGCTACCACCCATAAGCTCAGCAAGACCAGCAGCAGCCATAGAACATGCTACGCCAACTTCACCCTGACAGCCAACTTCAGCACCAGAGATAGAAGCGTTACGCTTGTAAAGACCACCGATCGCACCAGAAGCCGCGAAGTAACGGATGTAATCTTTCTCTGTCACCGTTTGGATGAACTTGTCGTAGTACGCCAATACAGCTGGGATGATGCCACATGCGCCGTTAGTTGGTGCAGTAACAACACGGCCACCGGCAGCATTTTCTTCGTTTACTGCGAATGCAAACATGTTCACCCAATCAACAACAGTCATTGGATCATTGGTTGTTTTTTCTGAAGTAATCAGAAGTTGGCGAAGTGAAGCTGCACGGCGAGGTACACGCAGTGGACCCGGCAAGATACCTTCAGTATTCATACCGCGATCCATACACTCACGCATCGTTTTCCAGATGTTTGCGAAGTAAGTACGAGACTCTTCGTCTGAGTGGAAAGCCGCTTGGTTTTTCATAACCAGTGTACTGATAGAAAGACCACTTTCTTTACACTGATTAACCAGCTCTTCAGCTGTTGTGAATTCGTAAGGTGCTTTAATCGGGTTTTCTTCTTCTTTGCCGAAGCTCTCTTCGTCAACGATGAAACCGCCACCAATTGAGTAGTACGTTTTTGAGTAAGCTACTTCGTCATCAACCCAAGCATGAATGCTCATGCCGTTCTCGTGTAGAGAAAGGTTGGTTTTATGGAAATTCATTCCGCCATCTTTCGGGAACGAAACAGTATGACAGTGCATACCAACAGGTAGACGTTCAGTTTCTTCTACGCGAGCAATGAAGCCTGCGATAGAGTCGATATCTACTTTCTCAGGAGTATTGCCAGCAAGACCCATGATGATAGCGATATCTGTGTGGTGACCTTTCCCTGTCAGTGATAGTGATCCATATACGTCCACGGTGATTTTAGTGATGTCGCGCAATTTTCCCATTGAACGTAGGTCATCAATAAATTCTTTACCCGCTTTCATTGGTCCAACTGTGTGTGAGCTCGATGGACCAACACCGATTTTATAGATATCAAATACACTAATCATAGCGATTACCTCAAAAAGAGAGCCTCCCAAGGGGAGTAGGGAGGCTCATTTATTATCATTATATTTTTTGTCTAATCTCGCGATATAAGATGGATGTCATCTTATAAAAAGGACTTGAGATTAAAGAGCGCCGTAGATTACAGAACTAATAGCCGCTAGACCACATAAAGCTGTAAAGATTTGCACAGGTGCTGATGTTTTGTACTTAGCCATTGCTGGTACTTTCTGCATCGCGAATACAGGCATTAGGAACAGGATAGCTGCAATCATTGGAGCACCCATTGTTTCAATCATACCTAGGATGCTTGGGTTAACTACTGCAACAATCCAAGTTGTAACAACGATGAACGCTAGAGATGCTTTCTCAATCGTGCTGATTGAAGAACCAGAGCGAGACTTGATTAGACCAACAAGACCTTCATGAGCACCTAGGAAGTGACCGAAGTAGCTAGAAGTAATCGCTGCGAACGCTACTAGAGGACCCATGTAAGAGATAAGTGGAGACTCGTGAACGTTAGCTAGGTAAGAAAGTACCGAGATGTTTTGCGCTTGCGCTGTAGCTAGTTGCTCTGGAGATAGAGAAAGCACTACAGAGAATACGAAGAACATTACAAAACCCATCAGCATCATTGCTGCGCCGCCAGTGATCGCGTCAGTTTTCTTAACTGCGTCTTCACCGTATACACGACGTTGCTCTTTAGAGAACTGTGAAATGATTGGGCTGTGGTTGAAAGAGAACACGATGATTGGAATCGCAAGCCAGATAATAGAAGGCATTGAAGACCATTCTGGGCTTGTTTCCATCATTGAAGTGTTCCATTCAGGAACTAGGAAGAAAGACAGCGCTAGTAGGACGAATACTAGTGGATAAACCATTGCTGACGTTGCTTTAAGCATCAGTTCTTTACCGAATACAACACCTGCTGTCATAGCAAGGATCAGTGCACCAGAAAGAAGAGGACGTGGAATAGATTCCATACCCATTTGGTTTACTAGGAAAGAATCAACCGTGTTCGTGATACCAACACCGTAGATAAGAACGATTGGGTAGATAGCGAAAAAGTAAGCAAAAGTAATAATGTTTGCGCCAGTCTTACCGAAGTGCTCTTCAACTGTGTCTGTAATATCAGCTTCAGGGTTTTTAGCAGACAGTACGAAACGAGCTAGAGATTTGTGTGCGAACCAAGTCATTGGTGCCGCGATTAGAGCTAGGATAACTAATGGCCAAAAACCACCCGCACCAGCTTTGATTGGAAGGAATAGTACGCCAGCACCAACTGCTGTACCGAATAGTGATAAACACCAGGTAAAATCTTTATAGTTAAACTTGCTTGAATCTTTAACGGCATTTGCCGAAGAAGTTGTTGTGTTCATGTTAAATTACTCATTTTTTGGGAACAGGAAATAAGTTGGGGCTAATTCTGCAGAATTTTCTTCTGTAAAAAATAGATCTAAATCATGTAATGAAACGGCGTGTCACATGATATGCGAAAAACGGATTTTTGATCACGAAATTGGCGTGCTACAGGTGATTTATGCTCATGCTAGACATTAGTTTTTATTATGCGAATGGCGGGGGTGGTCAGATTTATACCAGGGAAACGTTTGCGTAAAATTGCATTAATAAATCTGTTCTATAGAAAGGGTGGATTTTGTTAACAGAGATTAAACAAAACGTAGTTGCTATGTAATTTGTTGCACTACATGTCGCTGCAGAGATTGGATGATTTGTGCTGTAACGCCCCAAATTAGGTGCTCTTCGAAGGGCATCGCAAAAACACGATGCTTGATTTGTTTAACGTTAACAGTGTGGCTGTGTAACTTGGCTTGGTCTAAAACATAGGTGGCAGGCACCTCAAAAATCGAGGCCACTTCGTTCTCATCGATGATGGCTTCATAGTCAGGATCGACCATTGCAACAATCGGTGTCACAGAAAATTTACTAATAGTACTCAATGCAGGTAATTGGCCAACAATTTTAACTTGATCCGATCGAATCCCCACCTCTTCGTGGAGTTCTCTAAGTGCAGTAAATTGCATAGAAGGGTCGGAAAGTTCGTGTTTTCCCCCAGGAAAGCTGACTTGGCCTGGATGATGCTTTAAATGAGCGGCTCTTTTAGTAAAAATGACATGTAAACCATCTTCTCGTTCTACTAAACCGACCACCACTGCCGCTTTGCGCAATTGATCGCCACTGATATGCGAAACACGCTCTACAGATTCGGGATGATAGCCAACTGTAGGGTTAAGCTGGAATTGTTGAAGGAAGTTTTCTTTATTCATATCAAGCCAATATATTGATTATTATGATTTTAAGTATAGACATAACCGTGGGCTGATTACCAATTTTGAGTGTGTCTTCATTTACTTACCCTTAGTTCAGTCTTTAACTAAGCACAATAAAGGGGAGGGGCAGTCACCCATCTCCTCAAAATGAGGGGTTTTGCTATATTCAATATTTGTACATTTCCGAGTAAGCGTTACCCATGTCATAAAATTAGGTGATGAAACGTAGTTTTTTTGTTTAAGAATTTGATAACAATAACTTAGTAGACCATTCTAAAAAGAAATAGAAGAAAAGGTATGAGATGAAAGGAATCATATTCACCGAATTTTTAGAGCTTGTTGAAGACAAGTTTGGGCTAGAGCTTTTGGAAGAAGTTTTAGAGATGTCAGAAGACGAAGGGATCTACACGTCGGTCGGAAGCTATGACCACAAAGACCTTGTCAGGTTGATTATCAACTTGAGTAAGAAAACCGATATTGATGCCGCCAGTTTACAGCGTGTTTTTGGGCAGTCGGTCTTTAAGAACTTATTGGCCTCATTGCCTAATAAAGCGAGCCTTGCTCATAGCACGACCACCTTTCAATTTATCCAACACGTAGAGCGCTATATTCACGTTGAAGTGAAGAAGCTCTATCCGGATGCGGAGCCGCCGGAATTCAGCTTTATTACTACGACTGAAGCACAGCTTGTTTTTGACTATAAAAGCGCAAGGTGCATGTCTCACGTTTGCTTAGGGCTTATTGAAGGGTGTGCTGAATACCACGGTGAATCTATCGCGGTTGAAATGACGCCGCAAAATGATGACCAAAGCGTGGTTAGGTTTAATCTCAAAGTAGAAAAGTGATATGGATCCGGCATCTGCCATAGAGAAGAAACTTAAGCGTCAAATCGCGGCAAGGAAAGCGGCTGAAGCGCTGTTGGAACAAAAGAGCCTCGAACTGTTTGAGGCTAACCAACAGCTTGAGCTTGCTCTGCGTCAGTTAGAAAAGCGCTCTAACGCGAATATACGCCGTATTGAATTCCAAGAACAAATCGACAACCTGTTGATTGATTTCGGGCGCGCGTTCCTTAGAAATGATCTCGATGACGTCATGTTGTCACAATTGACGATGAATGTGACCAACAGTTACTTGATCGAAGCCAGTCGTTTGATTTTGCCTCCCAAGCTGATCCCGCAGTTACACACCTACGACTATGGTGACGAAGCCGTCGAGGTGATAGAGCAATACATTCAAGAACCTCATTGGCAAGGCAACTTGCTAACGGTGCCATTAGAGGTCGAAAAGGTCATAGTCGGCGCGTTAATCGTGAAGGTTAGATTGTTAGACCAAGACTACGAATTCATTCAAAGCCAACTGTTGTTAGTGACCGATCTTATCTGCAGTGCATTAACTCATCAGCTTGCTATCAATCGAAATGTTGAGTCACGTAAACGAGCGGAAGAGTCCGAGAGGGCAACGCGCGACTTTGTGGCCATGATTAACCATGAGCTAAGAACTCCGCTCAATGGTTTGTTAGGTAGTGCAGAATTGATCAGCGATACCGAACTCAGCAATTCTCAGCGTGAAATAGTGAATAACCTGAGTCAATCTGGAGAGTTTCTCAGAACCATCATTAATGACTTGCTTGATTTCAGCAAAATCAATGCAGGGATGTTGGATCTTATTCCTAAGAAATTTGCGTTGCATGATTTGAGAAATACGATTGAAAGTATCTTCGTCAATCGGGCGATTGAGAAGCAGATCGAATTTAATATCAGTGTCGCATCTAACGTACCTTCTCATTTCCAAGGCGATTTAGAACGTATCACGCAACTGTTTGTAAACTTAATCGGTAATGCGATCAAATTTACAGAAGAGGGGCACGTCAATGTCGATATTGAATGGGACAAAAACCAGTTTGTTTTCTCAGTGGAAGATACTGGGGTAGGCATTGCCGAATCTGCACATAAGACGCTGTTTGAACCTTTCACACAAGCTGACAACTCAAGTAGCCGAAATTATGAGGGCACTGGGCTTGGTTTAGCGATTTGCCGCAAGCTGGTGGCTCTGATGAATGGCGTGATTGGGGTGACCAGTGTTGTTGGCTCAGGCACTACGTTTACCATCTCGATTCCTCTTCAGGTTGTCGATGTACCAGCAGAGAGTGATAGTGTCGCTAGAGGCTTTGAATCTGAAGTCGAATTGTCACTGCTTAAAGTGCTGGTGGTTGATGATATTAAGATGAACCAGATCATCATCCAACAAATGTTACGTAAACATGAGATTGAACCTGCTACCGCGAGCAATGGTGTAGAAGCTTTTGAGCTTGCTTCAGATAATGAATACGACATTGTTTTCATGGATTGCAGAATGCCCGTCATGGACGGATTTGAAGCGACAGAGAAACTTAGAGATAAGGGTTACGTTAGATCTATTGTGGCACTCACCGCCGGAACGACGCTGGAAGAGCGAGAACGTTGTATTCAGTGCGGAATGGATGACATTCTTAGTAAGCCTTACACAGCCAATGATCTTAAAGAAATGCTCAAGAAGTGGGGTGTCTCTGCAGTGAAGGTCGTTCAAACAGATTAATAAAGCGTTGTGAGTCATGTGTTCTAGCTCAAAGACTAAAAAACCGAAGTGATCTTACGATCCTTCGGTTTCTTTTTATTTCGGTTTCTTCTTATATAGAGCTTTCGCTGGCCGTTAAGCAGCGAAACTGTCAGCTAATGACGTTATGCTTAACATTCCTCAAGTACAGGTAGAATACGACTTAGTTTATCCAACGTCTCTTGGTACTCAGAAGCACAATCACTATCGAATACCACACCACCGCCAGCCCATGCATAAAGCGTATTGTTCTCTGCCACTAACGTACGAATAGTAATGCTGGTGTCCATTCTGCCATTTCGGCTGATGTAGCCAATACTGCCGCAGTACGCTGAACGTCGATGCGGTTCTAACTCTTCAATGATCTGCATCGCGCGAACTTTTGGTGCTCCGGTAATCGAGCCTCCAGGGAAACAGGCTCTCAGAAGGTCAGTTGCAGAGTATTGGTCATCAAGGTCCGCTCGTATCGTGCTCACTAAGTGGTGCACAGCAGGGAAGCTTTCAATATCGAAGAGCTTTGGTACATGAACCGATCCCGGCTTTGCGACTCGGCCAATATCATTACGAAGCAGATCGACGATCATCAAGTTTTCTGCCTGATCTTTATCGGCGTTGACTAGGTCTTGTGCGTTGGCATCATCAATCATAGGGTCTTCAGAACGAGGGCGTGTGCCTTTGATCGGTTTTGTTTCAATGGTGCCACTATTAAGTTCTAAGAATCGTTCAGGCGAAACACTGATGATTGCGCAGTCGGCCAAACGGATAAATCCAGAAAAGGGTGCTGAGTTGTGTTGTTCCAATTTGTCATAGGCTAGCCATTCACTGCCTTGGTATTGGGCATTGAAACGCTGAGCCAAGTTAATCTGATAGCAATCGCCGGATAACAGATACTCTTGAACACTATCGAATTTCATTGCGTAGTTCTGTTCGCTCATGTTGGATTTCCACGGTGTGGTTAATCCAAAGGGCGCATGTGTTCGGTTTGACCGAGCCACTTGCTGCATCAGCCAATCATGATGTTCATCGATATTGCTGCCGACAATACACGCCGTTTTTAATTGATGGTCAACGATCACAGCCCACTCATACAAACCAACCGCCATGTCTGGCGCTTCAATGTCTCGCTTTGCGAGTGAAGGAAGTGTTTCAACTCTGCGCCCCAAATCATAACTAAAATAGCCCAATGCACCGCCAACGAATGGCAACTCAACGTGCTCTTTCGTTACGGGCAATAACTGTTGCTGATATTGGTCGAGTAGTTCGAAAGGATCGGAGTCTGAAACCTCGCACGTCTCATTAACATTAACGGTCGTTTTTGCACCGACTGTCTCAAAGGTGGCGATGGGTTGAGCAACTAAAATATCGTATCGACTATCAACGTGGCTTTCTGAAGCTGAGCGTAATAGCATTGCCCACGGTAGGTTTTCAATATGGGAAAACAGCTGTTTAGCTAAAGTTGATTGATATTCAAGCGGCTTGATTTGGATAGAGCGAAATTCGTTGTTATTCATTTGTTTAATTTGTGACAAAGAGTTCGATCACTGCATGGCGTGTGAGAGGAAGCAAGAGTATCATAAATTGAAAATAAAATGGGTTCTTGATTAGAACGGTGTAATACAAGTGGTTTAGTTTACAGCTATGCAAGCGATTGCTAAAGCAACTAAATACAGCTCAACACAATAAAAAGCTAAGCCAATTAGGCCTGAATAGTCAAACCATGAACCCACATGGAACCAGAACAATAAAGAGGCATGCAATGACGGTTATTCGTAAGCAAGATGTGATCAGCAGTGTCGCTGACGCACTTCAGTACATTTCTTATTATCACCCTTTAGACTTTGTCCAAGCCCTAGAAAAAGCGTATGAGAAAGAAGAGAGCCAAGCAGCAAAAGATGCTATCGCTCAGATTCTGATTAACTCGCGCATGTCTGCGGAAGGCCATCGTCCAATTTGTCAGGATACGGGTATTGTTACTTGTTTCGTGAACATCGGTATGGATGTTAGGTGGGAAACGGATCAAACAGTACAACAGATGGTTGATGAAGGCGTTCGTCAAGCTTACAACAATCCAGATAACCCATTGCGTGCATCTGTCCTAATGGACCCTGCAGGTAAGCGTATTAATACAAAAGACAACACACCAGCGGTTGTTCACATTAATATGGTTCCAGGCAACAAAGTTGAAATTCAAATCGCGGCAAAAGGCGGCGGTTCTGAGAACAAAACCAAGATGGTAATGCTTAACCCTTCTGATGATATTGCAGAGTGGGTAGAGAAGACGCTACCAACAATGGGCGCGGGCTGGTGTCCACCGGGCATGCTTGGTATAGGCATCGGCGGTACGGCTGAGAAAGCAGCAGTACTAGCGAAAGAATCTCTGATGGAACACATCGATATTCAAGATCTTATCGACAAAGGTCCAGAGAACGCAGAAGAAGAGCTTCGTTTAGACATCTTCAACCGTGTAAACAAGCTTGGTATTGGTGCACAAGGTCTTGGCGGTCTAACGACTGTGGTTGACGTTAAAATCAAAACAGCGCCAACGCATGCAGCTTCAAAGCCTGTTTGCTTGATCCCGAACTGTGCAGCAACGCGTCACGTTCACTTCACGCTAGACGGCAGCGGCCCTGCAGAACTAACCCCACCTAAGTTAGAAGAGTGGCCAGATATTACTTGGGAAGCAGGCGCGAATACACGCCGTGTTAACCTAGATGAAATTACTAAAGAAGACGTTCAAGAGTGGAAGACTGGCGAAACGGTTCTTCTATCAGGCAAGATCTTAACCGGTCGTGATGCAGCGCATAAGCGTATTCAAGGCATGCTTGAAAGTGGTGAAGGTTTACCTGAAGGCGTCGACCTGAAAGGTAAGTTCATTTACTACGTTGGCCCTGTTGATGCGGTACGTGATGAAGCGGTTGGTCCTGCTGGCCCGACAACGTCTACTCGTATGGATAAGTTCACCGACATGATGCTAGAAGAAACCGGCATTATGGGAATGATTGGTAAAGCAGAGCGTGGCCCTGCAACGGTAGAGTCAATCAAACAACATAAATCGGTTTACCTAATGGCGGTTGGCGGTGCAGCTTATTTAGTCGCGAAAGCAATTAAAAAAGCACGCGTGGTTGCGTTTGAAGATCTCGGTATGGAAGCGATTTACGAGTTTGAAGTTGAAGACATGCCGGTAACGGTCGCGGTTGACTCTAACGGCGTGAACGCGCACCAGATCGGCCCTGATACGTGGAAAGTGAAAATTGCTGAAGCTGAAAAAGCATAATTTACCGAAGTCAAAAGTAGTAACAGGCGCTAGCTTCAGCGTTTGAATTGCAATTCTTGACAGAAAGTTGAAGACAAAAGTGCAGCATTATTTGCACTTTTGTCTTATTATCAATGATATAGTGATAAACACATAGTTTGATATAAGAATATAGGAGAGAGGAATGCCTCGTTTTATTCAGATCCTACAGATTATCTTGGCAGTGGTGATTGGTGCTTTTGTTGGTTACGACCTGATCTTGAAAGGGATCAGCATCTTTGATAATAAATACGTGACAATTACTTGTGCGCTTTGGCTAATTGCAGAGATTGCACTGTTTGTTATCTACAAGTTGATTGAAGACGATTAAACGTCGGATATCGCAGAAAAATTCTAAAGCCCCTGATTATGAATGTAGTCAGGGGCTTTTATTCATCTAGCATTAAGAATGTGTATTGCATACTTATCACTATTAGTAAAAGAACAAGCAAAAGCATACATACTATCCCAACAGGGAAAGAACATAGGCTTGCCTCTCTATTATCATAATCAGCTAGCCTAACTATCACGGAGTCGTTCAAATGAAACACCTAACTCAAGAAATGAGTGACTTTATAAGCAGAGGAACGGATTCTCACATTCGAGTAGCGGTTACGGGGCTTTCTCGTGCGGGTAAGACAGCATTCATTACTTCGCTGGTAAATCAGCTTCTTCATACGTCTACCCACAAAAATCTACCACTGCTTGCATCAGCGAGAGATGGCAGAATTATTGGCGCAAAGCGCATCCCGCAACAAAACATGATGATTCCACGCTTCTCTTATGATGAAGCGATGGAATCTTTGAATGCACAGCCACCAGAATGGCCAGTGCCGACGCGCGATGTCAGTGAGATTCGTCTAGCTATCAAATATAAGCCAGCCAAAGGCGCAAAGAAGCTGCTGAGCAAAAACAGCACCCTTTATCTCGATATTGTTGATTATCCGGGAGAGTGGCTACTTGATTTACCTTTGCTGGATATGGATTTTGATACTTGGAGTCAGTCTCAATTTACAGCACTAAAAGGCGATAGAGAAACCTACTCGCAACAGTGGAACGCAATGCGTGGTGACCTTGACTTGTTAGCCGAAGCAGACGAAAAGAAATTGGTCGCCATTGCTGATAGCTATACTCAGTACCTTCACACTTGTAAGGATAACGGGTTGCACTGGGTACAGCCGGGGCGATTCGTATTGCCGGGTGAGCTTGAAGGCGCGCCTGTGCTGCAATTTTTCCCGTGCATCGCACCTGAGGGCAAGTTCTCTAAAACAAGTAACTATGCGGTTTTAAAAGCGCGTTATGAAGAGTATCAACAAAAGGTCGTAAAGGCGTTCTACAAGAATCACTTCGCGACGTTCGACAGACAAATCGTGCTGGTGGATTGCTTACAGCCGCTCAATGCGGGCTATGACTCTTTCATGGATATGCGTGGCGCATTAGAGCAGCTACTAAAAAGCTTTAAGTATGGTCGAAGCAATATGCTAAGACGCTTGTTTGCCCCGAAGATCGACAAGATCTTATTTGCAGCCACCAAGGCCGATCACGTGACACCGGATCAACATCCGAACTTGGTATCGCTGTTACAACAGATGGTACATCCGGCTTGGCAACAGGCGGCGTTTGAACATATCGACATGAGTTGCATGAGCATCGCGTCTATTCAAGCGACCAGCGCGGGTTATATATCGTCAGGTTCAGATAATGTCCCTGCATTGCAAGGTGTGACTTTAGATAATGCTCCTCAAACCATGTATCCGGGTGAGGTGCCGCGTAAACTGCCCAATAAACAGTATTGGGAAACCAACCAATTTGATTTCACGAGTTTTAGGCCGATGGAGCAACATTCCGATGAGCCTTGCCAGCATCTGAGAATCGACAAGGTTTTAGAATATCTCATTGGCGACAAGTTGAAGTAATTGAGGCAATTAAAATGAGTGAATTAAAAACGAAACAGGTCTTTGATGAACCGTTGAAGACCTCTTTTGGTGAGCAAGACAAGAGTGAAGTTGGCCCGGATTTAGGCGCTCAACAACTGTTCACAGAGCAAGAGGAATTTGTTCCTGTCGCACCGCAAGTGGAAGCCGATCTTGATGGTGAAGCTGAGCAGCAATTGGAACAAGTGATTCGACCGAGCAAAAAGAAGAAGTGGTTTGGAACGGGCTTACTTGTCGCTTTCTCCGGTCTGGTGGGCTGGCAGGCGATTGACTCTGTCATTACTGCTATTCAAACCGCTGACTGGCTAGCTTTAGGCTGGGCTGGCTTTATCGCTGCCATTGCTTCATTAGGTTTAGGCGCAATAGGCAAAGAGTTGTGGAAGCTGCGTTCGCTGAAAGACCATTTCAGTGTCCAAGAGCAGAGTGAAGAGCTACTGCAAAGCCAGAGTGTTGGTAAAGGCAAAGCGTTCTGTGAACACATTGCGAAGCAGGGCGGTATTGTCGCTGAATCACCCGCTTATGATAAATGGCGAAACAGCATTAACCCTGCGCACAGCGATGCTGAAGTCTTGGATATGTATGATGCACTCGTTGTTGCCCAACAAGATAAAGTGGCGACTCAAATTGTCACTAAATTCTCGACCGAATCGGCCGCTTTGGTTGCTGTGAGCCCATTGGCGGCTGCCGATATGTTGCTGGTGGCGTGGCGCAATTTCACCATGATAGACAAGCTTGCTGATGTGTATGGCATTGAGCTTGGTTACTGGTCGCGTATTAAGTTGTTCAAGTTGGTGTTGATCAACATGGCAGCGGCAGGTGCCAGTGAACTCGCGATAGACGCGAGTATGGACCTCGTCTCGATGGATCTTGCAGGCAAGGTTTCAGCTCGAGCAGGCCAGGGGCTCGGTGTCGGTATTCTCACTGCGAGACTGGGTTTAAAAGCCATGACATTGCTGCGTCCTATGCCTTGGCATAATGAGCGAAAAGTAAAAATATCAGATCTTCGTAAAGCCGTCCTTTCTGAAATAAAGCGCATTACGCTTAAATAGAGTGAGTTGCTTATCAATAAAGCGCATCACGCTTAAACAAAGCGAGCTACTGATCAACAAAGCGATCTACTGACCAACAAAGTGTATGACATTGAGTCGTTTGCGAGTGAAGAGTAAACATATGTTTACTCTTCTTCTTGACTGAACTCAGAGCTTAATCCACACTACTGTCAACTTATCCTGACACCTATAATAGGACTATTTGTGCGTCTTGAAGTATTGTGTGAAGACAGACTCGGCTTAACGCGTGAGTTGCTCGATATCTTGGCCTCAAAAAGCATTGATTTAAGAGGAATCGAAATTGATGTTAAAGGCATTATTTACTTAAACTGCCCTGATATTAATTTTGATGCTTTTAGTGAACTTATGGCTGAAATTCGCCGAATTTCAGGTGTGAAGGATGTACGTAAAATCCAATTTATGCCAAGCGAAAGGCACAACACAGAGTTGATTGCTCTGCTGGCAAACCTACCTGACCCTGTGATAGCGATTGACCTTAAAGGCTCAATCGATATGGCAAACCACGCTGCATTGAACCTCTTTAACAAGCAAGAAGACGAAGTGATCGGTGAGCCGTTAGCGACGTTCGTTCCTAGCTTTAACTTCGCTCGTTGGATTGAAGGCGATGTAACGCGCCATCGTGAAGTTGTGGTGTTAGATGGTTTAGATTTCTCTATTGAGATCCTGCCGATTTACCTTGGTGGTGATGTGAACGAAGCGGTACTGGCTAGCGCGGTAATGACAATTCGTTCTTGCAACCAAGAGATGAACACGCCAGACGCAATCCCTGAACAGAATAACCTAGGTTTTGAACACTTTGTTGGTGTCTCTAATCGCCATAAAGCCTTGATCAGCCAAGCTAAGAAACTGGCTATGCTGGATCAACCTCTGCTTATTGAAGGGGATACAGGCACGGGTAAAGAGATGCTGGCTAAAGCGTGTCATAACCGTTCGAACCGAGCGTCATTCCCATTCTTGATTCTAAGCTGTGCATCGATGCCTGATGACGTAGCGGAGACGGAATTGTTTGGTCATGCACCGGGTTCATTTAACCATGAACAAGGTCATAAAGGCATTTTCGAACAAGCGAATGGCGGTACCGTATTTTTAGATGAAATTGGCGAGATGAGCCCGCATCTACAAATCAAACTGCTGCGTTTCCTACAAGATGGTTCATTCCGTCGTGTTGGTGAAGAAGAAGAGATGCACGCGGATGTTCGTATTATCGCATCAACGCGCCATCGTCTTTCTGAATTAGCCGACTCAGGTTCGTTCCGTGAAGATCTGTTCTACCGCTTGAACGTGCTGACTTTATCGATTCCTGCTTTGCGCGAACGTTCAAACGATGTTGCCCCATTACTGGAGCTATTCGTTGCAAAGTACGCACAGCAATTAGGCATGTTGAAACCAAAGCTGACTCAAGAACTAATCGACCAATTAGGTAACTACCAATGGCCGGGCAACATTCGTCAGTTAGACAACATGGTTCTACGTGCTCTAACAGAGTTGGATTCAGATACGTTAACGGTTGAGCAATTCCACCTGCCACAGCTTGAAACCATGACTGCTGGAATGGCGAACTTGAGCTTAGACGGCTCGCTGGATGAGATCATGAAAGACTATGAATCTCAGATTCTAGAGAAGCTCTACCAGTCTTTCCCATCAAGCCGTAAGCTTGCAAAACGTTTGAATGTATCTCACACCTCAATTGCGAATAAGCTTCGTGATTACGGTATTAGAAAGAACTGATCGAATAAGAACAAGATTATGGAAGATTTGAGTACACCGGAGCGCATTTATAAGCGTGACGGTAACCTGATTCTGAGAACGGCTGAAATAGATGACGCAGCGATGATCAGTGAGTACTTTCAGGTTAACAGAGAGTACCTGAAACCTTGGGAACCGATTCGCGAAGACGCGTTCTTTGATAGAGCGAGTTGGGCGCAGCGACTGATCAAGTTAAACGAGCTTCATAAAATGGGGCTAGGCTACTACTGTTTATTGATTAACGCTGACTCTAACGAGATGCTAGGCACAATATCGTTCAGTAATTTGTCTCGTTTCCCGTTCTACGCCTGTAATGTAGGTTACTCATTGAGTCAAAGTGCACAGGGCCACGGTTACATGCGCAGAGGCTTGAGCATGGCAAAAGACTACATGTTTGATGTGCAGAATATGCACCGCTTAATGGCGGGCTACATGCCTCACAATGAACGCAGTGCGGGTGTATTGGAACATCTTGGCTTTGTTCGAGAAGGCTTCGCCAAAGATTACTTACAGATTAACGGTAAATGGGAAGACCATATACTGACCGCGTTAGTTAACCCTAACTGGGAAGACAAACGCAATGTCTAGACTAAATAGTATCTAGGCGTAAGAACAAGTAACGAATTTAAAGGCAGCGAATATCAAGCGATCTCTAGTCGCCGCTGTATCAAAAAGAACATATAGGCATGGTAGATCCATCAGCCTGAGAAGATATTTGAGGAATTTTGATGTCATACACAACTTTGGACGAATACCAAAGAAAATGGATTTTCACTCACCAGTCAATGCCGCTGCCGGCAGAGGATTTGGAAAAGATTAAACCAATGACACAGGCGAGAGCATCTCAGTTTTGGAAAGAGAACGTGAGCCCTCAAAGCCCTGATGCGGAAAGACTAAGTTCGCAAGACTGGCCAAGCAAAGCATCGAACTGGAATGAAGAGATCAGCTGGATGGCAAATTGGGAAGCGGATGAGCCTGAAATGCCGGAAGAAATTCTAAACTTCATTGATTGGCAAGATGACGTAACTGTTTATTTTTGTTACGAAAAATACAATGTTTTAGAAACCAAATGGTCAGTTTTTAAGAAACACTGGAAGAACTTTTTGTTCTACGATGATGGCCCGATTCTACTAGGCCGCCGTCGTTCAGAAGCACTTTGGTTTGCTACAAATGGTACCGTTAAAATTGGTAACCGTGCTTAAGTTCGGTGTGATTTAATCGAGCGAGTATTGACGATCCGATCAACAGATAGACAGACAAAAAGCGAGCATTGAGCTCGCTTTTTTTATGCCTAATGATCTTCGAAGATCATCGGAAGGAAGCGACTATTTCAGCCCAGTGTATGATGACTATTTTTACTGACATAGAGCAGTTAATTTTCGAAATTGAGATCGCTATCTCATTGGCTTAGTTGAAGTTTTATGGGGTTGAGCTATCTTTATATTACTGCCTTAGTGGAGGTGAAGTATTATGATTTGGGACACTCTCGAACGTGTAAATAAACTTCGCAAGGAAGCAATGGAAGATCCAGAGTTTTTGGATTCAGCAAAAATGCATGAGGAATGGCTTTTAAGCGAAACTCATAATCAATCGAACAAAGGAGCTAAAGACAAGAAACCGAAAAAGTTATCTGATATTTATGAAAATACGGATTTTCCTATCAACCCAACAGGAACGAAACATTAACAATGATGAACAGCAATACGGCTAAGGCTCTTAACCAAGAAGCGATAAGTCGACTAAACATACCAGCCTTAAGCCACCAATAAAAAAGCCACTTTCAACGAATCGAAAGTGGCTTTTTCTTTACTAGTTAGCGCTCCAATCTAATGAGGCCTGAAACTAGTTATTAATCAGGCTTAACCCGCTTGGTAATGCATCACCAAATACGCGCTTAGACTCGCTCTCAGAAAGTTCAGTCACTTCACTCACTAGCGTTAGCCATGAATCAGGTACCTTGCTTTGCTTTAGCTTCTCAATCACTTGATTACGATAGTCGTCAGAGATATCAAATTGACGGTCACCGGTTTTACGACAAATCATTACAGCAGCGAAGGCGATCATCTGCTCTTTCTGCCAGTTCTGTTCAAGCAGTTTTGGTAACCACTGTTCAGCTTGCTCTCTAGGAATTACGTTGTGTTGGCTGCCATACAAAGGCGTTCTTGATGCTAATCGACCTAGCGCCCACCAGTGAGCCTGTTCAAATTGGTTATGGTTAATCGCTTTGCTCAAGAACCAGCTTGCCAGCAGAACTTTGTCTTCCACTTCAAGTTGCTCAAGTGACGCCGCCAAACGAACCATGGCTTCATAGCCATTGTCTTGTGCATCTTTGGCTGTCTTAGGGTTTTTCATTGCCCCTGGATGAAGGTATTTAGCGATGTCAGCCAAGATACTCTCTTGCTGCTCTTGGTTTAATCCACCGGCAACACGACGCCAGAATACCCACCAGTCCGTCCAACCTTGGTGGTTCTGGAACTGAATGTTTTGTTGGTAAAGGCCCCAAATTTGTTCGATACGCCATGAGTCAGTCGGATCGCCAAAGCCTGGACGCAGCGAGTAACCCGCCAAACGCAGCCAGTTCTTCTCGTGTGCTTCTGAACGACGGCGGCGTTTACGACCTAATGAAAAGGTATCAAACAGATGGCGAAGGGTCGTGAAGTCCCATTCATCACGCTTACCAAGTCGCTTCTCAAGATCTTTAGACAGTGTTTTGATCTCTTTCGATTCAGCACTCTTCTTGTTGCCGCTGTACAGACGAGAAATCAATTCCTTACATTCATCCAGTCTTGGGTGAAGTTTAGCGGTATCAGACTCATCGCCTTGCTTGTTTCTGACTTCGAACTCAAGCAACCAACGCTTAGTGTCATCTTCTGTACTCACACACTCCATTTTCAGTGTGCCGACTTCCGTTAATTGACACGCGAGCAATACTTCGACGCGTTCTTTTTGGTTGGCTTGGAGCTCTGCAGTACCTGAACCTTCCAGTGTAGAAATATACGGTGGAAGAGGGGAGAACAAGTCAGCGTCGACATTGACCATCACACCATTTTGAATAGCGGTGTCATGAGCAATTTGATCGTGTGTTGAAGTCAGAAGATTAAATCGTACCGGTTCGCCTAAAGTCAGCGAGAAACGACGGCTGTTCAAGCGTATCTCTTGGCCTTCTTCGGTTCCTTTGGCAAGCAGACAAAGCGCTTTGCCCATCTTGTTCTTCTCTTGCAGATGCAGGAAGTAAGAACGGGCAGCACCGCCACCGATTTTCAGTTGTGCACCGCGGCGTGCTTTACCAAAAGCTACTGCACCAAGGGCTACAGACCAATCTGGATGAGGGTTATCAAGCACTGTGATAGGAGAACCGTTCCAGTTGTCCAGTAGCTGAGTAATTCGCTCTGTTACCAGCTCACTATTGAACACACCACCATTGAGTAGCACACCAACAGGAATTGCAGGTTTGGTGTCATCAAACTCAACAGAGTCTGACTTTTCCAATGCGGCCTTAGATACTTGCTGATGTGTCGCTAAGAATTCGGCAACGTGCTTACTTACCGCAGGATCTGCTGCGTAGGGTAGGCCGAACTCTACCACCGCGCTACGTCGTTTGTCGGGTACTTCCGTAAACTCAGAAAGCGGGAAGAAACCTTCCAGTGCAATCTGATGAACTTCTTGTTTCGTTAAACCAATACTCTTGGTACCGCCAAGTAGCTTTGAACCGCTGCCCAGCATGGTGATCTTTACATCGTCTGGCGCGTTAACAGAAAGCAGGCTCTCTTTTGCGGCGCGAGTCTGTTGAATCAGTTTGGTTAGGCTCGAAGCATTCAGCTTTTTGTTTTGATTGAAGCGTTGCTCTGCAAGGTGGGCAAGGGCTAAATCTAGGTTATCACCACCGAGCATCAAGTGTTCGCCAACGCCGATACGGTCGAGTGCGAGTTCTTGGTCATCGCCATTGTTTGAGTTGAAGCTTGCTTCGATCAAACTTAAATCGGTGGTACCACCGCCGACATCACACACTAGAATCAGCGGGATCTGTTGAAGCTCATCGGCTGCGGTTTGTTGATGACGGGCATACCAGTCGTAACACACAGCTTGAGGCTCTTCGAGTAATAGAATCTTACCTAAGCCAGCAAGTGCTGCCGCTTCAAGTGTCAGTTTACGTGCTGTCTCATCGAATGAAGCGGGAACGGTGACTACAACGTCTTGGTCTTCCAGCTTATTGCTTGGGTTGCGGTAGTTCCATGCTTGGCGAATGTGGTTGAGGTAGCTTGCGCTTGCGACAACTGGCGATACTTTATCGACGTCAGTTGCGCCTGCCCACGGCAGAATGTCGGAGTTACGATCAACCGCTTGGTGAGATAACCAGCTTTTAGCACTCGATACTTGGCGACCTTCAACCTTAGCACCTAATTCTCGTGCCCATTCGCCTACGATGACATTTTGAATATCGCCTTCAACTAAGCTCGGTTCCCAAGGCATGGTGAGATCGGAAGGGGAGATCTGACCTTGTGCGGGATGATAACGAAATGATGGAAGTAGCGGCTTGCGAACCACTTCACCGGGGCCGATGAGTTGGTCAATATCGAAAAGAGAAACGGGAGCATGTTGTAGGTCGTCGTTGATTTCACAGTAAGCGACAACAGTATTCGTTGTGCCTAAGTCAATGCCGACTAAAAAACGAGGAGATGCCATACAAAACCTTATTCTGCCAAAGTGATGACCAGTTAATGGATAATCTTGGTCTTATTGTTGTCTTTGGAATGCTTTTAATACAGGGCTAGGGAATCGCATTGATAAAGTAACGGCACCCGTTAAGGTGCCGTTGATTCATTATGCTTGTTCGTTTGAGTCGTTATTCGAGTCTTCACGAACGTCGAACTCAACATGCCACTTCTGACCATTGTCAGTCGCAATGGCTTCTAGATATAACGTGCCTAGTTCAGTAACGCGAGAAGCCAAAGTTACGGGAACCACTTCACCTTCGCGACGACCTTCAGAAACAGGCAGTGTCACTTGAATTTCAGGAAGCTCATCCAGATCTTCTGGAGCCCAGTGATCAAGGTGCGTACCCGCTTGGTCTTCACGACGAGTGGTTGAACCGAAGAATTGGAAGTGAACTGGCTGACCAATCACTAGACCGAACTCTTGGCTAGGCACTTGTACGCTTGAACCTTCTTCCATACCAAATGGTGCAACACACAGTGCTTCCATTGGAGGAGCCATACCTGGGATAGCTGGCATCGCGCTTTCAATTCCAACGTAGTAAGAAGATGCGATACCACCACGGATACGAACGCCTTGGCCACGACGAACTGCGCCGTAGTATGAAGCGCCACTTGCAACCGCTAGGTCTAAGTCTAAACCTGAAAGTTGTTTAGCAAATTCAGCGTCGGCATTAATTAGCCATTCATTGATCGTGTCTGAAAGACGATCTGCAAGTAGGTTAGATTTTAGAACACCACCATTGAACAGTACCGCTGTTGGTTTGATGAAGTCTGCCGCTGGCGCTTCTGTACCGGGCATACCGGGCATGTTTGCAAACGGGTTGAAATCTTGCTGAGCGGTTTCACTATTTCCAGAAAGCGCGTTCGCTTGCTTAGAAAGGAATGCAGCAATGTGACGAGTAATACCTGCGTCTTGAGCGTAAGGCAGACCCATTTGAGTCAGTGCGCCACGCGTCTTTTGTACTGGGTGCTCAGTCACCGCTACTTTCGGGAAGAAGCCATCAACCAATGTTTGTTGTACTTCTTGCTGAGTCAGATCTGTTTTCAGTGTTGCGCCCAGTAGTTTAGAACCACGGCTTGGAACAACGATTGGCACAGATTGAAGCTCAGCATCGTTAAGCAATGCTTCTTTCGCATCACGACACGCGTGAGTCATTGCTTGAACCTGCCAAGGAGCCAGTTCTTTACCTTCTTGAGCCAGTTTCATCTTCAGACGGTAAGACAGAGCTAAGTCCATGTTGTCGCCGCCCAGTAGGATATGTTCACCTACAGCGATACGGTTCAGGCTTAGGTTGCCTTCATCTTGTGTTACTTCAACCAACGAAAGGTCAGTCGTACCACCACCTATATCGACAACAAGAACGATGTCACCAACGTTCACTTCATCACGCCATGTGTCGTTGCTGTTATCAATCCAGCTGTAAAGAGCCGCTTGTGGCTCTTCTAGAAGCGTTAGGTGAGTGAAACCAACATTACGTGCAGCTTCTGCTGTTAGGTCACGAGCCGCAGGATCAAACGAAGCTGGAACCGTGATCGTTACATCTTGGTCTGCCAGTTTGTGTTCTGGGTTAGCGTGGTTCCAAGCATCTTTAAGGTGCTCAAGGTACAATTCAGTTGTCTTAAGCGGAGATACCTTTTCAACTTCTTCAGGGCTGCCTGCAGGAAGGAACGCATCACGACGGTTCACACCACCGTGGCATAGCCAAGATTTTGCACTTGCAACCAAACGGATAGGGGTTTTCGAACCAAGGTTACGCGCAATGGCACCAACTAGTGCTTTAGGTTCAGAAGACCAAGGTAGAACGCGAGAGCCCGCATTCATTTCATGTTCGTGCGGCTGGTATAGGAACGAGCCAAGTTGGCTGCGAGTTTCTACTGTACCTGGAGCCGTCAATTGAGGGATTTGCATCACCTCTACGCGAGCGTCTTCATTTGTTGTGTCGATGTAAGACAAAACGCAGTGTGTGGTACCTAAATCGATACCAACACTGAACTTAGGCGCCTGATGTTGCTCTTGAGAAGATAGCTCTTGTGAATGCATCTGCGGCGTATGTTCTTGAGAAGAAGACTCGTGCGATGATGGCTGAGTTTGGTGTTCCATTATAGCTCTACCTCTGCCGGTGCAATTACAGATGCATCGTAGTTTTCAGCAAGCTTAGGCAGGTTCATGTCAGTTGCTTTCCAACCTTTGTGAACCAATGTGCCATTGAACGGTGCGTTACCCGTTACATTGCCAGTTAGGCGAATTTCTTGTGGGTTGAAGCCTTCAACAACCGTGATACGTGTTTCTTCATCTTCCGTACGGATGTGAGAGAGGGTTACGTAATCAGCAAGTACTTTTTGACCGCCAGTGTGGATTACACGTGCTGCCGCGCCAACTTCTTCATCAGAGAATGATGTTAGGTCTTCTTTTAGGAAGTCAATTAAACGAGCTTCTTGCTGCATGATAGACAGTAGCTGCATTGCAGAATCTGTTGGTGCTGTTGCCAGCTTAGATTCAACTTCTACTACTTTTTCGATCACACGTTCAACTTCAACAACTTTCTCTACTTCGACAATTTTCTCAACTGGCTTTTCAACTTCAACGATCTTTTCTACTGGTTTTTCTACGACTTTCTCAACCACTTTGGTTTTACGAGAAACGGCAATTAGCAGTAGTAAAACGCTTGATGCAGTTAGGCCTGCGTGAAGCATATCAAACGTTTGTGGGATTAGGTTCAAATCAACGATCATAGTGATTTCTCTTTAAAATTGATTTAACGGTATATTCGTCGGTTTAAAGGAATATACAGGTTGGAAAGAAACTCAGTGGCATAAGGCCGAAATGGTCACTTTCAAGCTATAAATATGGGTGGATACTAGCATATTCAAGGCTTAAGGGCTTTATTTAATGTTTTCAATAAACTGGCTTTTTGGTGAGTTAGCTTGAAAGTTAATCGAGATTTGTTGGTTTATTAGCCGCAAATGTCCATGGGTTGTAAATAGTGTTAGTTTTATCCCATTGTGAGAGTCAAAGATAAATAGAGCCTAGCATTCCGGCAGTGTATACTTTCGACTCAAAATAACATCATATGGGAAGCTGTATGCCCCACACTACCGACCCCATAACAGGGTTGAAGAAACGAACTTTGCCGTTAGTTGTCTTTTTTGCCACATTTTTGATGACGGTGTTGTGTTTTGTTTTGGTTGCGGCGAATCAAAATAGGTCTTTGAATGAGAATCTGGATAGCTTTGCTCAGCATCAAACGCTCAGTTTAAAAGCGTTTATTGATAACGATGTTGCTTATATCGGTTCCGGTGCGAATTTTTTCTATTCTAATGATGTCGATAGTCGGGATCGATTTGATCGTTTTGCTCAGCAAACGATTAACGGCTCGAAAAGCCTGATCGGATTGCAGTGGATGCAAAAAGTAGCGGTAGAAGATCTTGCCGAGCACACCGCCAAAATGAAAGCTCAATACCCATCCTATAGAATGTTTACTATCCCTAAACATGGGCCAAAAACTTATGGTTATGTCTTGGATGGCGAGCCCGTATTTATCGCGACAGATATTTATCCGAATGATCCAGTGAACAACGGTGTTTTGGGTTTTTACTCTTCTCGTGAGCGGTTTAATCTGATCATTGAGAACATTAAAAAAACACGTGAAGCGAATATTTCAGACAAAGTTCGTCTATTGCAAGATGGTTTAGACAGCAACACACCTAAGAGCGGAATGTTGGTTTACCACCCTGTGTTTGATGGTCAAACGGACAATTTGTTAGGGGTTGTGATTGGTGTTGTTCGTACCACATACTATTTTGAGAAACTTCTGGCGTCTACTGTCGGCGATATGGACGTTTATGTGCGTGTTACCGATAGCGGTTTTGAAGCTGAAGATGCCCCGATAATGTTCGAAACCAATGGTTATGAAGCGGTAACTGGGCAGCACATTACAAAGACGATTACATTAACTAACCGTGAATGGATCATCGACTTCAAGATAGATGCATGTATTTCATTTAATGGTTACTTAGTGTTGGCGGGAATCGGCATAGTTGGTACCACTATCTCATTACTGCTTGCTTATATTGTGAACCTGCAAATTCGAGAGAAAGAGCGCTTGTATCGAATGATTGATGAAAGAACAGAAGAACTTCGCTTTCTTGCCAATCATGACAGTTTAACGGAAATTTATAATCGCCGAGCTTTTAATAAGATGCTTGGTCAATCGATACAAAGCGATAAGCCGTTTAGCTTAATAGTGTTTGATGTTGATAAGTTTAAAGAGATCAATGATAAGTTTGGGCACCCAGCCGGTGATGCGTTACTTATCCATGTGATTAAGGTTATCTCAGTGAGCTTGAAGTCTGGAGATAACCTATTCCGGATGGGAGGGGATGAGTTCGGTATCATTTCGAGCATCACCGAACATGACTCATTGTCTCGCTATTTAGAATGTATTTTGGAGACGGTGAGTGAGTCTCATTGCGAGCATTCTGGCCAGCTATTGAGTTGCACTCTAAGCATCGGGGCGACCATCCGCACTAATGAAGACATTGAAGCGCTCCTTCAAAAAACTGACAGCATGTTGTACCTAAGTAAGTCAAATGGCCGAAATCGAGTCACAATTGCAGGCTAAATGAGCACTTGATGCAACTGGGGTCGAGTTCTTTATTAGGCTCATGTACAATTTCACGAAATTTTTGACGAGAGAATTAGGCGACGTATGAATCACAATCGAGTGGTGTGTTTCGATTTGGAAATGTGCTGTTGGAGCGAAGACGGTGTAGGAACAACAGGGGAGATCATTGAAATTGGTCTTGCTGAGATCGATCTTGTATCTGGAACCATCGTGAAGCGCGCGCAATATTACGTTAAGCCCGAAAAAGACGAAGTCTCTCTATTCTGCGCCGAGTTAACGGGCATTACACCTCGTAAAATCGAAAAACAGGGTCGCCCATTAGAGTCTGTTATCAAGTCGATGATTAAGAACTTCGGTGGCCCAAAGAAAATCTATGCAGCGTGGGGACGTGATGATCTTATCTTACACAAAGAGTGTATTGAGAAAGGCATCGAACCTCCGTTCAGCGAGTTCTTGAATATCGCCACGCTTTATCGAGTTCAGAATCGATTGAAAGAAAAACGTATTGGTCACCGTGCTGCTCAGGAAGCGAAAAACATTGAGTGGGAAGGTCGTCAGCACTCCGGTTATGTCGATGCTTATAACTTGGCAAAGCTTGCGCTGACGATGTTGTAATCGTTTGTATTTCAGAGAGGCGCTTGGTTAAATACTGAAAGGTTAAACACTTAAAGTTAGCCTGAATCTTGTGAGTTATTAAAATGAAGAGCCACCTACTTATTAGGTGGTTTTTTTGTGCCTGTTATTTGAGGGCAATGACTATCCCAAGAAACCTAATTTCAACAAGTGGTTTATCAATAGTGAATGGCTACATCGCTTATTTTACGAGTGAATAATATTCGTTTGAAATTTAGCTTTTTAATTAATATTAAATCTTAGGTCTCGACCTTGATTGGGTAGGGCTAGGTGGTAGCGTTAGCTCACCCAAAACAAGGAGAATAGGATGAAGAACATTATTAAGTATGGATTGGCACTGGGGGCGCTAAGCGTAAGTGCGTTGGTTTCGGCACAACCCGTTGTATTGATAAACACTTTTTCAGTCGAGCCAGCCCATGAAGCCGCTACGTTAACGTATTGGGAAGATGCGCGAGACGTATTGGTGAAGCAACCAGGATATATCTCTACCAAATTGCACCGCTCGTTAAGCTCGGATGCGACATACCGTTTTATTAATGTTGCAGAGTGGGAAAGCAAAAAGCATTTCCATGATGCGATACAGGCGATGAGAAAAGAATTACCACCTTTAAAAATTGAAGGGGTTTCTGCTGACCCTAACTTGTATGAAATTATTCGCGACTAATTAGGAAGCCACCATAATGAAAACAACTCTAGGAACCTTTTTAGCTATTTTTAGCTTTCTATTTTCAGCCATTCTTTTTTCAACCCATGCCCACGCAGCGGCATACGGCGTGTCAGTGGCTTGGAAAACCGATGACGCCCAAGCCGTATTTGAGGCAATGCCTCATCAGAAAAAAGCATTTGCCAACCTGATTGATGCGGGCTTGGTACACGATATGTTCGTATCACAAAGCTTTATTGGGGATAAAAAGTTTCCGATGATTAAGTTTGTGATTGAAGCGGACAGTGAGCAGCACGTTAGAGACTTGATTGGTAACTTACCATTCCAATTTAAAGAGCTTGTAGAGGTGACTGAAATCAGAGACATCGGTAATAAGTGGTTAAACACGGACGTCGCTTTCACAAACTACGCAGTAGAACTTGCTTGGAAAGAGCCAGAGAATCAATTCATTGTCGATGAGGTTATTAGCAAAGATTTACAAATGGTTGTCGATTGGAGTGCTCAAGGTGTGATTACGTCTGCTTACTTAAAACATCAAGAAATAGCAGAAGAGAAGCCAAACCAAAAAGCGATGATCAGGCCAGTCTATTCAATGGCAATATTGGCTAAAAACGAAGAGCAAGCGCGCGAAGTTGCCAATCAGTTGAATGCAGTAAAGTTAGGCTTCGCTGAAGTTATGGTAAGTGAACTTGGATTCAAACTGGAACTCTAATTTCGATAGAACAGAATTGTGACCTCGTTTTCAGATTGCGTAACGACGAGGTTTTAATATAGGGCCATGACCAGTTTAGAGTTAAACCTTGGCTATGTTCAAAGGTGAGTGAGTTTACGTGACTGACTCACCTTGTTGTTATTTTATATTGTTACTCACTGAGCTTATATTGTTACTCGCTGAGCTTATATTTAGCTTAATTATTGGCTAAACTTATCACTACTCTTTTCTATGTATGGTTTGCTATTAGTTCGACCAAACAAACACTTTTTTGATGACCTTTTTATTTATGAACACCTCGCCGAAATGAACGCCAATAGCCATGAAAAAATCACCTTAGACGCTTCGGGCATCGAGTTGATTAATAACACACTCATTGATTCGGAATCTGGTAAGCGGGTCACCTTATCCCCCTCAGAAGGCCTGATTCTTGAGCATCTAGTGAAGAACAGCCCAAAAGCCGTTGGTCGAGACTTTTTACTTGAGCATTGCTGGCCGGGCAGGGTTGTGACGGGCAGTTCACTTAATGTCGCGGTTAAGAACATTCGCACGGCATTAAATTCATTTGAGTGTGATTGCAAAATCTTAACGGTTCAAAAGGAAGGGTACAGCTTCAATGGTTTGAAACAGGTCGGTAGTTATTTATCGATGCCAATACCTACCGCTGAAGCGCATGTTGAAGCTGCGTTTTCAGAGAAAGCTGGCATCGTTTCAGAGAAAACCACCATCGTCGATGAGTTAACATCACCGCCACCGTTTAAGCTTTCAGGCATGAACCAACAAGCTGGGCAATCAAAGCAACAGGATCCACAATCACGTCAGTTCAAGGCGAAGCACTTTATTGTTCGTCACCAATCTCGTATTGCCGGAATTGTAGTCAGCGCGCTTCTTCTCATGCTGTTTTATCAGTTTGCATTTTTTATAGATAAGAGTGCCTACCGAGGTATGGATGTTTATCACGATAGTTTGAATTTTGATGAAGCCGTCATAAAAGAGTTGGATGCCGTGTCAGAGCTCGGTGTTGATTCGCTCTATCTGCATCGCATTGGCGTTGGGTGTCAGAATATCCAAGCCGTCGCATTGATAAATGGACATTGGAAAGAGATAAGCCATCAGTTTAAAACTGTCTCTTGCGAAGGCGACAATAACAATGAGCGAGGGCAATAAGTATGAATCGTAAGTTTTGGATGCCTATCTTATTGACGCTGTTTGTAATTCTAAATGTAGGCTTAATCTCTGGGCTCGCAACCAAAAGTACCTATCGATTTTCTGCGGAATACCCGATGGTCGGGTGGGAGAGAATCTCGCTCCGATTGGAAAATGGTCGAGTCAAAATGCAGTACATTGGTTATGACATGGATGGGAATGTCGCTCAAACTAAGCAGATGTTTGGTGTATTCTTGCGCTGGGGGAATCACTACTACCTTTATCAATTGGACCAGGATCAGGCCCAAGATAAGCAGACATTCAATATCAAGCACTTATACATTCAACAAACACAAGGCAAGCGCAGTGTGTTGGTATCGAATCAGCGCGGCCTTTATGTCACTAAGAAGGGCACGCCGTTAGAGCTCAAAGGCATCATGCATGGCGATCGATTACGCTGATACAGAGGCTTAATGCTAGTAGAGAGCCTTTGGTTAGCTTTTACCGAGTACGTTCAGCTTAGTCTTGATAAAGTCACTGTGGTCAACGTAGAGCAGCTCCGCTGTTTTACGGATCACAGAATCTTCGATAGGGTCGATTTCTCCGTCTGCGTGCGCCACTTCCCACATTGCTTTGATTAAGTCGATTCGCACTGGCTGAGACAGGTCTCTGAGTTGCGATGTAAAGTCATACAGCGAGACTGATTGCTCTACTTTCGGTTCTGCTTGCTCTAGCAGCACCTTTGCTTGTTCTTCGTCTAAATCCAGCAAACGTTGCAGAAGCTGTAGCTTAGCAACTCTTTCTGATTCATTGATCTGATGGTCGGCTCCCGCGACTTCACACAATAAACTCGCAATGGCGACATTAGGTGATGTTCCTTGGTTTTTGCTTAGGTCCTGGCCTTCAATCAATTGTTTAAACATTGATGTGAGAGAATTGAACATAACGAGCTCCAGTTAAAATTTGTATCGGGTTCCGTAACGCTGATAGTTATTAACTATAATTATAACTATTGGGTCTACAGAGTGTGATCGCAAGCGTCTTTACTAAAAACTGACATTACGGATAGGTGAACGATAAGGCGCACTTTCTTAGTCAGGTTCAGGGAAGCGTGTAATTTTTCCGTCGCCACTGAGTGTCGTGATCGATTGCGGTTTCCCATCAGTGTCTAGCCTCAACTCCCCAATCGCACTGCGGTTTGAAAGGCGATAGAAGGTCTGATTATCAGGGCTTCGCTTCTCGATTTTTAAGCGCTTACGCTTCGTGAAATAGTTCAAAACTGAGCGAGGGCTGTATAACAGGCGGTCCCATACATCGCAGAATTTAAGCAGCGAAGCAGGGAACTGATTTTTAATGCCACTGCAGGTGATTTGGTAGATGTTCGGACTGTTGCGACGATACCTAAGCTTGATATCGTAAGCAAAGGAGTAGTGAACATCACCAGAAAGCACCACGAAATTGGTCGGTGTTTTGGTATGGGTAAAGATACTGATCAGGGTATTAGCACTGCCCGGATGCGCCATCCAGTTTTCAGCGTCAATCACTAATGGCTTGCCGATTGTGGTCGCCATCTTTTGCAGTGTTTCAATAAACTTCACGCCAAACATCGGTGCAGCAGAAACGATCACCACCTTATCTTGATTCATTAACTGATGTTGAAACTCAATCAAGGCTTCCCAGTCCATCAAACCTGAAGGCTTATTCATGCGAGACTCGGAACGCCAACGACGCGTTCGAGTATCCAACACAATGACTTTGGGTGAAGTATCTATTGTGTAATGCCACTCTTCAAAGCGACTCAGCATCTCAATAAAAGCTTGATGCTTGTCTGGCTCGATATTGCTAACAGAGTGAATAGTCACTGCATTGCCGGCTTCATTATGAGTTTGTTTACTAATGCGCGGCTGTTTAGTAATGAGCGGTTGATCGACAAAAAGCTGTTTTGCTTGCTCGATAAACGTTTCGTCGAAGCTCTCCGGTTTGTTACCCCAACCCTGACACATCCAGTAGGCCGCGAGGCCGTTACCAATGACTTGAGTGGCGAACTGGTTTTGGTCGACAGCATGTTCCCAACCCACGGTAAGGTTCCAATCATCGGTAACATCGTGATCATCGAAGATCATGTAAGTCGGAATATGAGCGAACAGACGCTGCACTTGCGGTAAGCCTGCAATGAAATCATCCATGATGACGTTTTCATCACGCCACTGTTGCTGCTCAGTCGGTGTTAATTGGCGTCCACCTTGCGTGAAGTTATTCTCGATTAAACGCTCTCGGTTTACACATTGCCACAGTGTGGGAGACCAAACCAACAAGTACATCGCGATAAACTCAGACAGCGTGACCAAGTGGTTTTCGCAGTCGGTAGAGCTAAAAATCGGCACGCCACGATTCGGGAAGAACTTATCGAGCGTGGATTCTGAAGCGGTGTGGTGCGGCAAATAGTGATGACGCTGATATAAGTGGTATTCACTGTTATACAGAGCGTCACTGCTGTTGATTTGCTTAATTTGTGAGTCAGTAGGTAAGCTCTCACCTACAAGGCCAAGCAGTTGAATCACTTGCTGAATAGCATCAAGTGTTGGCCCTGCCACATGGTCGGCGTAGATCTGGTCGCCGCTCATCATCAGCATGTCGGGTCTTTCAGCGACGCTTTGATCGGCTACCTTGTTATCGGCTGCGACTAGGCTGTCTTTGCTTGGATGATGCGGGTTACGGCAAGATCCATGAAGAATGTAATCAGCCGAGGTCGATATCTTAAACTCAACGCGAGATTTACCGTTGTAAACAAGGTGAGGGGCGAGCTCTTTTAGTGAACCTGACTCTGTGTGAATGTCATATTCAAGAAGCGTATTAGTCGGAAACTCGCCTTGTAAGCGAATTAGCGTTACCCACGCATGCGTACCGATTTGAATCGAATCATGTTCTTCAAGCGATGAGGTGTAAAACGGTTGGTCTTGTTTTGGTTCTGAATGCTCTTTTTCGTTCGAAAAGCCTGTTTCTCGACTATGCACAGTTTCACGAATATAAAGATCAGCCCGGCCAATAAGGGGCGAGCTGGTGGCTAACCAAAGTACCACTTCAGTCGCGGTGGTTTTTCTTAAAATGGGTCCGGCGAGTAACAGGGGAAGAGATGATGTCGTAGAGGGTTTCAATACGGTACCTAAAATCGTTGGTGGTTAGTCGTCGTGGTGTTCTTTTGTTTCGAGCTTGTTCGTGTCTGGCTTTGTGGTTTCAAGCGTTGATGCTTCAAGTTCTACTGAGTCAGATTCTGTTGATTCAAGCTCTGTTGATTCAAGTATTTCGATAACTTCCGAGCTAGAAAGTTCATGACCCATTAGAAATATTGCCAATAGAGCATCTGCTTTTGTCTTGGTATCGGAAGGCTCGTCTAACAACAGTTCGAGCTTTTCTCGAATCATAGCAATCTCGTGCTCAACAAAGCCACGGCCTTCTTCATCCCCTTGATTGTCTTCAGGGGCATTATCGAATTCAAGAAATAGCATGTCGCCGTCTAGGTTGGTATCCACCAAACGCTCGGGCAGCCACGCATCACCCATAACAATATCTGGATCGGAATCTTTGGGTAACTGATCTATAATGTTTTGTAATTCGGAGACTTTCACAATACTTTCATTTAACCGAGAATATTCTACATTGTAACGGTCAATGCCGATCAAACCTAAAAATAGTTAGCCGTCATGGTTAATAAATGTCTATTCAGTAACACATTATTTATTACAAAGAGTAATTACATAAGAATGAAGCTCAAATATTTACCGACTCTCACTTCAACTGGAGTGGTTTTACTAAGTAGCGCTTTCCTAAGTGCTAATGCGTGGGCTGCTGAAGAGCAAGAGTGGGGCATCGCTGCAATGTTCCGTACTGCGAGCATCCCTTATGACACGTCTGGTGGTGACCAATCGGTTAACTCATTCGTGCCGATGCTGTTTTTCAAGAACGACTATGTGTTCATTGATGGTACCGAGATGGGGGCTTACCTCTATCAAACAGATGACGAGAAATGGTCTTTTAATGCTATCTCTCGCATGCGTTTTATTGATATCCCAGCTTCTGAACAGAACGCAATTGAGGGTGATACGGCGGACTTCGGTGCTCAACTGACCTACCAACTTGATGGTCCTTGGTCTGTCGAGACGGAATTAATGAGCGACAGTGAATTCAACCTCCACGGTAACTTACGAGCTAAAGCCAAGTATGAAACCGGAGATTGGGAGTTTTACCCAAGTGCGACACTTCGTTACAAAAGTGCTGACTTCAATAGCGAGTATTACTCAGCGTCTAATGAAACCATTGGTGCAGGTGTAGATCTGAATGTCGGTGTTGAAGCGCGTTATCATGTGGTTTCAAACTTGTACTTATTGGGTTCAACCGGTGTGACTCGATTAGACGATAATGCCTACGATTCGTCGATAGTCGAAGACCGTTATCAAGGTGAATTGTACCTTGGCTTTGGTTTCTTTAACGACAAAGAGAAAGCGCCGAAACCTAAGCTGAGCAATGCGCCGTATTTACGTGTCGCCCACGGCTGGGCAACGCCATCCAATATTGGCGACATCATGAAGTTCAACACAGAGAAAGACGAATACAACAACCAGTTGACCTCGTTCTTCTATGGACACCCGTTAACCGATGAGATCTTCGGCTTCCCATTGGACATCTACCTAACGCCAGGTATTGCGCATCACTGGAGTTCAGACGTTCAATCAAGCAGCACTGAATACATCATCGCAATCAAAGCGTACTACACCTTTGATTGGCCAACTCAGTGGCGTGTAGGTGTGGCAGAAGGTATGTCTTACATCGATTCGATTACGTATATCGAAGGATCTGAGATGGAGCGCAAAGGTTACACAGCAAGCCATCTGTTGAACTACTTAGACTTCTCATTCGATGTGAACGTCGGCGACTTGATTGGTAAGAATGACTTGAACAACTTATGGTTCGGCTACTCATTGCATCACCGTTCTGCGATCTTTGAAAACGCATCCCAGTTCGGGCGTATCAAAGGCGGCAGTAACTACAACACGGTTTACTTCCAGTACGAGTTCTAAAAGCGGCTTTTTTAGATACGATTTCTAATCACCGTTTTTATACAGACGACTTACATTTGACCTCGCTTCTATAGCTCCTGCGAGTGTTAGCGAGATTAATCAGCCTGATAGCAAAAGGTTTTCCCTTTGCTGTCAGGCTTTTTTGTTTGAGACTTGTGATATAATCGCGCGAGTTTAATAAGTACAAGAATAGGACACGCTTTGACTTCGTCTCCGGAAAAAGCAGACAACAACAAGAATGCAGCACAGCCGAGTTCTCCAAAGAACGAAGCGAAATCGAACAAACCTGCATCGAACCGACCTGCTAAGCATTTAAAAGCTAAACAACCAAACACTAATCAACCAAAAGCTACACCTGCTGATCATTCAGCAGCCAATACAAAAGCATCTCAAAATAGCCCAGCTTCTCTTCGTAAAGCGCTCAACGAATGTATGATGCGCGATCGCTTCCGTCTGAGTAAGCGAATTGCTGGTGCGAGTAGAATTAAAAACGAACAATCCAAGAACGTTGTCTTCGATGAGATTGCGTTAGATATTGCCAAGTCTATGATGACGGCAAATCAGCGTGCCTCGCACAAACCAACCATCGAATACCCAGAGATTCTCCCAGTTAGCCAAAAGCGCGATGACATTGCGAAAGCCATTGCTGAAAACCAAGTGGTTATCGTGGCCGGCGAAACGGGCTCGGGTAAAACCACTCAGTTACCAAAGATTTGTTCTGAGCTTGGCCGTGGCCGCATGGGCTTAATTGGTCACACTCAGCCTCGTCGTCTTGCGGCACGTTCAGTTGCCAACCGCATTGCGGAAGAGATGGAAACACAGCTAGGTGATTTTGTTGGTTATAAGGTTCGTTTTAACGACCAAATTTCTGATAACACGCAAATCAAATTGATGACCGACGGTATTCTACTGGCGGAAATTCAGCACGACCGTTTCTTAAGCCAATACGACACCATCATTATCGATGAAGCCCACGAACGTAGCCTGAACATTGACTTCATCATGGGTTACCTAAGAGAGCTTCTGCCGAAGCGTCCTGATCTTAAAGTTATCATTACATCAGCGACCATCGATCCTGAGCGCTTCTCGAAGCACTTTAACAATGCACCGATCATTGAAGTATCAGGTCGAACGTACCCTGTAGATACGCGTTACCGCCCACTAGGTGGTGATGAAAGTGATTCAGATCGTGACCAAATCGAAGGTATCTTTGAAGCGGTAGATGAGCTGTGTGACGAAGGCCAAGGCGATATCTTGATCTTCATGAACGGTGAACGTGAAATTCGTGACACTGCCGATTCTTTAAGTAAACGTAACCTGCGTGATACTGAGATTGTTCCGCTGTACGCGCGTCTTTCTGCTGGCGAACAGAACCGTATCTTCCAGTCTCATACTGGTCGACGCATCGTTCTGGCAACCAACGTGGCAGAAACCTCGTTAACGGTTCCGGGCATCAAGTATGTCATCGACCCGGGTACGGCACGTATCAGCCGATACAGCTACCGTACCAAGGTACAACGCCTACCGATTGAGCCAGTGTCTCAAGCGAGTGCGAACCAGCGTAAAGGTCGTTGTGGTCGTGTTGCTGAAGGTATCTGTATTCGTCTGTATTCTGAGGAAGATTTCGAATCACGCCCAGAGTTTACTGACCCTGAGATCCTTCGTACTAACCTAGCATCGGTTATCCTTCAGATGACTGCGCTAGGCTTAGGCGACATTCAAGCATTCCCATTTGTTGAAGCGCCAGATAAACGTAATATTCAAGATGGTGTAAGGCTGCTTGAAGAGTTGGGTGCGATCGCAACAGCTGAACCGGCTGCGAACAAAAACAAGAATCATGGCGACGACAAGAAGAAGCTAACCGCTATTGGTCGCAAGCTCGCTAAGCTGCCGATTGATCCACGTTTAGCTCGTATGGTGATTGAAGCGCCAAGTAACCGCTGTTTGCATGAAGTGATGGTAATTGCTTCTGCATTGTCGATTCAAGATCCGCGTGAGCGCCCATCAGACAAACAACAATCGTCTGACGATAAGCACAAACGCTTCTTCGATAAAGAGTCAGATTTCATCACGTTTGTGAACCTTTGGGATTACGTTAAGCAGCAACAAAAAGAGCTGTCGAGTAACCAGTTCCGCAAACAGTGTAAGCAAGATTACCTGAACTATTTACGTATCCGTGAATGGCAAGATGTGTACTTCCAAATTCACCAAGCGATGCGTGAATTGGATACTAAGCTGAACACAGAGCCGGGCAGCTACGATGGCATTCACATGTCACTGCTATCAGGCTTGCTTTCGCACATCGGTATGAAAGACCAAGAGAAGAATGAGTATCAAGGTGCTCGTAACGCACGCTTCCATATCTTCCCTGCGTCTGGCCTATTTAAGAAACAACCTAAGTGGATCATGTCTGCTGAGCTGGTGGAAACCTCAAAACTTTGGGGTCGTGTTATCGCGAAGATTCAGCCTGAATGGATTGAACCACTAGCAAAACACCTGATTAAGCGCAGCTACAGCGAACCACATTGGTCGAAGAAGCAAGCGGCAGTAATGGCACACGAAAAAGTGATGCTTTACGGAATCCCAATCATCCCGAAACGTTTAGTGAACTACGGTGCGATTGATGCCACTGTCAGCCGTGAATTGTTCGTGCGCAGCGCTTTGGTTGAAGGTGAGTGGGAAACCAAACACGCCTTCTTCAAACAAAACCGTAAGCTCCTGCAAGAAGTGGAAGAGCTAGAACATAAATCGCGTCGTCGTGACATCTTGATCGATGATGATGAACTGTTCGACTTTTATGACCAACGTGTTGGCGAAGAGGCTGTTTCAGGCCGTCACTTCGATACATGGTGGAAGCAAACCAGCCAGAAAACACCAGAGCTGCTTAACTTCGAAAAGTCGATGCTGTTCCGCGGTGATGCAAGCCACGTTACTGATTTGGATTACCCTAACTTCTGGCACCAAAATGGTATCAAGCTGAAGCTGAGCTACCAATTTGAGCCGGGCGACGACAACGATGGTGTAACGGTCCACATTCCGCTGCCTATCTTGAACCAGATTGATCAAAACGGTTTTGATTGGCAGATCCCAGGTTTACGTCAGGAGTTGGTGATTAGCCTAATCAAGTCGCTACCTAAAACGCTACGCCGTAACTTTGTGCCTGCGCCCAACTACGCCGATGCGTTCTTGGCTCGTGTGACACCACTTGAAGCACCGTTGTTGGATTCTCTTGAAAAAGAGCTGCGCCGCATGACAGGTGTGGAAGTCGTACGTGATGACTGGAAGTTAGACCAGATCCCAGAGCACTTAAAGGTAACATTCCGCGCTGTAGATCATCGCAAGCGTAAGCTTAAAGAACAGAAAGACTTGCATGAATTGAAAGAGAGCCTGAAAGACAAGGTTCAAGAAACGCTTTCTAAAGTGGCAGACGATGACATCGAACAGCAAAACCTGCATACGTGGAGCTTTGGTGAGTTACCAAAAGTCTACCAACAGAAACGCGGCGGCTACGATGTTAAAGCCTTCCCAGCGCTGGTGGATTCTAAAGACAGCGTAGAGATCAAATTGTTCGAAACCGAGCAAGAGCAGATCTCGGCAATGAAATCGGGTCAGCGTCGTTTAATCCTGTTGAACGTGCCATCGCCGATCAAATACTTGCACTCTAACTTGCCGAACAAATCGAAACTTGGCTTGTATTTCAACCCATACGGACAGGTACTCGATCTTATCGATGACTGTATCGCTTGTGGCATTGATAAGCTGATTGAAGAGAAGGGCGGTTTAGTTTGGGAACCAGAGCAGTTTGAAGCACTGAAAGAACACGTACGTGCAGAGCTGGGCGACAGCGTTGTTGAGATTGCTCAACAGGTTGAAACCATCCTAACTACTGCATTCAGCATCAGTAAGAAGCTCAAAGGACGTGTCGATCTTTCAATGGCATTCGCACTTTCTGACATAAAAGCTCAGGTAGAAGGTTTGATTTTTAAGGGGTTTGCCACAGAATGTGGGTGGAAACGCCTGCCGGATATTCTACGCTATATGAGAGCGATTGAACGCCGCATGGAAAAACTGCCGATTGACCCGAACAAAGATCGCTTGCATATGATCAAAGTTGAGTCAGTAATGAATGATTACAAAGAGCTGCTGAATAAAATCCCAAAAGGGATCGCGGTTCCAGAAAATGTAAAAGAGGTGCGTTGGATGGTAGAAGAGCTTCGTGTAAGCTTCTTCGCACAGCAGCTCGGTACGCCTTACCCAGTATCAGACAAGCGTGTTAAAAACGCGATTGATGCTTGCTAAAGGAATAAAACTAGACGCAATGGCAAGGTTTGGGTATAAATCTTGCTTATTGCTATACTAATTAAATAGTTACTACAAAAAGGGCGACTTGGTGGCAATTTATTACCACGCAAGGCCTGCCACTAGGACGAAAAGGTCGAATATGAAAAAAACGTTATTGGCACTAGCACTGCTAGGTGCATCTTCAACAGCAATGGCTGATTCTTGGTTGTACGGCGGCGTAATGGGTGGTCAAAACTCATTTGCTGGTGAAGATGAAACGGCGATGGGTATCCACGTGGGTACTGGTATCCTTCCATTAATTGGTGTTGAAGCTGGTTACTGGGATCTTGGTTCTTTCGACAACGTTAGCTACGGTAACCGTGCTAAACAAGGCGTTGACGTAAGCACAGCTTACCTAGCGATTAAACCAAGCATCGATTTCGGTCCTCTACACGTATACGCGAAAGGTGGTCTTCACTCATACGAAGTGAAAGGCGATAACTTTAAGCAAGACGATGTGGACGTAATGTTTGCAGTTGGCGCTGAGTACTTTATCTTTGGTCCACTATCTGTTGGCGCTAGCTACCAAAACTTCAAAATGAAAGATGACGACTCTGGCGTCTTCTCTCTAAACGCAACTATCCACCTACTGTAATTGTTTATAGTGAGTGACGAGCTGATAGTTAGTCACTTACTTACAGTTAATGATGGATGTTCGTTAAAGAGTTCGTAAGAATTCATAAAAAATGCCAGCTTGATAGCTGGCATTTTTGCATCTGTAGAATAGTAATGTCGCTGACTTAAGCGGTATAAGTTAAGCGAGCAGCGCTATTTCTTGCTGTTTAGAATCTTCTGGATTCTTGGGTTAATCGCTTTACCGTGTTGGCTTTCATACTCTTCGCGTTTCAAATCGTTCAAGTTCTTCACTGAGTTAGCGGCAAGCAGGAATTGCGGCAATTCTGTTTCCAGCATGCCTTTCTCATCTAAACGCTTTGCTTCCAAATAGTATTTCTTAAACAGGCCATCGAGCTTGTTTTCAGCCGTGCGCTTCAAGTCGTACAGTTTGTTTTGGATTAGCCATTTTTCAATGTTGTTAACAGCTGCGCGCGACAACACACGAATACGGCTATCAAGCAGCTCTTCTTCAGTCAAAGAATCTTTAAGGATCCAAAGCTCACCCATTTGCGGCGGCCAACTGTTGCCAAGTTGAATACGTTCATGACAGTGCATTAGCACGCGGTTAAGGCCGTCTGAGTCAACAGAGTGGGCGAACTCAAGAAACTTACCGCTCGGTTCACTACCGTATTGGTATTCCCACTGAGTTTCGTACACGCTCAAGAAAGAACCGAACACATGGATACACCAATCGGTTAGCTCAAGCTCTGCTGGATCTTGATCAACAACAGGCACTTGCTGAGACGCACCAGAGCCCGCAGCGCTTGGTGTCGCTACTTTTACTTCTGTACTTTGTGCTTCAATCACTTCAGGTGCGTTAGGCTGCACGGTAGTGTCAGGTACAACAGGTTGAGCTGGCTCAGAAGGTTGGCTTTTTGCCTTTTTGAATGAGCTGCTGCCTGAAGCGTTCAGATGGGCTAAGCTTTTGTCTATACCCATTTCCTTGAGCTTGTCCTGCATTTCCTGAATATTGAGAGGTCTTCTGCTGTTGTTGTCTTTCATTTTGCTTCTCGTTAACTAGCCAGTACTGCAGCTTGGATTCAATCCGAGATAATGGCATTAATTCATTGGCTTTGGCTTTATACCAGAGGACAAATTTCTTCCATACTAAACTATGGTCACCGGTCAAACCGGAGAATTTAAACGCACGTTCTGCCCATGATGGTATCTCTTCTTCGTTGAGATCATGAGTAGAGACGGTGTTGCTGTTCATTGAGCCTCGACCTTGTGGGCGAGGGGCCTGCTGCATGTGTTGCATTGGCGCCGGAGCAGGCTGAAACTTGGGTGCAGGTGCAGGTGCAGGTGCAGGTGCAGGTGCAGTAGAGTAGACCGGAATACTATTGGTCGGTTGAACCTCAACGTGCGCCGCAGCTTGCTCTTGCTCAATGAGCATTTTGAAAACGTGAATCTCTTTCTTATCTCGATAGTCTACTTTCACCTTATCGAGGAAACCTTGGTCGACTAAACACTTAAGGCAGTCGGCTAAACCAAACGTAGAGAGAGCACAAAGCTGACCTGCCGTTTGTAGGCACACATTGGTGTAACCGAATTCATCAGCACCATCTGCAAGCATCAATAAAACCAGCTTTTCTGCTGGGCTAGAAGTATTCACTTGCCAAGCTAAATAAGAATATTTGGCGCTCAATATCGTGTTCTCAAAAAAGGTAAGTCGTTGTCACTATTGTAAGTCACCCCTTACCGAATTTATAGCAACTTAACAGAAAACGACATTAGTAAGCCAAATATTGACCATAAGGAGAGGTCTGCCCCAAAAAGTAAGCCTACACTCATTCATTCTAGGTCAGAAGGTGGCTAAAGATGGGGTTTACGGGCGTCTTTTTTGGGTCTGATTCTGCACCAAGGCTTAAAATAACGTGGTCTATTAACGTTAAGCATGAGCTTCTAATCTTTCGTGTTGTCTCCATGAAAGCGCTTATCTTTCCTCTCTAGTGACTGTTGATGATTTCTTTATCTACTTATTGACCTATTTATCCATCCATTCATAAGTTGTATTTAATTTATAAAACACCTTGATATGATCAATATTTGCGCTATTATGACGATAAGTCAGAAATGACGGAGCGTCATAAAATGGTTAACCACATGAATTTACTATTCGTGTTAATATATTGGACAGGAGCGTTTTAAATGCTGATTAAGCTTAGGTAATAGCTAAGCTCAAATACGGACTGAAAAATTATGTTTGGCTTTGGTTGTAAAGGCGATAAACAAAGTATCTTTGGTTGCAAGGCGGTGCTGTCTAAGAAGCAGCAATCCATAGCCGACCGAGAAGTAGAATTGATGTTGTTAGCAAAAGATCTGGTTCGAGAACAAGGGTTCGGAAACCTGACGATGGATAGGCTAACGGCGGCAAGCTCTTATTCTAAAGGTACGATATACAATCACTTTTGCAGTAAAGAAGACGTGGTTTTAGCGTTATGTATTCATTCTCTAAAGTCTGAGGCATTGTTGTTTGCTCGTTCTGGAGAGTTTGAAGGCAACTCACGCGAAAAGATTGTCGCATTGCACGTTGCGTACCGAGTTTATGCTCGTATGGAACCGGTATTATCAACTTGCGCGATTATGGCGAAAAGCCCATGGGTACTAGAGAAAGCCTCCAGTGCACGCGTGGCCGAGATGAATCAATTAGAAGAGATCGTTATCGAACAAGCGGATCTGCTCGTCAATCAAGCAGTAGAAGCCGGTGACCTAAAGTTCTCTTCTGGCGTGGGTTCAGATGCTATCGTATTCGCCAACTGGTCAATCGCATTTGGTTCAAATGCTTTGTCTCAGAATGCTTCAAACAGTCATTGTATCAAGCGGTTACAAGACCCGTATTCAGTATTACATAACGCGAACATGATTTTAGACGGCCTCAACTGGCAGCCCCTTTCGAGTGATTGGGATTACCGTAAAACCTGGCGCCGTGTAGAACAAGAACTGTTCAGTGAAGAAGTCGCTTACTTAGAGTCAGTAGGTCGATAAGCTTCAACTAAACCCACCTATGTGGGTTTATTAATAACCATTAGTGACGATTCGTCATAAACTTAAGTTTGCCTAGTGTTGTTTTGGTTTTCTTGAGTGTATGACTAAGAATTGTGTCTTTTGTCAGCTTCGGCTGGCTTTTTAAGACACAACTATGACGAATCGTCACAAATGGAGACTGTGATGGAACATGACAGCCAGAAGCCCGCTTTCGATCACCAAAATCGAGATAACCGTAATGTCGATAGCGTAAACGGGGATCTAAATAACAGTTGGCACTCAATACCGACCAAGCGTTCGTTTATCGTTCTGCTGGTGGTTTTTTCAATCATCATGCTCTCTGCATTAGGGGCAAAGAACCTCTACTTTAGAGGGGACTACAATATCTTCTTCGAAGGCACCAACAAACAGTTGATGGCGTTCGATGAAATCCAAACCACCTTTGCGAAAACCGACAACCTCGCGATTGTCGTCGCACCTGAAGATGGCAATGTCTTCACTCCAGAAACTCTTACCCTAATTCAAAACCTCACGGTCGATGCGTGGCAGATCCCGTACTCAAGCCGTGTCGATTCGCTTGCCAATTATCAGCATACCGAAGCCGTTGAAGATGACCTGTTAGTGGAAGACTTGCTGTACGAAGAATACGAGCACACGCCAGAGCGGATCGCCAAAGTAAAACAGATCGCGCTCAACGAACCACTGCTTAAGAATGCTTTAGTATCGGCCTCTGGCGACGTGACCATTGTTAACGTGACGGTGCAATTGCCCGAAGTGGACAAAACGGCGGAAGTACAAGAAGTCATTGCGGCTATCAACGCCATGATTGACCGCTATGAAGCACAATATCCCAATGTTGAATTCCATAAAGCGGGCATCATTGCCATGAACAACGCCTTTATGACTTCGGCTCAAGAAGATAGCTCAACACTGGTGCCATTAATGCTGCTAGTTGTGTTGGTGTTCCTAACCTTTATGTTGCGCTCATTCTTTAGCGTGGTGGCTACCTTAGTTGTGATTATCTCTTCGATTGTCGCGACCATGGGTTTGTCTGGCTGGGCAGGGATGTTCCTAAGTACTGCAACGGTCAACGTTCCTACATTGGTATTAACCCTTGCCGTTGCCGATTGTGTTCACGTAATCGTGACCATGAGACAAGCCATGCAGCGCGGGATGGAGAAAGCACAAGCCATTCAATACAGCATCAAGCTGAACGCGATGCCAATTCTGATTACTTCGGTGACCACCGCGGTTGGTTTCTTGATGATGAACATGTCGGATTCTCCCGTATTGCGAGACTTCGGTAACTTGTCGGCATTGGGCGTGATCATCGCGTGTTTCCTATCTGTGACCATGCTGCCTGCGTTATTAAAACTCTTGCCAGTGAAAACTCTGCCAACAAATGAAGCCGCAGAAAGCAAAGTCACTTTTATGGATAAGCTCGGTGATTTTGTCGTAACCAACCGTAAAGCACTGTTACCTATTTCTACTCTAGTAATCGTTGGGGCTGCGGCGTTAATTCCGTTGAACAAAGTGAATGATGAATCGGTGAAGTATTTCGATACCTCAAGCGAATTCAGACAAGCCGCCGATTTCATGGAAGAGACGGTAAGCGGCATGACGACCATCAGTATTGCGGTGAAAACCAATGAATCTCAAGCGATTGCTGATCCTGTGTTCTTACAAGCGATTGGTGACTTTACCGATTGGCTACGTGTTCAACCAGAAACCGACCATGTGGCCACGCTTTCCGATGTTTACATGCGTTTGAACAAGAACATGCACGGCGATGACGACAGCTATTATCAATTGCCGCTTAACCGAGAGTTAGCAGCGCAATACCTACTGCTTTACGAGATGTCTCTGCCTTATGGTTTGGACTTGAACAACCAGATCAACGTCGATAAGTCATCAATCAAAATGGTACTCACGGTCGACAACCTAGGCAGCGTGGAATTGGTGGAACTCGAAGAACGCATCTACTCATGGTTTGCAGCCAACGCGCCGCAATATGAAGTGGTGGCATCCAGTCCGTCACTGATGTTTGCTCACATAGGCGAAACCAACATGGCGAGCATGCTATCAACTCTGCCTATCACCTTAGTACTTATCTCTGGCCTGATGATCTTTGCATTGCGCTCGGTTCGCTTAGGTTTAATCAGCCTAGTGCCAAACATTGCCCCAGCGATTATCGGCTTTGGTTTGTGGGCGCTTATCTCTGGTGAAATCAACTTGGGTCTGTCAGTCGTGGTCACGCTCACACTGGGTATCGTGGTCGATGATGCAGTGCACTTCTTGAGTAAATACCAACGCGCCAGAATGGAAGGGAAATCAGCGGAAGAAGCGGTGCGTTACGCCTTCCACACCGTTGGACGCGCATTGTGGATCACAACTGTCGTGCTTGTGGCTGGTTTCTCAGTGCTGGCGATGTCGAGTTTCAGACTCAACTCCGATATGGGCTTGCTCAGCGCGATTGTGATTTTCATTGCGTTAGTAGTCGACTTCATCTTGCTTCCAAGCCTGCTGATGATCTTCGACAAACAGACGCACTATTCAGATAAACCTCAGCACGAATCAAAGCTGTCTAAAGCCGAGTTATCTAAAACAGAGCTATCTAAAACAGCGCAAGCTAACCCAGCCGGCGAACTGTCTGCTTCAACCAAATAAGGAATCGTCAGCCTGCTGCGGTGGGCTGACTCAAGGAGAAATTTATGAAAAGCGTTAAACAATCATTCGTTACCACATTACTTTCCGTCAGCTCATTAACCGTCGGCACGTTAACAATCGGCGCATTCGCGGCTTTCCCAGTGTTAGCAGACCCTGCGAAAGGCTTAGAAATTGCCGAGCAACGCAAAGCCGTTGATCTAGGGTGGGGCGATTCAGTTGCGACCATGGAAATGCTACTTCGCAACAAACAAGGTGAAAGCAGCTCGCGTCTAATGCGATTGAAGTCGTTAGAAGTGGATGACGATGGCGATAAAGGGCTGACCATCTTTGATGAGCCACGCGACGTAAAAGGCACGGCTTTTTTGAACCATTCACACATCTCTAAATCGGATGACCAATGGCTGTACTTGCCTGCGTTGAAACGCGTAAAACGCATCTCTTCGCGCAACAAATCGGGCCCGTTTATGGGCAGTGAATTTGCTTACGAAGACTTGAGCTCGTTCGAGTTAGGAAAGTACACCTTTAACTACATTGAAGATGCCAAAATTGAAGGCGTCGATACCTTTGTCTTGGAGCAAGTTCCGACCGACAAAAACTCAGGCTACACCATGCAGAAGGTATGGCTAGACCAACAATATTACCGCCCTGTTCAGGTTGAGTTTTACGACCGTAAAGGCGCATTGCTGAAAACCCTCTCGTTCCAAGACTACAAACAATACCTAAACCAATACTGGCGCGCGCACACTATGTCGATGCAAAACCACCAAACAGGCAAGAGCACGGTACTAACCACGACAGACTTAGCCTTCCAGACAGGTCTTAAGGACAAAGATTTCCAGAAAAACACACTCAAACGTGCAAAGTAAGGCAAGAATATGAAAAGGATTGTGTTAACAGGAACGCAGTTATCTTTAACCTTGGCAGCGACAGTTGGGCTTATGCAGGTGTCGTTGCCATGTGTTGCGGCTGGTTTTAGCTCTGAATTCGTAGAACAGGTCACCCCGGAGCTCGCAGGGCAGGTTAACCTTGAACACAGGCAGTTCTTTAGCGACGGCTTGCAAGGGCAAGATAAAGGGCAAAGCTCGCTGGTGTTACAACCAGAGTTTTATTGGGAACAACAAGAGGGCAATGGTAGCTTTACCTTCACGCCGTTTTACCGCCTAGACAGCGAAGACGATGAGCGAACCCATGGCGACGTTCGTGAAGCTCTGTATCTCACGTATTGGGATGACTACGAACTGCGAGCCGGTGTCGGCAAGGTGTTCTGGGGCGTAACCGAATCGGCGCATTTGGTCGATGTGGTCAATCAAACCGATGCCATTGAATCGGTCGATGGTGAGTCGAAGTTAGGTCAGCCTATGGTGCACTTCACCTCAATCAAAGACTGGGGAACCATCGATGCCATGTTACTGCCGTATTTTCGTGAGCGTACCTTCGCTGGGGAAGACGGTCGCTTAAGGCCGACTGTACCTGTATCGGACGATGCGCTTTACGAATCGTCGAGAGAAGAAAAGCATGTTGATGTGGCACTGCGCTATAGCCAAATGTACGGTGATTGGGATGTCGGTTTAAGCTACTTAGGCGGCACAAATCGCGACCCTTATTATCGTGTAGAAGGCAATGAACTCAAGCCGTATTACGCGCAAATGCAGCACTTCGGACTCGATGTGCAGGGTATTATCGGTGATTGGTTATGGAAGCTGGAAAGCATTTATCGCGACAGCTACGACAACCACACAGGCGTAGCAACAGGCTTTGAATACACATGGGTTGGAGCGCTTGAGTCCTATTGGGACATTGGCTTCATTGCGGAATACCTGTATGACAGCCGAGGCAACAACGCCCAAACCATCGGTCAAAACGATGTGTTCCTTGGGGCACGTTTCGCCTTGAACGATGAAGACGGCACCGAAGTACTTACAGGCATCACTCAAGACTTAGATAACAGCGATGTCTACAGTGCTAAGTTGGAAGCATCAAGCCGCATCAACAACAATCTCAAGTGGCGATTAAACGCTTGGTTGTTTGAGAACGAAACCCCAGAAGACTTGTTGTTCTTCGCTCGTAAGGATGACTTTGTTGAACTGGCGTTGGAATACTATTTTTAGTCTTTACAACAAGTTAGCATTTCCCGAAAAGTTAGCATTGGTTTCGTGGGGCGTTCCTGTTGAGGGGAACGTCTCAAATTTAAGATGAGCCATATTTAGAATGTTCAAAGTCGTCTTTTTATAAAGTGGATCAAACAATCGAATAAACCTATAGGTAAAATGGTTATATTTTTTCCAGTATCTATAACCTCCGAATATGCATGTGAAGCATGCTGGTGGTATCGGCCCTAAGGGATTTATGAATTCATTTAATTGGGATAATAACTTTGAAACAGGCATTGGCGTCGTAGACGAACAACATCAATACCTTGTTGGTTTTATCAACCACTACGGAAACCTGCTGTCAGAGAATACTATCTCTATAGACGACATGAGCGTCGCTTTACGCGATCTCACACGTTATGCCGAATTTCACTTTAAAGAAGAAGAATCTTTGATGAGAGATTGTGGAGTGTATGAATTACACATTGAAGAGCACATCAAAGTGCATCGTGTATTTATGCGAGATATCTACAGCATGCAAGCCTTCATCTTGGAAGAAGATCAGTCGTCAGCACGGCAGTTACTGGATTTCTTGATCCATTGGCTTGCTTATCACATCCTCGGCATTGATCAAAACATGGCGCGACAAATGGCCGCCGTAGAAGAGGGCGCAACACCCCTAGAAGCCTTTGAGGCAGAAGAAAAGCAGCGAGACTCGTCAACCCTCCCTTTATTAGCCGCTCTGAAAGGCTTATTTGAGCAGGTCTCTGAACGCAACAAACAGTTGTTACGCTTCAACCAGTTACTCGAAGACAAAGTTGAGGAACGGACGGCAGAGTTAAAACAAGCGAACAAGAAACTCGAAGAACTGTCGTTAACAGACTCACTCACTAAATTACCCAACCGTCGTAGTGCCTTTAAACAGTTAGCATTACATTGGCAAGATTCCAAAGAACTGGGCATGCCTTTAGTGTGCATCATGATTGATGCCGACCACTTCAAGCGCATTAACGACACCAGTGGCCATGATGCAGGTGACTTGGTGCTACAAACTCTCTCGCGTGAACTGAAAAATGCGTTTCGCAATGACGATATTGTGTGTCGATTAGGGGGCGATGAGTTCCTCGTTATTTGCCCTGACACCGATCTTAAAGGCGGTATGCACATCGCGGAAACGACTCGACAGAAAGTGTCTGAATTAGAGGTTGAAACCAGTAATCAAGTTTGGATTGGCAGTATTAGTGTCGGTGTAGCTGAAATAACCCAAGAATTCGAGTCCATGAATGAGTTGGTTAAAGCCGCCGATGAGTCCGTTTATTTAGCAAAAAACGCAGGCAAAAACAGCGTTTGTTCGATTCAGATTTAGAGCTCGGTTCACTCGAGATCGAGAGTACCGTTCACTTCAGATCTAGAACACCGCTCGCTTTAGTCTTTGAGCGCTACTGACTTTATTTTTTGAGCGCTATTCGCTTTAATTCTAGAACCTAGTTCACTTTAGTTTTTGAGTGCCACTCACTTTAAAATAAACAAGTGGAACCGGTAATTGTTCCACTTCTTCCTATTCCTCATTAATATCCTGTTAAATTTGCCGTGTTTTTAGTCAATAACTTGCTCTTTTAGCGATTCAATTTGGCATTGGTAGCGTGTTTGATTACTATGTGTAGCTATCTAAAAAAACTAATCATCCGATACGGACACTACCAACTGGTAGATGAGGAAATGATGCAACATCTAGAAGAGATCATTGCTAATGCAACGACTGCTATTGATACAGCAGATTCGTTAGTCGCACTTGATGAAGTGCGAGTTCAGTATTTAGGTAAGAAGGGTGAACTCACTCTTCAACTACAAAGCCTAGGTAAACTTCCACCTGAAGAGCGTCGCACTGCTGGTCAAGAGATCAACAAAGCGAAAGGTGCTGTTCAACAAGCGATCGCAGCTCGCAAAGACGCACTTCAACGTGCAGAGCTTGAAGCGAAACTAGCTGAAGAAACTATCGATGTGAGCCTA